>JBGUVL010000012.1:0-87904 GCA_045134375.1 Breznakia sp. | reverse complement strand
AACTCCATATAATTACGATAAGCATCACAAATGATATATTTGACACGTTTTCTTTCCTCTAAAGGAATTGAATAAAAATATTTGTCAGCAGTGGATTTCCAACGATTGTGTAGGATATCTACTATCTCACCAGTCTTGAAATCCATCAATACCAAAGCATATTTATCTTTATGATTGATATTTAAATAGACTTCATCTACTGAAAGATTCTCAGGTAATTCTAATCGCGGTAAGTCTACATAAGCAGTAAAGATATCATGTACTTGTGTGTCGGATATATTAAATTGTTTAGCTATGGACACTGCAGAACGATTAAGATCTTTCATTGCATCAAGTACTAGTAACGGAATCAATGAGGTAGATTGTTTTCTTTTCTCCACAAAGGGAAATGACTCATTTTGATAAGCCGAGCAGTTTGTGCATTTCCATTTTCTTTGGTGAATGATTAAGTTGAGATAGGTTGAATCCTGAAGAATTTGATGATTCACATTTCTCTTATAAATTCCTCTAGAATACATACGAGCTCCACATATATTACAAAAAGTAGGTACAGGATTTCTAGAAAGGTGAATCGTTTTTATATTATCATTCACGATTACCTCATCAATATTGATTGTTCCATCATTAGGTAAATTAAGTAGGTTAAAAATATCTTCATAATTATTCACTAGCACACCTCCAGTATGAAGATAAGTACCCACAACATTATTATAAAAAAAGAAGCAGTTCGAATGAACTACTTCATTAAATTAGACCCCTAAAGTTGTCCCCTAAAGTTATACCCCTAAAGTGACCCCTAAATATTAGACCCCCATAAAATTTGATTACCCTTTTATTCGTTGGTAGGAAAATAATTGAAATGATTTTAGAAAACGAATTATATGTGTGATTAAAAAATTTCTCCCTATGACTGCCATCATAGGGAGAAATTTTTTATTTTTGATACATTTTATGGGTCTGGTATTTAGGCTCACAAGTTAAATTAACTTTTAGATTTCGGAATACGTTCATATCAACTTCGGATAGAATAACCGAACAATGAGCTTCACATCCGGCTAGCTTGTCGAGCTGCTGGTAAGCTTTTTTTGCGTTTTCATCATTGGTTGCACTCATCGCTAAAGCAATCAATACTTCATCGGTATGAAGACGTGGATTGCGATTTCCTAAATGTTCGATTTTCAGCTGCTGAATGGGTTCAATTACCGAAGGTGAGATAACATGAATGCTATCGTCAATACCTGCTAAATGTTTTAATGCATTTAATAAGGCAGCGCTAGAACAGCCTAACAACTGCTTGGTTTTTCCGGTAATAATAGTACCATCGTTTAATTCGATGCAGCATGCTGGAAGACTGGTTTCTTCACTTGTGTTTAGGGTTGGTTTAACGCAAGGACGATCTTCTAGAGTTACTTCCGCTTGTGACATGATCATTTTGATCTTATCAATAGCAGATGAATTAACACGTCCTTTTTCAAAATCCACACAAGCCTGATAGTAACGTCGAATGATTTCATCTTTGCTTGCTTCCCTTGCGGCGGCATCATCGATAATGCAGTTTCCTGCCATATTCACTCCCATATCGGTTGGGGATTGGTAAGGTGAAGTACCTAAAATCTTATCAAAGATGGCATTTAAAACAGGGAAAATCTCAACGTCACGATTGTAGTTTACGGTGGTTTCCCCATAGGCTTCCAAGTGGAAAGGATCGATCATATTGATATCATTGAGATCTGCTGTTGCTGCTTCGTATGCTAAATTGACAGGGTGCTTTAATGGCAGATTCCAAATAGGAAAGGTTTCGAATTTGGCATAGCCTGCTTTTACACCACGCAAATGTTCATGATAGAGCTGAGAAAGACAGGTTGCCATTTTTCCTGAACCAGGACCTGGAGCCGTCACGACGACCAATGGTTTCTCGGTCGTAATATAATCGTTTTTTCCATAGCCTTCTTCGCTGACGATCAGAGGAATATTGCTTGGATAACCTTCAATTGGGTATTGAAGGAATACTTTGACCCCAAGGTTCTCCAAATGATGACGGAATGTGTCAGCAGCTGGTTGATTTGCATATTGTGTGATCGTTACGCTACCAACAAATAATCCGAATTCACGGAATACATCAATTAAACGTAATACTTCATTGTCATAAGTGATCCCAATATCATTTCGTATTTTATTCTTTTCAATATCTTGTGCACAAATGGCAATAATTATCTCAACATCCTCTTTTAAAGATAATAACATTTTCAGTTTGCTGTCTGGTTCAAATCCTGGAAGAACACGGGAAGCGTGATGGTCATCAAATAGCTTACCTCCGAATTCTAGATACAGCTTATCACCAAACTGGGCGATTCTTTCTTTGATATGTTTGGATTGCAGTGATACATACTGCTCGTTACTAAAAGCGATTTTTTTCATAGTATTCATTCTCCTGCCTAATATTATAAAAGAAGAAAAGAAAAAGAAAAAGAGGGAAATATGGGAAATTGTAATTTCGATATATTTCCATAGAAATTGTACCTGAAATGAATTATAATGTTAGCGAGAATAAAACACTTTTATGAAAAGTGTGATATAGATAGATGTAAGGAGAATATGAATGAAAGAAGTAATCCGTATTGAGGGAGGCCATGAATTGCATGGTTCTGTTCGTATTTCTGGAAGTAAGAATGCAACCGTTGCGTTGATTCCAGCTGCGATTTTAGGTTATGGTCCAGTGACGATTGTGGGAGTTCCTAATATTTCTGATGTGCAATCGCTGAAAATTCTTTTGGAAGAATTGGGCGTTCGTGTCATTATCAAGGCGCAGGATCATATTGTGATTGATCCTTCCGATATGAAAAATGTGGCAATGGTCAGTGATACTGTAACGAAATTGAGAGCGTCCTATTATTTTATGGGAGCGTTGCTGGGAAAATATAAGAAAGTAAAAATCAAAATGCCGGGTGGTTGCTATTTAGGTCCTCGTCCGATTGATTTGCATTTAAAGGGATTTGAAGCGTTAGGGGCAACGGTTCACTATGAGGAAGGTTGCTATATTATAGAAGCGGAAGAACTAGTAGGAGATAAAATATTTTTAGATATTTCTAGTGTAGGGGCGACTATCAACATTATGTGTGCAGCTGTCTATGCAAAAGGAAAGACCGTAATTGAAAATGCTGCAAAAGAGCCAGAAATTATTGATGTTGCAACGTTATTAAATAAAATGGGAGCGAAAATCCGAGGGGTTGGAACCAATGTGATTACGATTGAAGGGGTAGATCACTTAGGCGGTTGTTTCCATGAAATTATTCCAGATCGTATTGAAGCGGCTACTTATATTACGTTAGCAGCTACCGCAGGGACCAATATTACGGTGGAAAATATCATTCCTCAGCATATTGAAGGTTTATTGGCGAAATTAGATGATATCGGAATTGATATGGATATCGATATTGATAAAGTCACAGTAAAAGGAAGAAAAGGATCTCTGCAACCGGTTCATGTAAAAACGGCTCCCTATCCAGGTTTTGCGACGGATATCCAACAGCCGTTGACGGTATTGTTAACACAGTGCAATGGACAATCCATGGTTACGGAAACCATTTATACAGAACGGTTTAAACATTGCTACGAATTGAATAAAATGGGAGCGAATATTGATGTTCATACACCAAGTGCTTTCATTAATGGGGCAACACCGTTGAGTGGGACAAAGGTAACGGCTACGGATCTTCGCTGTGGAGCAGCACTTGTTATTGCGGGATTAATTGCCAAGGGAACAACCGAAATTGATGAGATTTACCATATTGAAAGAGGCTATGAAAATATCGTAGGAAAACTTCGTGATCTAGGTGCAGTGATTGAAAAAGTAACCATTGAATAAAAGGAACACCAAGCAGAAAATAGAGTTCTGCTTGGTGTTTTATAGATTGCTAAAAAGATGAAAAATTTCTTTACTTTAAAGGGGTATGTGGTATAATATTCAAGCGAGTAAATATAATTACTCCTTGCTCTTTCATGGGAAAGGGCCAAATGACCAGAAGGAGGTGTACAAAATGAAGAAGTATGAAATCATGTACATCGTGAACGCATCTTTAGATGATGCTGCAAGAGCGAAATTAAACGAAGGATTGCACGCTATCATCACAAACGCAGGAGGAAGCATTGACAATGTTGACGACTGGGGATGCAAAGAGTTCGCGTATGAAATTAATCACATGACAAAAGGTTACTACTACGTAATCAATGTAACAGCTAACAACGAAGGAATTGCTGAATTTGATCGTTTAGCTAGAATCAACAATAGCGTAGTTCGTTTCTTAATTGTGAAAGATGAAAAAGCTGCTGCATAAGGAGGGACACTATGATCAATAAAGTGATTCTGGTAGGAAGAATTACCAGAGATATTGAACTAAGAAAAACACCTAACGGTGCTTCTGTTGTTTCTTTTACGGTTGCATGCAATCGAAGAAGCAGACAGGAAGGTCAGCCAGATGCAGATTTTATTAACTGTGTTGCCTGGAATCGTACCGCAGATTTGATGGCGCAGTATTTACACAAAGGTGCGCTAATCGGTGTGGAAGGAAGAATCCAGACAAGAAACTATGATGATAGAGATGGAAAACGTGTTTATGTAACAGAGGTTATTGCAGAATCTGTGCAATTTTTGGAAAGCCGAAATGCTTCTAATCAGCAGCAGAGTTATCAGCCAAATTATAATAACACAGGGTATGGTCAGCAAGGTTATTCACAGCCAAGCTATTCACAACCATCTTCATCGAATAGTGGATTTGGGCAGGAGGATGGAAATTCATCCTTTGGCAATGAATTCGGTGGGGATACTTTAGATATCGCTAGCGATGATTTACCATTCTAATATCGAAAGGAGAAATTCAAATGGCATACAAAAAACAACGTGTTGGAAGAAAGAAAGTTTGCTATTTTACAAAAAATAATATTGAATACATCGATTACAAGGATGTTGAACTGTTAAAGAGATTCATCTCAGCAAACGGTAAGATCATCCCTAGACGTGTTACTGGTACCAAAGCAAAATATCAGAGAATGTTGGCAACAGCAATCAAACGTGCACGTCAGATGGCTTTATTACCATACGTAGAAGACTAATTTTTTAAAGAGAGAATAGATGAAGTTTAGGATATTCCTTGAGGGATATCCTTTTTGTTTTTTAATAAATTAAGAAAAATAGAATTCTTTTGTACTTTTTTTGTTATCGTTTTATGAAACCTAGGCGAAACAGTGTAAATTCATGTAAAAAATGGTAAAATATACAGGTATTGAAAGAAAGAGTGGGAAAATAGCATACTACTATAGAGGTGTTGCCAATGGAAAAAGATATGATCTCCATCAAAGGAGCGAGAGAAAATAATTTAAAGAATATTTCGATTGATGTTCCAAGAAATCAATTTGTCATTATGACAGGAGTGAGTGGAAGTGGAAAAACATCCCTGGCTTTTGATACGATTTATGCCGAAGGACAGCGTCGATATGTTGAGTCGTTAAGCGCTTATGCACGTCAGTTTTTAGGCAATAGTGAGAAACCAGATGTGGATAGTATTGAAGGATTATCCCCTTCCATTTCGATTGATCAGAAAACGACAAGCAATAATCCGAGATCAACCGTGGGGACGGTAACCGAAATTTACGATTATCTTCGTTTGCTATATGCGCGAATTGGAGTTCCTTATTGCCCTGTTCACCATGAGCCGATCACTTCACAAACCATTAAACAAATGGTAGATCGAGTGATGGATATCGAAGATCGCACTCGTATTCAAATCTTGTCACCAGTGGTTCATGGAGCGAAAGGAACGCATAAGGATTTATTAGAAAAATTGCGGAAAGATGGTTTTATCCGTGCGCGTATTGATGGGGAACCTGTTTTATTGGAAGATGTGGAAGCGCTAGAAAAGAATAAGAAGCATAATATTGATGTTGTCGTGGATCGTATCGTAAAAGGAAATGATCGTGGGCGTATTCACGATTCTATCGAAACCGCATTATCTCTTTCGGATGGATTGGCATTAGTATTGTATGATGAGGAAGAATTGATGTTTTCCAGCAATTATTCTTGTAAATATTGTGGTTTTTCGATTCCCAAATTAGAACCTCGATTGTTTAGCTTCAATGCTCCTTTTGGTGCATGTCCAACTTGTAAGGGCTTGGGTATTACACAAAAGGTAGATCTCGATATTTTGATTCCGGATAAAAACATTAGTATTCTCCAGGGTGGGATTACTTTCTATAAAAATATATTGAAAAAAGATAATCTGGAATGGCAACGTTTTAAAGCGCTTTGTGATTATTATGAAATTGATTTAGAGAAACCAATCAAAGATTTCACTAAGGCAGAACTGGATATCGTATTGTATGGCAGCAAGGATATTATTTCCTATAAAATGTATTCGAAAAGTGGAAATATCACGCAAAAAAGCGAGTTTATTGAAGGGGTTGTTACATTGATCGAAAGGCGTTTTATGGAAACAACGAGCCGTTTTTCGAGAGAATGGTATTCCTCTTTTATGAGTGATTCAATCTGTCCAGATTGTGGTGGGAAGCGACTGAATGAGCAAGCGTTGTGTGTGCGTATTGATGGGCTAAATATTTATGAATGGACTTGCATGAGCATTAAGCAAGCATTGGTTTTTATCAAGGAGTTGAAGCCAAAGCTGAGTAAGCAAGAAATGGAGATTGCACGTTTGATTCTAGCTGAGATTGAAAATCGCTTGCAGTTTTTGAGCGATGTAGGATTGACCTATTTAACGTTAAATCGTTTGGCAGGAACCTTGAGTGGAGGAGAAGCGCAGCGAATCCGTCTTGCGACGCAGATTGGTTCCCAGTTGACAGGGGTATTATATGTCTTGGATGAACCTAGTATTGGACTTCATCAGCGCGATAACGATCGTTTGATTGCATCGTTGAAAAAAATGCGTGATTTAGGAAATTCATTAATTGTAGTAGAACATGATGAAGATACCATGCGTGCAAGTGATTATATCGTTGATATTGGTCCAGGTGCTGGCATTCATGGTGGTAATGTCGTTGCCGCTGGTACCGTAGAAGAAGTGATGAATAATACCGCATCCATAACCGGAGATTATCTGAGTGGAAGAAAGAAGATTTTGATACCATCACAGCGTAGAAAAGGAAATAAGAAATTTTTAGAGGTTGTTGGTGCGAAAGAAAATAATTTAAAGAACATCAATGTGAAATTTCACTTAGGTACATTTACGGTCGTAACTGGAGTGAGTGGAAGTGGAAAAAGTACCTTAGTAAATGAGATATTAAGCAAAGGAATTGAACATGAATTAGGAAAAGTTCGAGTGAAAGCCGGTGCTTGCGAGACGATCAAAGGACTGAAAAATATTGATAAAATTATTAACATTTCCCAGGATCCTATTGGAAGAACCCCACGCAGTAATCCTGCAACTTATACTGGTGTGTTTGATGATATTCGTGATTTATTTGCACAAACGGTGGATGCCAAGATGCGAGGTTATGATAAAGGACGATTCTCTTTTAATGTAAAAGGAGGTCGATGCGAAGCTTGTCAGGGGGATGGAATATTACGGATTTCAATGCATTTTCTTCCGGATGTTTATGTGCCTTGTGAAGAATGTGGTGGAAAACGATATAACGAAGAAACTTTACAAGTATATTATAAAGGCAAGAATATTTATGATGTGTTAGAAATGAGCGTGGAAGAGGCTCTTACTTTCTTTACCCATATTCCTAAAATTAAACATAAGTTACAAACATTATATGATGTGGGGTTGGGATATATTAAGCTAGGACAAAGTGCGACAACACTATCTGGTGGAGAAGCACAACGTGTGAAACTTGCCAGTGAATTACAAAGAAAAGCGACTGGGAAAACATTATTTGTATTAGATGAACCAACGACGGGGCTTCATACCCATGATGTGGCAACGCTATTAAAGGTATTGCAGCGAATTGTTCAAAATGGGGATACTGTTTTGGTGATTGAACATAATTTGGATGTTATTAAATGTGCAGACTATTTGATTGATCTAGGTCCAGAAGGTGGCGATGAAGGAGGGAATATCGTTGCTTGTGGCACACCAGAAGAGATCGTTCAAGTAGCAGAATCACATACGGGAAGATATTTAAAACCGCTATTGGAAAGGGGGGAATACGATGACAGATAATGTAGTAACAGTAAAAGAAATGAAAAAGTATTTCAATTTTGAACAAATCACTGGAGATGAACATTCACTAAATAGAGAAATTGTTATTGCGGATACGAATCGCCCAGGATTAGAATTGGCAGGCTATTTTGATTATTCGCAAAAAAAGCGTATTATTGTTTTAGGTGATAAAGAAATTGAATATATTAAGATTATGGCAGAAGTTGCACAAAGAAAAAGTTTTGACTTTTTAACTTCATTAGAAACACCGATGATCATTATTTCCAAAAAGCATGATTGTCCCAAATTATTGCGCGATATCGCAATTCAAAAGAATTTTCCTATTCTGCGTTCGATTCAGAAGACATCACAATTAATTACCAATATGATTTCTTATTTGGACGAGAGACTTGCCCCAATGGATTGCTATCATGCGGTATTATTAAGCATCAATGGAAAAGGGGTCCTGATTTGTGGAGAAAGCGGAATAGGGAAAAGTGAAGTTGCTTTGGAATTGATACGAAGAGGGCATCAATTAGTGGCGGATGATCGTGTGGATTGCTATCAAATTCATAATAATATCGTTGGAATGGCACCTGCGATCCTACAAGGATTTTTAGAATTAAGAGGAGTAGGAGTTATTGATGTGGAAAGAATGTATGGAGCCAACTCAACATTGCCGAGAGCTAATATTGATGTTGTCGTAGAACTTAAACCATGGGATATGAATGCTAATTATGATCGTGTTGGTATTGAAGAAACGAAATATAAGACAATCCTAGATGTGCAGATTCCTAAAATAACACTTCCAGTCAGAGAAGGAAGAAGTATGGGAATTGTTATCGAGTCGGCGGTAGCGAATATTGTATTGAAAGAAAAGGGATTTGATAGCGGAAAAGAATTTGAAGAACGCGTTTTACAAAGCATCAAATTACAAAATGGAGGAGAATAGATATGCATTTCTTTCCGGATGGGAAAACGTTTTTAGAAATTAACATTGGTGGGTTGCAGCTTCACATAGCGTGGTATGCATTGTTGATACTTACCGGCGCTATTTTGGCGTATTATCTATCGCAAAAACAAGCAAAGAAATTAGGCTATGAAAAGGAACTGTTAGAAGACTACTTTTTTACGATGCTACCCCTTGCGATTGTAGGAGCACGTTTGTATTACTGTTTGTTTGCATGGGATTATTATGGACAGGATTTGATTCGTATTTTCTATATTTGGGAAGGTGGTCTTGCTATTCATGGTGGATTAATCACAGGAATCGTTTATTCCTATTTCTATTTTCGATTTAAAGGCGTAAATTTACTGCGAATCGGTGATTGTATTCTTCCTAATGTTTTGATTGCGCAAGTGATCGGGCGATGGGGAAATTTCATGAATCAAGAAGCGTTTGGGAATATTGTACCAGCATCTTATTTTGATCATTTCCCTGATTTTATCAAAAATAAAATGTTCATTGATGGCTTTTATCGTCAACCGATGTTTCTTTATGAAGGAATAGGAAATCTTATTGCTTTTATTTTCGTTAAGACGATATTTAAAAAATATGGTTATAAAAAAAGAGGAGATATGGTCTACGCTTACCTGACGTGGTATGGAATTGTGCGCTTCTTTATTGAAATTTTTAGGAGCGATGCGTTAATGGTGGGAACGATTCGAATTGCACAGGTCGTTTCAATACTATTTATTGTGCTTGGATTGCTAGGGTATGTGGGTGTCTACAATCGAATATTTCATTCCTGGTATCCGTTTAAAAAAGAAAAACCAATCGTATTATTTGATGCCGATGGAACACTGGTGGATTCGGAAAAATTAATCAAAGACAGTTTTCGTTATACCTTTGCCCACTTTCTTCCAGATTATCATCTGAAGGAAGAGGAGCTTGATTCCTTTTTGGGGCCGGCATTACGGGATACTTTTGAAAAATATTTACCCAAAGAACAAGTGGATGCAGCAGTCCAATATTATCGTGTCTATAATCATGCCCATCATGATCAAGAAGTCAATGGTATGCTGCATGCGAAAGAGCTCGTTAGGAATTTAAAAAAACATGGGTATTGTGTTGGAGTCGTATCAAATAAGATGAGCGATTTGGTCAGAAGAGGACTTCGTTGTGCTGAAATTGAGGAGTTAATGGATGTTGTTGTTGGAAGAGATCAAATCAATGCGGCAAAGCCAAATCCGGAAGGAATCAAGAAAGCATGTGAATTAGCGAGATATCCAATCGATGATGTCGTTTATGTAGGCGATGCCCCTGGGGATATCCAAGCGGCAAAAAATATTGGAGCCTATAGTATTGCATTTGCTAAAAATACACAAAGAAAGGCAATACTTGAAAAAGAAAAGCCGAACCGTATCGTATCGGATTTGATGGAAATTGAAGAAATAGTTAAGGAGGATCTGGAATGGAACGTGTTTGTGATGTAATCATTATTGGGGCAGGACCAGCGGGGATGAGTGCAGCCATTTATGCATCTCGTGCTGGTTTAGATACGATAATGCTAGAAGCAGGAGCTCCCGGAGGTAAGTTAATCAAAACGTATGAAATCAGTAACTGGCCTGGGATTATTAGTACGAGTGGATTTGAATTAGCGAACAACATGTTTTCCCACTCTACTTCATTCGGGTGTGAATATGTTTATGGTAATGTTTGCAAAATAGAAAATGGCGAATGGAAAAAAGTAATTTGTGAGGATGGAAATATCTATCAAGCGAAAGCTGTTATTGTTGCAACAGGAACCAAGGAACGCTTGCTTTCGATTCCAGGGGAAGCAGAAAATATTGGTCGCGGTGTTTCCTATTGTGCAGTATGTGATGGTGCATTCTTTAAAGACGAAGAAGTTGCTGTTATTGGAGGAGGGAATGCTGCATTGGAAGAAGCGTTATATCTTACCCAGTTTGCCTCCCATGTCACGATCATTATGCGACGTGATGTATTCAGAGCAGATGATATTGTAGTTAAAGAAGTGATGGATAATGAAAAGATTACAGTACTTCAAAATTATGTACCAATAGAAATTAAGGATGATGGGGAACAAGTAACTGCTCTATTAGTACAAAATACCAAAACAAAAGAACGACAAGAACTTGCGATAAAAGCGGTATTCCCTTATATTGGAGCAATTCCTGAAACCTCGTTTGTGGAACATTTAGGAGTATGTGATGAACATGGCTATTTACTAGTAAATGATTGTATGGAGACAAAAATCCCATTATTATATGGGGCAGGTGATGTCAATCGTAAGGTGCTTCGTCAAGTGGTAACGGCTGTGAATGATGGTGCTATTGCTGCGCAAGATGCTTTTCATAAGATTAAAAAAATTTAAGAAACCATTAAAATGATAGGATTCCTCTAAAGTAGACAACAAAATAAATAAGTTGTTTATAAAAGGAGGAATCTTTTCTTATGGGATGAAGAAGTAAGTATACTACAGAAGAAAAAGGGAAAGCCGTTTTCGATTACAAAAATGGAATAAAAAGAGCGATACAACTAGGTCAGAAGAACTAAAAAATATTTAGAATCAGGGGAAGAAAGTCAAAAAGACAAAAGGTGAATACGAAAAGAAGAATAACAATGAAGCGAGTTAGAAAATGATAACGTGAAAATGTGTGTTTGAAACGTCAACTTGAATTTAAGGAAAGAGATCATAGCACATTACTATTTATTTTGCATGTCTACTTGACAGGGGGCTGATCAGAAATGATATTTATGATGTTTACTTATTTATAATGGTAGTTAATAAGGATTTCCTTGTGAAAAAAGTATAATTCATTTATCCTATGTTAAGTTTCTGAATGCTAAGGATAAACGATGGTAATTGGAAATAGATTTATGATAAATGTTGTAGAAATCTTTGCTTTTGTGGAAGAAGTAATGAAGTGAAATTGATAAAGTAAGGGATAGGATGCAATGTTCGTAGTGAAAATGATGATTACGACACTAATAATTCAATTTTAAGAATGAAGTTGTAATCAAAAAGTAAAAAAGATTAAAAGCATGCAAATAGGATATCCTCATTCAGAAAGAGATTTCGTTCGTTTCTATTGAAAATAAATCAATATAGGATCGATACTTTCTTTTTTCTTTTGGATATTGGAAAAGAAAGTTAAGGAAGAGAATAGGATAGAAATAGGATAATGAAAAATTTTTCTAATTTATGTTTTTTCTATGCCATGATATAATGAAACACAAGAAGGTGATAATATGTCAATACAGAACATCGTAATTGTAACAGGAATGTCAGGTGCGGGGAAAACCACTGCCATTGGTATTCTTGAAGATATGGGTTATCATTGCATTGATCAATTTCCAGTGCAGTTGGTACATGAGTTAGGGACAATCATAAGCAAAGAACATGATCCACGTTATGAAAATTTGGCGTTAGCAACCAATGCGTTAGATTATGAGAAATTTATAACGTATTTTGAAAATCGTGAAGTACCAGTACGCATTCTTTATCTGGATGCGAGTGAGGAACAATTGTTACTTCGTTATAAATTCACGCGAAGAACCCATCCTTTTATCGTATTTAATAAAGCCAATACATTGGAAGAAGCGATTGAGGCAGAACGGGATTGTTTTCATGATTTGAAGTATCGAAATGTGGTGCATATCGATACGACCAAACTAACACAAAAGGCGTTAAAAGAAAGTATTGTTGCAAAATTTGCTATCTCAGAGAAACGTAGCTTTATGATATCGTTCGTCTCCTTTGGTTATAAGCATGGGGTACCAATGGATGCGGATTTGCTTTTTGACGTACGTTTTCTTCCTAATCCTTACTATATTGAAGAATTAAAAGAATTAACTGGAGATGATGCTCCTGTTTATAACTATGTAATGGAATGCAAAGAAACAAGTGTGTTAATCGAAAAGATGACAACTTTTCTCGATTATTTGTTGCCACAATATGAAAAAGAAGGAAAAAATCATTTAACGATAGGAATTGGATGCACCGGTGGTCAACATCGTTCTGTCACTTTGACAAATTATTTCTACAATTACTATCGAACAAAATATAATTGTCATAAGGGACACCGTGATAAGAAGGTGAGATAATGAAAAAAGTAGTTGTCATAGGAGGGGGAACTGGATCTTCTGTTATTTTAAGGGGATTCAAGCAATTGGATGACATTTCATTAACTGCTGTTGTCACGGTTGCGGATGATGGTGGAAGTACAGGAAGGTTAAGAAAACAGTATCAAATTCCTGCGATGGGGGACATTCGGAATGTCATGGTAGCAATGGCGGAATCTGAAAGTTTGCTTGGTTCATTGATGGATTATCGTTTTGGTGGAAGTGGTGACATTAGTGGACATAATCTAGGAAATCTAATGTTAACAGCATTAACGCAAACGACAGGAAATTTTATGGAGTCCATTCAAAAACTATCGAAAGTCTTAAATGTGAAAGGTAGAATTATTCCATCCACGACACAAATTGTAACACTGATTGCACGAATGGAAGATGGTACGATCGTCCGTGGGGAAAGTAACATTCCTAAATTTCAAAACCATATTGATACGGTTTTTTATCAAGAACAAGTAACCGCCAGTAAAGATGCCATTTTAGCCATCAAAGATGCGGATTATATTGTATATGGAATTGGTAGTTTGTATACTAGCATTATGCCAAATCTCATCATTCCTGAAATAAGAGAAGCTATTTTATCTAGTCGTGCGAAAAAAATCTATTTTTGTAATGCGATGAGTCAGCCCGGGGAAACGGATGATTATTCGTTGGAAGATCATGTTCAAGCGATTTTAAAACATTCTAATGAAAAAGCGGTGGATATCGTTGTTGTAAATAATGATGTTATCAGTGAAGAAATTTTAAACCGTTATCAAGAAAAAGGTAGTTATCCTGTAAAAATCAAAAAACAGGAACATTACTATCGAATTGTTGAAGCAGAGCTATTAAAATTTGATGATGGGTTTATTCGTCATGACAGTAGAAAAATAAAAGATGTATTTTATCAAATTATGCAAGAGGAGTGAAAACTATGTCATTCACCAGTGAAGTAAAAAAAGAAATATGTATGAACGAATTAGCAATACATTGTAAAAAGGCACAATTAAGTGCTTTTTTACAGATGAGTGCGTCTTTGAACTTCACCAGTGAAGGGATGAATATTACCTGCAAGAGTGAAAATGTATCTAGTGCCAAACGAATTTTTCAATTAGTGAAAGATTTGTATCATGTTGAGATTGAACTTTCGATTATCAAAAAAGTAAAATTAAAGAAGAATAATATTTATGTGATAAAAATAAAAAATCAAGCGTTGGCTATTTTGCGCGATCTTGATATTTTAGGAGATCATGGATTAAAGGAACACCCTAATCATAAGATGGTAAGCAAAGAATGTTGTGCTAGAGCGTATTTAGCAGGCGCTTTTTTAGCAAGTGGTAGTGTTAATTCACCGATCACTGCTAATTATCATCTTGAAATTGTTGCTTCTAATGAAGAACTAGCGAAATATATTCAAAAACAAATGGTACGTTTTCGTATGAATGCGAAATTGATCAAACGTAGAAATCAATATGTGGTCTATATTAAAGCGAGTGACCAAATTAGTGATTTTTTGAAATGTGTAGGAGCGAATGATGCTCTGTTTGCTTTTGAAGACAGTCGAATACAACGTGATTTTATGAATAATTTAACTCGACTAGATAATTGTGAACTAGCCAATGAAATGAAAACGATCAAAACAGGAAAGCGGCAGTTAGAAGATATTGAAAGAATTGATAATTTTGTCGGTTTATCTTCATTGCCAGAAAATCTATATAAAGTGGCAATGGTAAGGCGAGAACACCCGGAAGCAAGTTTGAATGAACTGTGTGAGGAATATGAAAAGTGCTATGGAGAAGAACTTTCCAAATCCGGGATTCGGCATCGTCTTAATAAGATTAAAGATATTGCAGATCAGTATAAAACAAGGGTAGAGTGAGCATAGTAATAAGGGTGAGATAATGAATGTCATATATTCTATGAAAATCCTGCTCGCTCTTTTTTCTTTTCTAGCGGGAGAAGTCTATCGTGTGGATGCTTATCAATGTGAAAGTAACCAAATACAGATTGAATATGAAGGCACACAGTATTCCCTACAACTTTTTAATATTATTTTAGAGGAGGATGCGAATGTCTGTGAATATATGAAAGGGGAAATGACTTTTGTTTTTGATCCTTATGTTAAAATAGAAGTCCCGTTTAATGTCTATGTGTTTATGGATCAGCAGTTATTACAGCAAACATTGGTAGATCGAAAAGAGGCAAAAGTGAAAATTCACAATCCTTCTTATTTGTATCAGATTCGTGAACAAAGCGAACCGATTATGAAAGAAATTGATATTATTGAGCAGGGGGTTTCCCATAGCCGAAAAATTGCTTATGCCTTGCTTGTGTTATGGCTGTTTTCTGTTCTTTTGTTGATTTGTTTGTGGCTGAAAAACAAAAAATTAAAGAGAAATTGAAAAAAACTATGGCTATTCTTTCTCTAATTCGATATAATAAAAAAGCGTTATGGAGAGTTGTCCGAGCGGCTTAAGGTGCAGTCTTGGAAAGGCTGTGTAGTGAAAGCTACCAAGAGTTCGAATCTCTTACTCTCCGCCATAGGAAATGAAAGCCTTTTTATGGAAAGGCTTTTTATTATTTTTTGGTTTGTGGTGTAAATGTGACGAGAATGAAAAAAATAGAATCAAATATCTATATTTTTGCTGCTTTATTTCATCTTATCAATGATTCTATTACGGAATGAAATTGATATCATCTTTTTTATCATTAAGGAATTCTTTTTTGGGGAACATTGTGAATGGTTAAAATAGGATTCCCTTTTTCAAGTGAATCACACTTTTGATTTCATACAAAGATAATTTATAGTATAATGAAAATACGACAAGGAGATGTCTTTATTATGAAGGAACTGCTGAATTTAGTGATTTTTATCTTAGGAGTTGCATTATTTATCTATTTGTTGCCAACATTGTTATGGCTAGCTTTTGTTGTGTTGATCGTTGTCACTTGTTATGTGATTTACCAACGTTATAAATATCGTCACTATCAAAAAGAAATGGAACAGATGAGCGATGCGTTTGAACAAACCAACTATACTTCGTCCAACTTTACTAATCAAAATATCGATTCCGATGTGATTGATGTAGAATATAGTGAAAGTGAAGAGGATGCCGCATGATTCGCTTAGCCCAAAAGAAAGACAAAGAGGAATTGTGCAATCTTTGTATAAAATCGTATGCGGTAAAAGAAAAGCCATTTCTAGAGTACTATTTTGATCGGCAGTTTGAAAATAGCAAAGCATTGGTATGTGAGCTTGATAACTTATTGGTATCTCAGCTTCATGAAAGAGAACATGTTTTGCATTTAAAAGGCAAAAAGATACTTGTTTCATACCTTTTTGGAATAGCGACACATTATGATTATCGACAGCGTAAAATCATGCGAGATTTGTTGGAAGCTATGATGGACGATTGTGATAAAAATCATTTGATTACTTTGTTGGAAGCGGGTAATCCAAAATTATTCGAACGGTATGGTTTTGAAGTTATTTCTTATCGAAAGCGATATGTAGTTTATGCAAAAGAATTGATTCGATACACTTCGAATGGTGTGGATGAAAATTTCGTAATACAAGAGTTAGTGGAAGCGTATCAATCTTTTGTGAAAGTGTTTGACTGCTTCTTTGAAAGAGATTACGATTATTATAAGGATTATGTCGATTATATCATACGTAGTGGAGGACATATTTGTGTCTATCGTAGAAAAGGGAAAGTACTAGGCTATGCTGCTTATTATGAGCAAGATGATGGAATGGAAGTGAAAGAAATTGTTTATCAGGATCAACGTTCCCTGTGTTCATTATTGCGCTATGTAATTGGTTTTACTCCATTTGTTCGCATCGAAGTTTCTATGGGAGAACACCTAGAAAAGATTTTCAAGATGAGCATTCCACGTGTTTATCCTGCTGTAATGGCAAAAATAAATAATCTAAAATTGTTTAATAAATTGTATTGTTGTAATATTCATAATGCAAAAGAATTGGAAACGCTTTGCGATAAACCGATTGTATTAAATGAAAAGTATTAAAAAAAGAACTTTGTTGTATTGATAGATATCCAGTTTCCTGGATGTAATCGTATCATAGACAAAGTTCTTTTTTACTTATTTGTTTTTTGTGGTTAAGGCGTAAATATAACGCCCTCCCATAGAAACACCAAAAATGGCAATCCCTATGCTAGCAACAAACATCAATATTGTTTTTGTTCCTGGATTTTCCATATACATTAAATAGGCATTGATTAAGATCAGAATTGCTAAAGCCAGATATAAAACAATACGTAGTAAAATGGCACTTTGATCCATCTGCTTGATCAATTCCAAGGTGCTTTCGTGTTTTTCTGGTTCAAAGTTTTGAATCATGGTGTATGTGTTTAAAAGCATATTCCAACGATATTGCATAAACGCCAATACGACTGCCCCTATGATAGCAGCAATCCAAACATTTTCATAAATTAAAGCATAAAAGAAGATGGCAGCGACCAATGCAACGATAAAACGATTGCTGTAGCCCTTGAAAGCACGTTCGCTTCCTGGACGAATGACGAATCCCTGTTGTGTTCTTTTCCGATAGTAGATAGTTCTTCCTTTATTGTCGGTATAGATATTGCGACCAGTAACAACATCGGAAGCTTCTATCTTTTTTTTACGATTTGCCAAAATAATCACTCCTTTGTATTCCATTATAAATGCTGAAATAAAGAAATGCTATAAATAATTAACAAATTATTTGCATTATTTAGCAACTTGTTGAAAAAGACAAATTGCAATACTATAATGGGCTCGTAAAAGAAAACGAACAGGAGGGTTCTAATATGATTTTTGGAAAATCAATTGACAGTTGGAAAGACAACTCAGGTTACTGGACTGCGGCGGAAATTAATCAGCAACCTGTTACTTGGGCAAAAACAATTGCACAGGTAAAAAATGAAAAAGAAGCAATCGCTGCTTTTATTTCGCAAGTTACTAGCAAAGAGGATTATGATATTATCTTAACGGGAGCAGGAACTAGTGAGTTTGTTGGAAATGGGTTATTTTCTTATCTGAATAAATTAACTAACTTTAAGTGTAAATCTTATGGAACAACGGATATTGTTGCTACTCCAGAAAATTATCTTTCACGCACAAAACCAACACTTCTGATTTCTTTTGGAAGAAGTGGAAACTCTCCAGAATCGGTTGGTGCAGTAGAAGTAGCCAATGAAGTATGTAAGGAAAATATTTTCCACTTATTCGTTACTTGTAACCACGAAGGGGCTTTGTCTAAGTTTGCAGAAGGAAAATCAAATTGCTATGCGATTAATTTAACTCCGGAAACGCATGATCAAAGTTTTGCGATGACAAGTAGTTATTCTAATATGTATTTAGCTACTTTACTTGCTTTTTCTTTAGATCACATGGATGAAACGGTAAAACATGTGGAAACGGTAATGGCAAGTGCAGCAAAATTGAATGAAGAAAGCTATTGTTATTTTGAAAAAATGGTGGCTGACTATGATTTTAACCGTATTGTTTATTTGGGAAGCAATGCATTAAAAGGATGTGCTCAAGAAAGTGCATTAAAGATGTTAGAATTAACAGCTGGTAAAGTTTGTACGATGTATGACACACCATTAGGATTCCGTCATGGACCAAAATCAATTGTCGATGATAATACATTAACCGTGGTTTATTTAAGTGATTGTGCCTATACACGTCAGTATGAAGTGGACTTAATTAAAGAAATGAGTGGACAAAGAAAAGGAAATAAAATCTTAGCGGTATCTTCTTGTGCGGATGCAGAGGTGGAAGGACTGGTGGATTATTTCTATTCCTTTGATAACAACGAAAAACTGAACAATGTATTCTTAGGGTTGGATTATATTGTAGTAGCGCAACAAATTGCGTTATTCAAATCACTATCCTTTGGCATTACACCAGATAACCCATGCCCAACGGGAGAAGTAAATCGTGTTGTTAAGGGTGTAATTCTTTATCCCTACACAGCAAAATAGTGTATACTAATAGAGTGTATAATAAATACAGAAAGAGGTAACATCATGATTGGATTAATTATTACAGGACATGGAAATTTTGCAACTGGATTAACGACTTCAATGAATTTAATTGGCGGCGAACAGAAATGTTATGAAGCAGTTGATTTCTTAGCAGAATATTCGACAGAAGATTTAGATAGAGAATTGAGAAAAGCAATGGATCGTTTGAAAGACTGTGAAGGAATTATTGTTATGGCAGATTTACCAGGTGGTTCTCCATTTAAAACGGCAGTGATTGCAGGGCAGGATTATCCAAGCGTAAGAGTTATTGCTGGAACCAATTTACCTATGATTTGTGAAATTGCTATGGCAAGAACTTTCGTTGAAGATATTGACGCTTTAACTGATATGGCTTTAACTACAGGAAAAGATCAAATTGTTAAATTTGAATTGAAAAAACCAGTTGTAAATGATGATTGCAGCGATGGTATTTAAGAAAAAATAATAGAATAGGGAAAGACGATGCTCATCCATCGTCTTTTTTTTTGGCTTGTGATAAGATAATAGTGGTGAGAAAATGAAAATAAATGAAATAATAGCTGATTTAAAAGCAACTGGGTCATGGGTAAAATGGAATCGCGC
Organism: Breznakia sp.; assembly: GCA_045134375.1. GTDB lineage: Bacteria > Bacillota_I > Bacilli_A > Erysipelotrichales > Erysipelotrichaceae > JBGUVL01. The sequence goes on along the minus strand of JBGUVL010000012.1, from coordinate 68,060 downwards.
AACAAGAGATCGCTTCTTATTTGATGATATCGATCAAACCGTAACGGGAATTGGAGTATGTTGGGTAGCTAGCGAAAAAGCGATTCAACAAGCGATCAAACAAAATGTGAATCTTATTATTTCGCATGAAAATGCTTTTTATAAAGCAGGAACTTGTTTGGAGACACAATTCGTGAATCAGATAGAAAAAAACAGAAACTTTTATCGGAATATGGAATTTGTATCTATCGATGTCATGATGTATGGGATGCGATGCCAGAGTATGGTGTGAGTGATCAGTGGGCAAAACGACTGGGCTATCCGTTATTACAAAAACGTGTAATCGATTCTTATTATCAATGGGTCAAAATTGAAACGTCATCAGTAAAAGATGTCGCTCAGCATATTGCGAATGTGGTAAAGAAAGATGGAGAAGAAGGATTATATGTTTTTGGCGACGTGGATAAAAAAATCAATACACTAGCTCTTGGTACAGGAGCGGCAACGAATCTATTTGAAATGATATCGGGTTATGATAAGGTAGATGCATTAGTTGTGAGTGATGATGGAATTACGAATTATTGCGAAGTGCAGTTTGCTTTAGATAGTGGAGTACCCTTAATTGTTGTGAATCATGCAGGATGTGAGATGTGTGGGATAGAGGGAACGGAACGCTATTTTAAACAAAAATACCCGGATCTACTGGTACAACGATTAAATGAAGGATATGATATTCATTATTATTTAGGAAAATAAAAAAAAACAATAGGTTCCTGAAAAGCAAATAGGATAATCTATTGTTTTTTTATGATAAATGGATTAATTATAAATTGTTTTTGCGTAATCGGTTGGCGTAATTCCAAACTGCTGTTTAAATTTTCTTGAAAAATAATGAATCGATGCAAATCCAAGTTTATTGGAAATCTCAGAAATCGTGTAAATCGACTCTTTGATAAGCACTTTTGCTTTGTTGAGTTTTAAATCACTAATGTATTGCTTTGGAGCAGTGTTTAGATTGTTTTTAAATAATGTTTGTAGACTGGATCGACTAATGGAAAATTGATGACAAATTTCTTCTATCGTCAATGCGGTATAAATATTTTCATTAATATAGATAATAATTTCATTTAGTAACTCATTTTCAAACTTTTGCTGCATGGGTGTGCTGGCAATCGGTGTCGAAGAAAGAAAATCGTATTGAAATAGTTTGATTAATAATTCTTGTAAATAGCACAACATTAAATCCGTATCATAATAAATTTGATTAGTGCTTACTTTAATAAAATTATTTAATGCAGAATGGATATCACGGTTGGCATGAAATACGCGATTACTGATTAATTCCGGATGCGAACACTCCATGTCAAACATGATGGTTAGATAACTACAGGATTTATTACTTAATGTACTTTGGGTATGGTATTGCCCAGGAGCATATAAAATAATATCAAAATTTTCCAAGGAATAGAATTCCGCATCAATGGAAGTTTCTAATTCACCGTTATCGATGAAAGTAAGTTCCCATTGATTATGCGATTCCCCAGGGAAATCATAATTTGCGTTGCGAACTTGGTAATAATAGGCATAGATTTCCTTTGTGGTAATGTTAGGGACCACCCGCTCGTAGATAATTGGGATCTTGTTGTAAGTGTGGACAAGTTTTCTTTTTGCTGTAAAATCATAGATAATTTCAACTTTAGAATTATTTGTAATACTAATGAAATTAAAAAATACATTCGCTTTAATCTTTATGATGCGATGAATAACGAATTGTTCATAATTTGGCTCATTAATGTCATTGCTGACAACAAGCAAAACAATTCCTTCATTCACACGAATATAGATATCATCATTATAAGTAAAATAAGTATCAATACTTTTGTTTTTAATTTTTAGCTCCTGGTGACTCATTTGAAGGTATTGGACCTTAGAAATTTCACTAAGAACGCCTCCATATTTTTGAAAAATAAAGCTTGTTGTTTTGTTAAACATAGCGATTTCACCTCAATTTCTATTCTTATGATAATAATAACACAAAAATGCAAACGAAAAACTAAAAAATGCAAATAATAAAACACAAAATTAGACAAATAAAAGCTATAAAATTTGGAAATAAGATTAAAAATACCATTGATTTATCTTAATTGATTAAAAAAATGTTAAAAATTACAAATTGTTAACGTTTACAAACAAAAATTTAATCAAAAACATCAAAAATGAGCATAAACCATTCATTTTTGACAAATTTAATAAAAAGTGCAAAGAAGCGAATAAAAAATGTAAATACTTGGTATATAAATCGTGGTAAGTTAATAACGAAATGAAAGGGTTGTCATTGCGATACCTCATCAAATCAGACTCATCCTGATTTATCAAAATGACAACTTGCGTTTCAAGTCAATAGAAGGGAGAGAGAAAAATGCCAAATATTTTATTAACACGTATTGACAATCGTTTGATCCATGGTCAGGTTGCGACTTTATGGTCAGGCACACTAGGCGCTAACTTATTATTAGTAGCAAATGATGCAGTTTCTAAGGATGAATTCAGACAGGGTCTGATGAACATGGCTGCACCTGCCTATGCACAGACAAGATATTTCTCAATTGAGAAAACTTGCCAGATCATTGGGAAAGCAAGTCCTGCTCAGAAAATCTTTATTATTTGTGAAACACCACAAGATGTATTACGTCTAGTAGAAGGTGGAGTACCAATTAAGAAATGTAACATCGGAAACATGCACATGGCAGAAGGAAAACGTCAAGTTGCTACTTCTGTTGCAGTTAATGATGATGATGTTGCTGCCTTTAGAAAACTTCAGGAATTAGGTGTTGAACTTGAAATTAAACGAGTTCCAGATACTGCTCCTGAAGATATCAACAAATTATTTGAATAAAATGAAACGTTACTAGAAAAAGTAAAAAGAGGAGAAATTTATGGGAAACTTTAGTGTAATTGAAGTTGTATTATTGGCTATCGTTACATTTATTTTTGCCATCGACCAGTTCTCATTAACAGAACTTGTTTACCGTCCAATTATTGCTTGTCCTATCATTGGTGCTATCTTAGGTGATGTACAAACAGGATTAGTAATTGGTGGTACTTACGAACTGATGATGGTTGGTAATATGCCAATCGGTGGTGCTCAACCACCAAACGCCGTATTAGGTGGAATCGTTGCGATGATCTTCGCGGTTAAAGCAAACATGGATATGGATGCTGCATTAGGAGCTTGTATGATCTTCGCTACTTTCGGTACTTACGTTGTAACTATCGTATTTACTATCTGTTCTGGTTTAATGGCAAAAGCTGATAAGGCTGCTGCAGATGCTAATCCTAAAGGAATTACAACTTGCTTGAACATTTCAATGTTGTTATTAGGATCTTTATTTGCAGTAATTTCAGTAATTGCTTACGTTGGTGGAACAGCAATGTCTGGAACATTACAGAGCTTATCTGAAAATGCTTCATGGTTTATGGCAGGCTTAGGTGCAGCTGGTGGTATGATGCGTTTTGTCGGATTTGGTATTCTGTTAAAGATTATGTTAGCGAACGATATGTGGGGTTATTTATTAGCAGGTTTCGCATTAGTTCAGTTATTTGGAAATATCAGTGCTACTGCTTCTGCAGCTTTGATTCTGACAGCATTTGTTGGTATCATGCTTGCAATCTTAGACTTCAGAGTTAACTCTTTAGCTAACAATGCTGGTGCAGGAAATGGAGGTATGAGTGATGGAATCTAATGTAATGACAAGTTACAAAAATACAACTCCTGCTGAAAGAGTTGATAACAAGACTTTAAATAAAATGATTTGGCGTTCTTGCCAGTTACAGGCTTGCTTCAACTATGAAAGAATGCAGTCTGCTGGATGGTTATGGGCTATGCTTCCAGGTTTGGAAAAAATCCACACGGATAAAGAAGATTTAGCTGCTTCTATGACGCACAATATGGACTTCATTAATACTCACCCATTTGCAGTAACATTCGTTATGGGTATGGTATTATCTATGGAACAGATGAAGATGGATATTCAGACAATCCGTTCCGTACGTATCTCTGTTGCTGCTCCATTAGGAGGAATCGGAGATGCATTATTCTGGATGACATTGATTCCAATCGTTGCTGGTATGACAGCAGGTATGGCAATTAGTGGAAACTTAATGGGACCAATTCTATACTTCGTTATTGCATTCGGTGTTGAAATGGCATTACGTTATGGATTAATGTATTGGTCTTATAACATGGGTACAAAAGCAGTTAGCATGATGACAGCTCACGCTAAAGAAATCACACATGCTGCTTCTGTATTAGGTGTATTCATCGTAGGTGCATTAATTGCAAACTATGGTGGTGGAACTCGATTAGGTATGGTAATTGAAAACGGGGAAAATCCATTAGTAATTCAGAACTTCTTAGATTCCATTTTACCTTGCTTAATTCCATTATTATTCACATTAATGGTTTACGTATTATTAAGAAAAGGATGGACTCCAATCAAGTGTATCGGATTATTCTTAGTAATCGGTATTGTTGGATGTGTATTTGGTATCTGGACTGGTGCCTATACTCCATTAGTACCAGTTCCTTGGACAATTGGTTAATTAATAAAATTGGAAGTTAAACTCTCTCAAACTTCTTATAAAAATAGGAAAGCCCTGTGTTTTTGACGCAGGGCTTTTTTAAGTTTTAGGTATATTTGTTGTGGTGATGCAAAGAATTCGATCGATTAGGAAAAGAATTAGATCTTATAGGCAAAGCTTTTGTTATGAAAAAGAGCGATTTTTGAAATGCAAAAAAAAGATAACGCTTACAACAGAAACCCTTTATTTCATAGGAAAAATTGTGAAAAAATAAACAAATTTGCCGCATTTGATAATTGACAATACACATGCAGAAAAGTATAATTTAGATGATAACGAAGGAGGACTTTTAAAATGACAGTAAAAGTTGCTATTAATGGATTTGGACGTATTGGACGTCTTGCATTCAGACAGATGTTTGGTGCAGAAGGGTACGAAGTAGTTGCAATCAACGACTTAACAAGCCCAAAAATGCTAGCTCACTTATTAAAATACGATTCTACTCAGGGTAGATACGCAAAAGCGGATACAGTGGTAGCTGGTGAAAACTCAATTACAGTAGATGGTAAAGAAATCACTATTTACGCTAAACCTAACCCAGAAGAATTACCTTGGGGTGAATTAGGAGTAGACGTAGTATTAGAATGTACAGGATTCTTTACATCAAAAGAAAAAGCATCTGCTCACATTAAAGCTGGTGCTCGTAAAGTTGTTATCTCTGCTCCTGCAGGAAATGACTTACCAACAATCGTTTACAATGTAAACCACAACACATTAAAACCAGAAGATACAGTAATTTCTGCAGCTTCTTGTACAACAAACTGCTTAGCTCCTATGGCTGATGCATTAAACAAATTATGCCCAATTAAATCTGGTATCATGACTACAGTTCACGCTTACACTGGTGACCAGATGACATTAGACGGACCTCAGAGAAAAGGTGATTTACGTCGTTCACGTGCTGCTGCATGCAACATCGTTCCTAACTCTACAGGTGCTGCAAAAGCGATTGGTTTAGTAATTCCTGAATTAAATGGTAAATTAATTGGTTCTGCTCAGCGTGTTCCAACTCCTACAGGATCTACAACTATTTTAGTTGCAGTTGTTGAAGGAACTCCAAGTGTTGAAGATATCAATGCTGCTATGAAGGCTGCTGCTACTGAATCATTCGGATATACTGAAGAACAGTTAGTATCTAGCGACATCATCGGTATTACTTACGGATCATTATTTGATGCTACTCAGACAATGGTTAAAGATATGGGTGATGGAACTAGCCAGGTACAGGTTGTTTCTTGGTACGACAACGAAAACTCTTACACTAGCCAGATGGTTAGAACAATCAAATACTTCTCTGAATTAGCTTAATTAGAGGTTTTGAATTTAGAAAAGGCTGTTAAGAAACCTGATGAAAACAGGTAGGCTTACAGCCTTTTTTTTACCTTTTTTGATTTCATTTCATTTTTTGTTATGATGGCTCGTTCGCATTACCATTTGAAATAAAATGGTTACCGGTATTGGGTAAGGAACGGTTAAAAATAATGATGACAGGATTCATAAAAAAAGATTATAAGTAGTGTGAAGGGAGCGATCAAAATACAAAGTAGAGAAATTGCTGTGGAAATATTGCTTGATTCATTAATAAGGTTTCAAATGACGATTGCTAGTAAATTATGTTTCCTAATGGAAAGAATTTTTTGTTTGTACAGCTACTATACTATGTCGATAAAATAAGTGTTTATATGACATGATTTGCTAATGGTTTCCCTATATTGACAAATTGTTATTTCTTTCTTTATAACAAATTGATTTAATCGGAATGTGTTATAAAAAAAGATTGTTATTTATTTTTTGTTTATTTATAATTAAAATATAACTATTACAGGAATAGGGGAGATTTCAATATGATTCGATGGAAAAGTCGTACGACAAAATTTTATGTTACCACTATCTTTTCTTTTGTATTAGCGGTAGGCATCCTGTTGCTAACTTTTTCCTGGTGTATAGAAAATCAAGTAAACCAAAACATTATTAAATCAATGGAGAAAGATATTAGTGATCAAAGCTATCTTTTCTCTACTGGATTAGAATTACAATATCAATATTTGGAAGCCATTGCAGCAACTTTGGATGTTTCCGATTTGTTTGGTGAGAACAATTTAAAAGTAGCAAAATCATTAGAGAAATCAACTGACTTGGAGCGAACTTTACTGGCTGATGTAAATGGGAATGCTCGTTATTGTGATGGGGAGCAAAGAAATATTTCGGATCAATTGTATTTTAGTGAAATTATGAAAGGCAGAATCATGATAAGTGATCCTATCATTAGCAAAATTGATGGACAAAGTCAAATTGTGTTAGGGGTACCGATTTATGATGGAGATACGGTAGTAGGTATGCTAGGAGGATCTTATGATTTAAGTGCCTTAAGCAAACTGTTGTTTGATAAAGTATTTTATGATACCGGTTATTCCCTAGTTGTGAATGAGGATGGGACTATTATAGCGCTAAGTGGAAATCATGATAGTACAACCATTGATCTCGAGGATAACTTTTTTGATTATTTTGATCCTTATATAAAAAAGTATAATGCAATGGATGAAATAAAAAATATCCTTCATAAAAAACAAGGTGTTTATACGATAACAATGGAAAGTGAGAATGGGGATGGTGATTATTACCTCTCTTGTTTGTCCTCGGGAATAGGCGAATGGATGATATGTTCGATTGTCCCTGCTGTGGAGGCAAAGCAATTCTATCGCTTTATTAAAGGATATGAAATGATATTGCTTCTTGTTTTTATTCTTTTCTCAATTCTTCTATTTTTGGCATTCATCAATATTGGTAGGAAAAAAGAAAAGCGTTTAGAACAAGAAGCAACGCTGGATTCGTTAACAGGAGTTTATAATAAAAAGACGATGGAAACTAAAATGGTGCAGAGGATGATCGAAAATGAAAGAGCCTCTGGTGCCATGTTTATCATTGATGTAGATAATTTTAAAAAGATCAATGACAACTACGGTCATATGACTGGAGATAGAATATTGCAACATGTTGGAAATGAACTTCAAAGTCTCTTTCGTGATAATGATTTGCTTGGGCGTATTGGAGGGGATGAATTTGCTGCCTATATCAATGCGGAAGATATTCATAGAATCGCATTGACGCGAGCCCAGCAATTGTGTGAGAAGATTCGCAGTGTGGATATTGAAGGTGTTTTTGTAACGGTAAGTATTGGAATTGCTTTTTATCCAAATGATGGTATGGATTATGAAACGTTATTTAAGTGTGCGGATCGTGCATTATATCGGCAAAAGTCAAAAGGAAGAGATGGTTATTCCTTATAGAAAGGGTAGCTAGTGTGACAAATTTTTGAATAAGATGTTCGCTTTCTCCTTGAAAAATGAAGTAAGGATTGCTATACTACTTGTAAATATAAGCTGTTGATTAAGGAAAAGAGCCTGTATCCATAAGTATAGAGAGCAGCATAGTGGTGGAATTGTTGCGTGAGGATAAAGAGAATGCACCTTATAGGCTGATCGGTTGATATACGTTATCTATCAAGAGTACCAAGTAGAGTGGAACCGTGTGAAATACACCTCTATCAAAGAGGTGTTTTTTTATTAGGAGGATATGCATATGATTCAATTATACAATTCATTACACAATAAAGTCGAAGAGTTTCATCCGTTAGTGGAAAACGAAGTTAGCATGTATGTGTGCGGACCAACCGTATACAATTACCCTCATATTGGAAATGCAAGACCTATTATTGTATTTGATACATTGAAAAAGATGTTTGAGGTGAGTGGATATCATGTAAAATACGTATCTAATTTTACGGACGTTGATGATAAAATTATCAATAAGGCGATGGAAGAAGGGGTTTCTGAGAAAGAGATTTCGGAGCGTTACATTAAAGCTTACAACGAAGATCGTAGACGTTTGCATGCGGATATGCCAGATGTGACACCAAAAGTGACAGAAACAATGGAGGAAATTATATCCTTTATTGATGATTTGGTGGAAAGTGGCTATGCTTATGAAATGGATGGCGACGTCTATTTCCGTGTTAGCAAAGTGGAAGATTATGGTAAACTTTCGAAACAGAAAATCGAAGATTTGATGGTGGGCGCTCGTATCGATGAAAATAGTAATAAAGAAAATCCGTTGGATTTTGCGCTATGGAAAAAAACGGAACAAGGCATTAAGTGGAATACCAAATGGTCAGAAGGCAGACCGGGATGGCATACCGAGTGCGTAGTCATGATTAACAAAGAATTTAAAAAACCTTTGATTGATATTCATGGCGGTGGTATGGATTTGAAATTCCCACATCATGAAAATGAGATGGCACAAGGGTGTGTACATGATCATTCCAATGTCGCAAATTACTGGATTCATAACGGAATGTTGAATATTGATGGAGAGAAAATGTCAAAATCGCTGGGAAATGTTCTTTGGGCGAAAGACTTTGTAGAAAAATATGGTGAAAATACCGTGCGTTGGCTAATGTTAAGTACGCATTATCGTAGCCCATTAAACATTAGTGATGAAACGATTGCAACTGCAAAAAGCGAATTAGATAAACTTTCTAATTCATTGCGACAAAGCTACGTTAAAATGGCGTTAGTTGATTATCCACGTGAAAATAAATTTAGTGAAGAATTGTTTGCCCCATTTTTAGAAGCGATGCAGGATGATCTAAATACACCAAATGCATTTAAAGCGCTGTTTGATTTAAATAAAAAATTAAATGCTGCTTTGCGTGTGAGAGAAATTGATTATGTTTCGTTGGATATCATTTGTGCAACGATAGAACGAATGCTATTTGTGCTTGGTATTGAAATTGCTAAAGTAGCGATGAGTGAAGAAGATCGTACCATGTATCATGAGTGGCGTCAGGCAGTGAAAGCAAAAAATTTTGAAAAAGCAGATGGACTCCGAGCACAATTAACAGAGAAAGGGTTGTTGTAATGGATATTGTTACATACAATGGCAATGCGTTAGCGTATGTTGGTGATGCGGTAATGTCTTTGCAGGTTCGCTCTTATCTTGTACAAGAAAAAAATCTGCAGAAGCCAAAGTTGCTTCAGAAAGAGAGTGTAAAATTTGTAAGCGCAGTATCGCAGGCTGAGATTCTTTCTCGCATGCTAGAAGAACAGCTGCTAAGTGAAGAGGAACTCCTGATTGTGAAACGAGGACGCAATGCAAAATGTGAAAGTAAAGCCAAAAATACGGATATCATAACCTATAAAATGGCAACGGGTTTGGAAGCGTTGTGGGGATATTTATACCTAAGTGGAAAACAGGAGCGTCTAGAAGAACTGTGGAATTATATTATACAGATAAAAGAGGTGTAATATTATGAGTCAGTATGTGTATGGAAAAAATGTTGTCAAGCAATTATTGAATGATAACAAGAAGATTTATGAAGTGATTCTTTTGGATGGATTTAAGGATCGCAAATTGGAGGAGGTAATCAAAAAGAAACGGATTCCAATTACTTATATGAATCGAAAAAAAATGGATCAGAAGCTAGAAGGAAATCATCAGGGTGTGGCAGCGTTGATTGATGAGTATAAAATTTATTCTATCGATGAATTGCTTCAGATACCAAAAGATAAGCTACCTTTGTTAGTGATGCTAGATGGGATCGAGGATCCACATAATCTGGGAGCAATTTTACGAACCTGTGATTGCGTTGGAGCCGATGGTGTGATCATCGGAAAACATCGAAGTGTATCGTTGAATGCGACGGTGGCAAAAGTATCTACGGGAGCCATTGACACGATTAAGGTAGCACAAGTAACCAATCTAAGTCGAACCATTCAATATTTAAAGGAAAAAGGGTATTGGATTGTTGGTAGTGACATGGATCATGCGAGTGATTATACAAAGGCAAATTATGATATGCCTCTAGTGTTGGTCGTTGGCAGTGAAGGGAATGGAATTTCTCCCCTTGTGAAAAAGCAGTGTGATTTTTTTGTAAAACTTCCAATGGTGGGTAAGGTAACTTCGTTGAATGCTTCGGTTGCCTGTGGTGTACTGCTTTATGAAATCTACTCTCAAAGAGAAAAATGAGGGAGAATTAAAGAATGGAAAGAAGCATAAATGATGCTGAATTAATACGTCTTGTGTTGGAAAATGATGAAGCTGCATTAGAATTGCTGATAAAAAAATACAAAAGAGTGTTGCATTATACGGTGAATCAATATAAAAATCGCTATCAAGAAAACTATGATTTTCATGAATTGTATCAAATTTCCTTGATTTCATTGTATCGTGCAGTATTGTCGTACAAAGAGGATATGGGATGTTCCTTTTATACTTTTTTGCAAATTGTTATTGAGCGAGACATTCTTACGTACTATCGCCAATTGCATCGAGAAAAAAATAAATTGAATCGGATGGCGGTATCGCTAGATCAATGCGTCAAAGAAAACGAAGGTCTTTATCTCATTGATATGATAGAAAATAATCAAAAGGAGTTTAATCCAGAGGATTATTTTGTACAAAAAGAATGGCAAGCTTTTCTGAAAAAGGAAATGGAACAGATGAGCGAGGAGGAACAGCAGATCTTTCAACTTTGGATGGAAGGGTATCGTTACGAAGAAATTGCAGAGCAGCTGCAAATCAATACACGTAGAGTTGGGTATATGATTAGTAAAATCAAAAAGAAGTTGAAAGGCTCAATTGACTATGAGAATACTTTATGATAAAGTAAAAAAGTATGAAATGACGAAAGTGTATGAGAGGTGAAGAAAATGAGTGAAAAGGTAATTTTGACATGTAGTGAATGCTTATCTAGAAACTATACGACGCACAAAAACAAAGCAACTCATACCCAACGTTTGGAAATAATGAAATACTGTAAAAAGTGTGGGAAACACACGTTGCATAAGGAAACAAAATAGGAGGGCATGTAATGTTAAAGTGGTTTAGCATTTCTGGAATCATCAAAGAAATCAAACGAATCCGTTGGTCGAGTCCTAAGGATTTGGCTAAGGATAGTTCAAGTGTCATTGTATTTACAGGGTTATTTGCATTATTCTTTGTGTTATGTACATTGATTAATGCGGGAATTCTGAAACTTTTAGGAGTGTAAAAAATGGATGAATTACGTAAAGAGTGGTATGTAGTAAATACTTATGCGGGACATGAAAACCGTGTCAAAGAGAATCTTGAGCGCCGTGTAGAAACCATGGGGCTACAGGAATGTTTATTCCGTATTATCGTTGCGGAAGAAAGTGAAATCGAATATAAGAATGGAAAGAAAACCGAGAAGGTAAGAAATCTTTTCCCAGGCTATTTGTTTGTCGAAATGATCATGACGGATGAAGCTTGGTATATTGTTCGTAATACGCCAGGGGTTACTGGATTTATCGGCTCTAGTGGAGGAGGGGCGAAACCTTTCCCAGTAGCAGAAGAAGAAATTGACAATATCTTACGTCGCTTAGGAATGAGTGAAAAACAAGTACAGATTGATTTTGCGGTAGGCGATCGTGTAAAGATTCTTTCTGGGCCTTTTACAAATGTCGAAGGTACGGTGGAAGAGTTGCACGATGATACGCAGGTAGCGGTTGTGTTAACAATTTTATTTGGTAGAGAAACACCGACGGAAATTCCATACGGCGATTTGGAAAAGATTGAACTTTAAAAGAGGGGCATGTGGATCAATCACATGCTTTTTTTTATATATTAAGATTTTGGTTTCGGAACAGGGGAATGCGGTATGTGAAAAACTGTCGAATTGTCACAATTTGTTGATTATGAGGAACGACAAAAAGGGCTATCGTAATAGCCAACATTTTGCATTTGCCTTTTAGTTGCTGAATTATTTTTTTACAATCATCTTATGATCACATTCAGGGCAGTGCATCATATAGTTTTCTTCAGGTTCATTTGGAAATAATTCATCGATTAACCATCTAGGTACTTCTTCTTCGTAACCGCATTTTGTACATTTCATCAATACATCTTTTTCTGTATGTTCTGTCATTTCTCTTGTCCTCCAATGGATTATATGTATAAGTATACTGCATAATGGCTCCACATTTACATTGAATTGGGTCTCTATTAAAAGAATCAATCAAATGAGTGCGGTACTTCAATTTATTGAGTTTGTTTTTAAGGGCCTTGGTTCTTGTTTCACGAGAATAATCCTTATTCTTTTTGATTCCAAGAAGTGCATGTACTTTATCTAGAGTTTTCTTAGATGCATTGGCATAGAATCCATAATATCGAGTTGTTAAGAAATGATAGTCTGGTATATGTATAATAAGACGGTTTATAAAATCAATCACATTATCTGTGACATCATGACGTTTTTCATCCTTATGATCATTGTAGAACCAACTGACAGTATTTGATCCTTTATTGTATTCTGTGATTCTATTTTCAGCCATGGCAGGTCTACCGGCATAACGGATGAAATAGTTTACGCAGCCTTGAATATCTTTACTATTTTTATTAGCTGAAGCATCGTTAGAAGCGTTGTCAGGGGATTTGAATTTGGCGTAGACATAGAATCCTTTAGGATGATCTTTATAGAGTCTGTTCTTTTCTTCAGGTTTCTTTAAACCACCGGCTTCCTGTATGAGTCGAATTAATTCAAATTGAAATGTTTTTCTAAGCTTAATGAAATTGAAATGATGAAATGTTTTGATTTTATCCTTTTTAAAGGAATAGATCAATTCAGGAATAAGACAATGGATGTGTGGATTCCATTTAAGGTCTCTTCCAAAAGTATGTATAGTGGCAATCATGCCAAATTCATTACGAACAGGAATATCTTTGAATATATAGTGGGTATCCGATAATTTTTTCTTTTTGAGTTTATCGGCAAGAGATTTATTGGTGAGAATGGAAATGGTGTTTCTAGAAGCAACAAACAAAAGATTGAGTCGAGTACGATCCTGTCTGAACCAGTTTCTAAGTTCTTCAGGAATAGTAAAGACAATGTGCCTATGAGGGCAGTCAAGACAAAAAGAGGTAGCCTTGGCTGCAAGCTGTTTGGCATATTTAACACCACAGGCATTACAAAATCTAGAATGACAAGAATGTGGAATAATATTCCAGTTGTCACAATCCGTACATTCAAACTGATCAAAACCAAGATAGCATGTATGGCAAAGAAGAGAACGTTCTACATTGTCTAAAATACAAGGACGAGCTTTACCAGAAGCATCTAATTTTCGAATGTATTCAATATTATCGAAGAAGATATTCTTGATGGGATGAATAAAATCGAAGTTTCGAACATCACAATCTAATAATGATAGAGTTTCAATTGGAATGTTTGAATGATAAGTAGTGTCCATAATTGAAGTATAGAATTAAATAGAGATGTAAACAAGACTTGGCAAATGAAAAGCGCCCATACAAATCATTTTATATGATTTGATGGGCTTTTTTTATGCAAAATAAAAAGAGCCGACTAAAAATGTGGGATGTCGACTCTTAAAACTGGTCATTATAAGAAAGACTATCATGAGTTGGTTACAACCAGTTTTGTTTACTATATCATGGATTTTGAAATGAAAAAAGAGCTGAACTAGATGATGTGGCAAATAATTCAGCTCTATTCATAGGAAACTGGATATGCAAATTACTTTATGGACACGCTATCCAGCAAAAATAAGTATATCATCTTGTTGTGTATTATACAAAAACAATTGTCCATAATTGTATATGTAAGGAACACGCAACATAATAAATATCAATTGCTAACAAGATTCTACTGAAGTATGATACAATGGAAATAATGATAGAGGTGACGAAGATGAATTGTGACTATGTGCTTCAATATCTGGAAAAGACGGAAGTCCCAATTGTTTCAAAAAAGAACCATGATATTATAATGTGCGGTTTAGAAAAGATGATTTTCTTAAAGGAAGGTGTTGTAAAGGTGAGTTCCATTTTAGAGGATGGACGTGAATATAATATAACTTACGCCCAAGGACCCAATCTTCTTTCGTTAATGAGCGACACACTTCGTGAAGATGTTGCGTATCGTATAAGAATTCGTGTTGAAAGTGAAGAGGCATCTTTTTGTTTGGTAAGTCGAGAAGATTTTTCAAGGGCTGTAAAGCGAGATGAAAAATTAAAAGAGTATGTTGAGGCATATTATCGTGAGAATCTACAAAGAGCTCTATATCGCCAAAAATGTATGATAATGAATGGAAAGAGTGGCGCTATCTATGCCTTTCTTTATAATTTGATTTCTTTGTTTGGAAAAGAAAATGAGGAAGGTATATTGATTGATATGCAGGTCACAAATGATGATATCGCTGGATTCTGTGGTATTTCTACAAGAAACAGTGTCAACCGTATTTTGCGTGGATTAAGAGAAGAGAATGTAATTCGTATAGTCGATAATAAGATTTTAATTTTGAATGCAGATTATTTAAAGCCATATGCAGACTAAAAGGGTGATGTCTCACCCTTTTCATTTCGCTAATTTTTCTTTTAATAGTTCCATAGTGATTGGTTTTGCGATATGTCCATCCATACCTGCTTTTATGCATTCTTGAATATCACTTTCAAATGCATTGGCACTCATCGCAAGAATATGTACGTTTTTCGCATCGCTTCTTGGTAAGGCACGTATTTCTTTTGTAGCTTCTAATCCATTTTTAATTGGCATCATAATATCCATAAAAATATAATCAAAAGTGTAAAGCTTAGATTTTTTGAATTGATCAAGGGCTTCTTGTCCATTTCGAGCAGTCGATACATCAAGCCCTAGATCTTGTAACAAATGGGTTTGGATCTATTTGTAAAGGAAGAATTATCCTAAAGGTTGTACCAACATTTTCTTTACTTTCCATTTGTATCGTACCATGCACCTTTCTAAGGGCATTATACTCGATTGTAAAACGAAAAAAAGAGCTGATCGGGTAAATCAGCTCAAGAAATAGGAAACGCTGGATAAGCGGTAAAAGGGTAATTTGATTATCCAGCATAGCCTAGTATATCACTATGAATTGAAAATGCAAGGAGATTGAACATATTTTCTGTATCACTTGTTTTTAATATTGATTTGTATTATACTTGAGATAGATTCCGTATCGGAATTTATTTTTTTTGGAGGAAATATGAAAATTATTGTAGTTGGCGATGGGAAAGTTGGCTTTGCGATTGCGAAACAATTGAATCAAGAGGGTCATGATATTACAGTGGTTGAAAATAAAGCGAATGTATTATCGAGTACAATGAATCAACTAGATATTGTTGGTGTGCAAGGGAATGGGGCTAGTTTAGACACATTATTAGAAGCACGTGTACCTTCGAGTGATTTGTTGATTGCGGCTACATCAACGGATGAAGTGAATATTATTTGTTGTTTATTGGCAAAAAAATTGGGAGCTAGACATACCATTGCTCGTATTCGTAATCCAGAATACAATAACACAGTTCGTTTGATTAAAGATGAATTGGGATTGAGTATGAGTATCAATCCAGAGCAGGCGGCGGCTCGTGAAATATTGCGCGCGATTCGTTTCTCAAATTCCATTAAAGTATCGTCTTTTGCGAAGGGAAGAATTGAGCTTGCTGAAGTTAAGGTAACAGAAAATTCCCCACTTATAAATATGCGTGTGGTTGATATCAATCGTCGTTTTAAGACGGAAGTATTGTTTGTGACGATTTTGCGTGATGGTGAAGTCATCATTCCAAATGGAAATACGGTGATTTATGCAAATGATCGTCTTACATTAACGGGTTCAACAACGCAATTAGAGCGTTTCTTTATTAAGATTGGTATTTTAAGTGATCGTACAGTCAATGAGGTTATGATTGTTGGTGGTGGTCGTATCACATATTATTTGACGAGCATGTTACTTGAATTGGGTATGGCCGTTAAAATTATTGAGTTGAATAAAGAGAAGTGTATCAACTTGGTTGAAAAATTCCCACAGGCAACAGTGATTCATGGAGATGGAACGAATCACGAATTATTATTGAGTGAATCATTAGAGGAAATGGATGCCTTTATCGCTCTTACAGATAATGATGAGGAGAATGTCATTATTTCGATGTTTGCCCAAAGTCATGGTGTTACGCATGTGCTTCCTAAGGTAAATCGTGTTTCTTTAGGTTTCTTGTTGGAAAAGTTGGGTCTTGAAAATTCAATTACGCCTAAGTTTATTACCGCAAACCAAATCGTGCAGTATGTTCGTGCTATGCAGAATACGGTTGGATCAAACGTTGAATCTTTGATTAAGCTCGTGGATGACAAGGTAGAGGCTTTAGAATTTAGAGTGCGTGACAATTGTCGTTTTATTGATGTGCCAATTAAGGATTTAAATATTCGTAAGGGTATTATCATTGCGTATGTAACACATAAAGGTGTTTCTAAAGTAGCAACGGGTGATATGCGTATTCAACTATCGGATACGGTTATTATTATTAGTAAGGTTGCAGGGTTGAGGGATATCAATGATTTACTATCTTAAGCATAATATACATAAACTCAACTGGACTATGATTGGTAACGTATTGGGTATGGTGCTTATTGCGCAAGCCTGTTTAATGGTGTTGCCGGTCATTGTGGATTTGATTTATCAAGAAGGATTATATGATTCTTACTTGATCGTAATTGGGATTTGTTTGGTTTTAGGCTATGGTTTAACGCGTAAAAAGTCGAGAACGAATTCTTATTTTGCCAAAGACGGAATGCTTGCGGTAGGTCTTGCCTGGATCGTTGTTTCTTTCTTTGGTGGATTACCATTCTACTTGTCGGGTGAAATTCCTTCTTTTGTGGATTGTTTCTTTGAAGCTGTGTCTGGATTTACAACGACAGGTTCAAGTATTTTAACGGAAGTTGAGAATTTGAAGCATGCCACACTCTTCTGGCGTAGCTTTACACACTGGATTGGTGGTATGGGTATCTTGGTTTTCATTTTGGCCTTACTTCCAAAGTCAAATGATCGTGATATGCATATCATGCGTGCGGAAGCGCCTGGTCCTACCATTGGTAAATTAGTACCTCGTATGCGTCAGTCCGCTATGATTTTATATACCATGTATATGGGATTGACTATCATTCAGGTCATTTTACTATTGATTGGCAAGATGCCATTGTTTGATGCGTTATGTAATACGTTTGGTACAGCGGGTACTGGTGGTTTTGCGATTAAAAACACGAGTATTGGTGCCTACAACAATGCGTATTATGAAGTGATCATTACGATTTTCATGATTTTATTTGGTGTGAACTTTAATATGTACTACTTTTTATTAATCAAAGATTTCAAACAAGTCTTTAAAAATGAAGAGTTGCGTACATATTTAGGTATTATTCTATTCTCAATTACTTGTATCACATTGAATATTTTATCCATGTATAATTTTGATGTATTCAAATCCATTCGTTTGGCAAGTTTTCAAGTGGGTTCAATTATAACGACAACGGGATATTCGAGTTGTGATTATAGTGTCTGGCCACAATTTAGTAAGATGATCCTCTTCTTATTAACAGTCTGTGGTGCGAGTGCTGGTTCGACTGGTGGTGGTGTGAAGGTAAGTCGTCTTTTGATTATTGTGAAGAAAATCAAATTGGATATTCAAAAGTTACTGCATCCACAAAAAGTAGAAGCCATCACAATGGATGGTAAAGTAGTGGATACAGAGGTGGTCAATCAGATCATGGCGTATTTCTGTAGTTTCATTATTATTGTTGGTGTCTTGTTGTTCTTGGTTTCATTCAATAATTTTGATTTTGAGACAACGGTAACATCCGTTATGACATGTATTGGCAATGTAGGTCCAGGATTTGGCCTTTGTGGTCCAATGGGAAACTTTTCCATGTTCTCGGATTTTTCTAAGATTGTCTTATCTTTTGCGATGTTGATTGGTCGTTTGGAAATCTATCCAATTATCATTTTCTTGGCTCCAATTTTAAATATTCGTAGTGTATCTAAGAATATTCATAGTCGTAAAAAGCGTAGAAGCAATTAAGGTACTTTATGTACCTTTTTTTGGCTGAGAGGAAAAAAAGACTTAAAAGATGAAGAAGAACGATTATTTTACTCATGAAAAATGGGAGTTCTTTCCTTGTCATAAAGGAATCATTTCACCGTCTTTTCTGTTGCCCTTTCTATTAGTAAGATAACTGTGGTGGGAATGCACGATGGATTAAGAGCATAAAAGATGGTAGCGCATGGGCATTGCCACATCGAAAAGAAAATTATGATAGGATAATGAAGTGAATCAACCAGAAAATTAAATAATAGGGATTAAAATTGAAAAAATGATAAAAAAGCTTGCCAACAACGCGGTAATAGTATAAGATAGTAAAGTCCACGAATTGTGGAGTTTTTCATGCGTGGTAGAGCGTTGCGAGAAGGCTCGTTTACCACTGCATAGGACAAAAAATTAGGAGGGTGTCTTATGAGTAAGAAAATCGCAAAGATCGCGAAGTTACAGTTCCCTGCCGGAGGAGCAAAACCAGGACCTGCATTAGCATCTGCTGGTATTAACATGCCTCAGTTCTGTACTGCATTTAATGATGCGACAAAAGATCGTAAGGGAGATATGGTACCAGTAGTGATCACAGCATACGAAGACAAGAGCTTTGATTTCGTATGTAAGACTACACCAGCTGCAATTATGATCAAGAAGGCTGCTGGCGTAAGTAAAGGAGCAGGTGACTCCAAGGTAAAAGTAGGAAGCATTACAAAAGCTCAGCTGAAGGAAATTGCAGAATACAAAATGCCAGATTTAAATGCGAATGATGTAGAAGCTGCAATGAACATTGTTGCTGGTACGGCTCGCAACATGGGAATTGAAATTGTAGAATAAGGAGGAACTAACAAATGGCTAAAAAAGGTAAGAAGTATGTAGAAGCTGCTAAGTTAGTTGATCGCACAAAAGCTTATTCTATTAACGAAGCAGTAGAATTAATGAAAAAAGCAAGTTTTGCTAAATTTGATGAAAGCGTGGAAGTGTCATTCCGCTTAAATGTAGACCCACGTCATGCGGATCAGCAGATTCGTGGTGCTATGGTATTGCCTAATGGAACTGGTCGTACACAGAAGGTTTGTGTTATCGCTCAGGGTCCACAGGAAGCTGCAGCGAAAGAAGCAGGAGCTGACTATGTAGGTGGAAAAGAATTATTAGATGATATGAAAAAAGGTTGGTTAGACTTTGATGTTATCATCGCTACTCCAAACATGATGGGAGAACTTGGTAAATTAGGTCGTATTTTAGGACCAAAAGGATTGATGCCAAACCCTAAAACTGGTACCGTAACAATGGATGTTGCGAAAGCAGTTGAAGATGTTAAAAAAGGGAAAGTACAATACCGTGTTGACAAAGATGGAAATATTAATGTCATGATTGGTAAATTGTCTTTCGAAAACGAAAAGATCGTAGAAAATTTCAAAGCAATCTACGATGTTATCATGAAAGCAAGACCTGCTGCTGTTAAAGGTAATTATGTATTAAACCTTTCGGTATGCAGCACAATGGGTCCTGGAATTAAAGTTGCTGCTTAATCTTGACGCAAGAGAAAAGTTAGTATAAAATATCAATGTTTATCAATATACCATAGACAGTAACGGCTTATGTGCTTAATTATGTTACCGAGGTAGGAAGAGTGTAAAACTTTTAACCTGCATGTCGAATGGTGTGCAGGTTTTTATATTCTGGTATATTGTGACATATATAACAGGAGGTGTAATAGTGAAACAGAGCGTATTAGATGCAAAGAAGGCTATCGTTGAAGAAATTGCAACAAAGTTCAATGAATCAGCTAGTGCTGTTGTTGTTGAATACCGTGGTTTGACGGTGGCTGAAGTAACTGAATTACGTCGTTTACTAAGAGCAGAAGAAGTGGATTTCAAAGTTTACAAAAACTCAATGGCGGTAAGAGCTGCTGAAGTTGCTAAACTAGAAGGCTTAAATGAAAGCTTAAAAGGTCCAAACGCAATTGCTTTTGGTAAAGATGCAGTTGCTCCTGCACGTGTATTAGCAAAATTTGCTAAAAAACATGATGCATTAGTAATCAAATCCGGAGTTGTTGAAGGTGAAGTAGTTGATGTTGAAACCATTAACAAATTATCTAAGTTACCAAACAAGGAAGGTATGATTTCCATGTTCTTAGGATGCTTACAGTCACCAGTAATCAAATTTGCTTGTGCTGTTAAAGCAGTTAAGGAAGCAAAGGAAGATGGAACATTTAAAGTTGTAGAAGCTGCTGATGCAGCACAGGCAGAAGCGGTTAATGAAGAAGCTGCGGAAGCTTAATCAGATGTAAGTCAATAGGAGGAAAATGAAAATGGCAAAATTAACACATGAAGAAATTTTAGCTTACTTAGAAGAAGCTACAATCTTAGAACTAAGCGATTTAGTTAGCGCAATCGAAGAAAAATTTGGAGTTACTGCTGCTGCTCCTGTAGCTGCTGCTGCTCCTGCTGAAGAAGCTGCTGGTGCTGGTGAACCAACAGAAGTAACAGTACAGTTAAGTGACTTAGGTGGAAGTAAAGTTGCTGTTATTAAGGTAGTTAGAGAAATTACTGGTTTAGGATTATTAGAAGCTAAGAAATTAGTAGAAGCTTCTCCAGCAGTAATTAAAGAAAACGTTCCAACAGCCGAAGCGGAAGAAATGAAGAAGAAGTTGATGGAAGCTGGAGCTACTGTTGAATTTAAATAATTCACTTTTATACCAATAAGAAAATAAGAAAAAGTTTCGACTTTTTCCACCAATAAAAAGGATGTGTGAGTATGAGTCATTATTTTGATGATAACCAACATTTGAAAAGCAACCGGAAGGAGATTTCTTTCCGGTTTTGGTGTTTTAATTATTCCTTCGTTTTAGACAATGGTGTTTTTTCGAAAGATGGCATTGATATGGGAACTCGAGTGCTGCTAGAAGTGGTCAGTAAGCAGACGTTAGGGGAGAAAATTTTAGATTTAGGATGTGGGATAGGTCCAATCGGCATCATTTTAAAAAAAATATTTCCTAACAGTTCCTTTCAAATGGTAGATGTAAATGGTCGTGCATTGCTTTTAGCAAAAGAAAATGCGATACGTAATAATGTAGATGTTTCCATCTATGAATCCAACTGTTATGAAAATGTGAGTGATAAAGATTTTAGTGATATTATCACAAATCCTCCTATCCGTGCCGGAAAAGCGGTGATCTATGAGATGTTTACAAAAGCTTATGATCACTTGCGCCAAGATGGAAATCTTTGGGTAGTGATTCGCAAATCACATGGTGCCAATAGTGCCAAAGCTAAGATTGAATCGGTATTTGGGAATTGTATTGTGGTCAAAAAGGACAAGGGGTATTATATCTTAAATGCCAAAAAGCATTGACAATTTGACAATTTATTGTTAACATATAAAATTGCATAATAATACGATAATTAAACTGGGCTTTTATGCCTATTTTGTCGTTATTTTATAGAAGAAAGGATGGCTTTCATGGCAAAAAAAGAAACTTACAAAGTTGTTGCTGAAGGTAAAAAGGCAACAAGACGTGACTATTCAAAAGTAAGTGGAACTTTACCGATGCCTAACTTGGTAGAGATTCAAACGGATTCTTTTGAGTGGTTTATCAAAGAAGGGGTAAAGGAAGTTTTTGAAGAAATTTACCCAATCCAGAACTATGCTGGAAATATTAAACTGAAATTTGCCGGGTATGAATTCTGTGAACCAAAATTCAATGCCGAAGAATCTCGTTACCGTGAAATCAACTTCGCTGCTCCATTAAAAGCAAAAATGGAACTCGAAATTGAAGACAGTGCGACCGGAGAATTAATCAGTAAGCAAGAAGATGTATTTTTAGGTGATTTTCCATTGATGACAGAAACGGGTACTTTCATTATCAATGGAGCAGAACGTGTCATTGTATCGCAGATCGTACGTTCACCAGGGGCTTATTTTTCAAGTGGATTTGAAGATAAGACAGGGCGTGAAACCTATGCATCGGAATTAATTCCTAGCCGTGGTACATGGTTGGAATTCATGACAGAAATTAAGAAGCAAACAAACGGACGTATTTTAAGTATGTCAGTAGATAGAAAACGTAAAATGCTATCTACGATTTTATTCAAAGCCATCGGTATGTCTGTGGATCTGGATCGCAATGACGATTCTTTTGATGCTTCTTTAATGAAGAAGTTCCTTGCTGCTTTAGGTAGAGAAGTGGTAGAAGATATTCCTCAGGATAGTGAAGAACGTGAATTCTTAGAACTTTATTTGACATTGTATGATACATTCTTCGGTAAATATGAAGAAGTAGAAAATACATTGATGAGTGACAAAGTTACAACAACGCAAGAAGCATTGTTGAATTTATATGAGAATCAGCGAAGTGATGAAATCCCAACATTGGATGGTTCCATTACATTGATGAACGCTAAATTCTTTGATGCTAGACGCTATGATTTGACAAAAGCAGGACGTTATAAATTAGGCAAGAAGCTGTTTGTTGTTGATCGTATGTATAAAAATTATCTAGCCCAAGACATTATGGATGGGAATGGTGAAGTATTATTCAAATCTGGTACTTATGTGAATCGCGAAGTACGCAATGCATTGCGTGAAGAGTTGAAAAAGGGAGTCCATGTTTCTGCGTTCCCATACAATACTTTGTTCCACCATGAAGATAAAGTAACAATGCCAGTAACTCATGCGAATGGTCTGATTGGCCGTATCTTAGCGGAAGATGTTGAGTTAGATAGTAAGACATTAAATGAAGGAAGCGTGTTAACAAAAGAAGATGTTGCATTGCTTTTAAAGGAAGGCAATGAAATTACGGTTTATGCCGGTGTGGTAGCGAAAGATGTCGAATTGACACAGGATAACTTCGCTGCTGTAATGAACTATGGTCAACGTCTATATTCTTTAGGTCGTTTGGTTGATGCGAATGGAAATGACTTAGTGGACGAAAATGGTGAAGTTTACACTTTCGATTTTGTCTGCAAAGATAAAAATGCTCCTTTAAGCAATGCCGCTACAAGCGCTGTGAAAGCGATCGTGGATAATGGTGAAAAAGTAACGGCTTGGTTAATTGGATGTGCGGTTCAAGAAGTGAAGATTTCGGCAGATGACGGACATGTAGTAAAATTAATTGGAAATGATCCATTTGCTAATAAACATACTATTACCGTATCCGATATGTATGCGTTGTATTCCTACACATTAAATATCATGGAAGGTATTGGAGATACCGATGATATTGATATGTTAGGAAACCGTCGTATCCGTTCGGTGGGAGAACTGATTCAGAATCAGTTTAGAATTGGTTTGTCTCGTATGGAACGCGTGGTAAAGGAAAGAATGTCCATCGCTGAAATTGAGACATTAACACCAAAGAAATTAACGAATATTCGTCCACTTACGGCAGCAATCAAAGAGTTTTTCTCAAGTTCTCAGTTGTCGCAGTTTATGGACCAGCAAAACCCATTAGCAGAATTGACCAATAAACGTCGTATTTCTGCATTAGGTCCAGGTGGTATCACTAGAGATCGTGCAAGTTATGAAGTTCGAGATGTACACTCATCTCACTATGGAAGAATTTGTCCAATTGAAACACCGGAAGGTCCAAACATCGGGTTAATTTCCAATCTGACAACGTATGGAAGAATTAATGAATATGGTTTCATTCAAACACCATACCGTATTGTAAACCCAGATGGAACCGTACAGGAAAATGCTGTTTATTTAAGTGCTGATGAAGAAGCAGACTATATCATTGCCCAGTCAAACGAGGTTATCGATGGTCGTTTAGTAAATGAACAAGTCGTTGCACGTCAAAATGGGGAAACGATCTTAGCAAAACGCGAACAGGTAGAATTAGCTGATGTCAGTCCAAAACAGATTGTATCCGTGGCAACGGCATGTATTCCATTCTTGGAAAATGACGATGCTTCTCGTGCTTTAATGGGTGCCAACATGCAACGTCAGGCAGTTCCTTTGATCAATCCACATTCGCCATTTGTTGGAACCGGAGTAGAGCATGTAATCGCCAAAGATTCCGGTAGTGGTATCGTTGCGAAAGAAGACGGAATTGTTGAATATGTCGATGCGACGAAGGTCGTTGTTGCAGAAAAAGATGGAAAACGCGAATACAAATTGCGTAAGTTTGAATGTTCCAATGCTGGTACCAGCATTAACCAAAGACCAATCGTTACCAAAGGGGAACGTATTGAAAAAGGGGATGTCATTGTTGATGGTCCATCTATGGAAAACGGGGAACTTGCATTAGGACAAAATGCATTGATTGCGTATATGACTTGGTATGGATATAACTATGAAGACGCGATTATCATGAGCGAACGTTTGGTTCGTGATGATGTTTATACTTCTGTGCACATCGAGGATTATGACATTGATTGCCGTGATACAAAATTAGGACCAGAAGAGATCACAAGAGATATTCCTAATGCTTCGGAAGCCGCATGTCGTAATCTAGATTCTCGCGGAATTGTTATGGTAGGTGCTGAAGTAAAAGAAGGAGATATCCTAGTTGGTAAAGTAACACCAAAAGGACAGAGCGAAATCTCGCCAGAAGAGAAATTGTTGTTAGCTATTTTCGGTGAAAAATCAAGAGAAGTAAGAGATAATTCATTAAAAGTACCTCATGGTGGAGCCGGTATTGTCCACAGTGTTCGTGTCTTTAAACGCAGTGAAGGATATGATTTACCTCCTGGAGTAAATGAATCGGTAAAAGTATTCATTGTTCAAAAACGTAAAATTTCAGAGGGAGATAAAATGGCTGGACGCCATGGAAACAAAGGTGTCATCTCGAAAATTTTACCAGTGGAAGATATGCCATTCATGGCAGATGGACGTTCGGTTGATATCATGTTAAATCCATTTGGGGTGCCTTCTCGTATGAACATTGGACAGGTACTAGAAATGCATTTAGGATTTGCTGCTAAGAAATTAGGAGTTAAATTTGCGACACCAGTATTTGATGGAATCAACAATGAAGAATTAAGTGATATCATGAATGAAGCAGGTATGAGTGAAGATGGAAAACAAGTTCTTTACGATGGACGTACTGGGGAAGCATTCGATGAGAGAATTTCAGTCGGTGTCATGTATATGATTAAACTGGCTCACATGGTTGATGATAAGCTACATGCTCGTGCTACTGGTCCATACTCATTAGTAACGCAGCAACCATTAGGTGGGAAAGCGCAGAATGGTGGACAACGTTTTGGAGAAATGGAAGTTTGGGCATTGGAGGCTTATGGTGCAGCTCATACATTACAAGAAATTTTAACAATTAAATCCGATGATATTCAGGGACGTACTAAGACTTACGAAGCCATTATCAAAGGAAAAGATATTCCAGAAGCTGGAATTCCTGAATCATTCCGTGTATTGGTACACGAACTGCAAGCATTAGCACTGGATGTGAAAATGTTTGATGAAGAAGGAAATGAAGTTCGTCTTGATAAGATGGATGATGATAACACACCAATTGCAAAACCAGAAGAAGCACAAGGTCCAACATTAAATGATAAGGATGCTGCTGAACTGGAAAAAGAATTAAAAGGTGTTGTAGCAGATGAAGATGAAACACTGATTGCGGATCAAGAAGAAGCAAATAGTGAATCCGATCATCTGGATGATATGGATGCACTTTTAAGTGCGTTGGATTAAGAAGGAGGTAAAAATAATGAGTGTAAATGATTTTGCCTCAATCCAGATCAATTTGGCTTCTCCAGAGCGAATTCTGGAATGGTCATATGGAGAAGTGAAAAAACCGGAAACGATCAACTATCGTTCTCAGAAGCCGGAACGAGATGGTTTGTTCTGTGAAAGAATTTTCGGACCAAGCAAGGATTGGGAATGTTATTGTGGTAAATACAAGAAGGTTCGCTATAAAGGTGTAATTTGTGATCGCTGTGGGGTAGAAATCACAAAATCAAGTGTGCGTCGTGAACGTATGGGACATATCGCATTAGCAGCACCAGTAGCGCACATCTGGTATCTGCGTGGAACTCCTTCACGTATTGGCTTACTGTTAAATGTGACCCCAAAACAGTTAGAAGAAGTAGTTTACTTTGTTTCTTGGATCGTAACAAATCCAAAGGATACGAATTTAGAATACAAACAAGTATTATCAGAAAAAGAATATCGCGAGAATATGGCTCTGTATGGACCTGGTTCCTTTGAAGCGAAGACAGGGGCAGAAGCTGTTCTACAGTTATTAAAAGAATGTAACGTAGAAAAGGAATACAAAGAGATTCAGGCACAATTGGAAAGCGCACAGGGAGAAAAACGTAAAAAATTGATTAAACGTTTGGAAACGGTGAATGCGTTCCGTAATTCTGGAAATAAACCAGAGTGGATGGTATTAACGGTGTTACCAGTAATACCACCTGATTTAAGACCAATGTTGCAGCTGGATGGGGGACGTTTTGCGACAAGCGATTTAAACGATCTATACCGTCGTGTTATCACTCGTAATAATCGTTTAAAGAAACTGTTAGAGCTAGGAACACCGGCAATCATCGTACAGAATGAAAAACGTATGTTACAGGAAGCTGTCGATGCTCTGATTGACAATGGTCGAAGAAGTAAACCAATCACTGGTGCTGGAGGACGTGCTTTAAAATCGCTTTCTCATTCATTAAAAGGAAAGCAAGGGCGTTTCCGTCAAAACCTGTTAGGAAAACGTGTTGATTTCTCAGGACGTTCGGTTATTGCGGTAGGACCAGACTTAAAGATGTACCAGTGTGGTATTCCTAGAGAGATGGCAATTCAGTTGTTCAAACCTTATGTAATCAATGAAATTGTAAACCGGGAAATTGCAAGCAATCCTAAGACAGCAGAAAAGCTTATTGATAAATTAGATCCACGCGTTTGGGATATTGTTGAAGATGTTATTGATGGACACCCAGTGTTATTGAACCGTGCCCCAACACTACACCGTTTAGGAATTCAGGCGTTTAAGCCAAAATTAGTCGAAGGACGTGCAATTCGTCTTCATCCACTTGTTTGTGGTGCGTTTAACGCCGATTTCGATGGAGATCAGATGGCGGTTCACTTACCGTTAAGTGAAGAAGCAAGAGCAGAAGCTTTAGTACTGATGTTGGGAAGCAACAACATTCTAGGGCCTAAGGATGGAAAACCAATCGTAACGCCAGGTCAGGACATGGTCATGGGAAACTTCTATTTAACAATGGAAGAAACACAAGAAGAATTCTTCGCAGAATCGGAAAACTATGCTCGTTTAGGTTGTGAAGAAGAAGCAAAACTATGGCGTCGCTATGGAGAAAATGAAGGTCATGTTTATCATAGTGTCAATGAAGTATTAATGGCTTATGACACAAAACAGGTACACTTGCACACGAGAATTGCTTTACTAGCAAAAACGCTTGAAAAAGAAGGATTTAGTGAAGAACAAAATAACTCCTACTTAGTGACTACGGTTGGTAAGGTAATTTTCAATCAAATTTTCCCAAGTGATTTCCCATATATTAACGAAATCACAGAAGAAAACTTTGAAGCGACACCAGATCGCTATTTCCTACCAATGGGAACGGATATTAAAGCTGCCATTAAGGAAATGCCAATTGTTGGTGCGATGAAGAAAAAAGACCTTGGTTCGGTGATCGCTCAGGTGTTTAAGTGCTATAATACAGAACAGACAAGTGAGATTTTGGATGCTATTAAGGATAATGGATTTAAATATTCTACGGTAGCAGGTATTACAGTATCTTTGGCCGATATCGAGGTTGCTCCACATAAAGAGGAACATGTTGCTTACGGTAAAGAAAAAGCGGCAGAACTGATGAAGTTACGTAATAAAGGTAAACTAACCATGCAGGAATGGGAACGTCATCTAAACAAATTATGGGATGATGTTAAAAAAGATATTCTAGCGGAGTTTAAAGCTGCTATTGCTCGCAAGAATCCAATTAACATGATGGCGACTTCAGGAGCTCGTGGTAATGATTCCAACTTTACTCAGCTAGCTGGTATGCGTGGTCTGATGGCAAAGCCTTCCCAGTCCAAATCAGCAAAAGGATATCAGCCTTCCGTAATTGAAGTTCCTATTTATTCTTGTTTCCGTGAAGGATTAAATGTGTCGGAATTCTTTATTTCTACTCATGGTGTGCGTAAAGGTATGACCGATACGGCGTTGAAGACAGCGGAATCAGGATATCTAACTAGACGTTTGGTAGATGTTGCGCAGGATGTTGTTGTCCGTGAAGAAGATTGTGGAACGGATAAAGGATTCTGGGTAGAAGAAATTCGTGATCGTAAGCAGGATCAAATAGTAGAATCACTATATGATCGTTTGGTAGGTCGTTATTCAAAAGATGCCGTTTACCATCCACAAACAGGAGAAATGTTAGTAGATGCGGATACTTATATGGATGAAGAAACTGCACAACGAATCGTAGAAGCAGGCGTTAAGGGAATGTATATCAGAAGCGCATTCACTTGTCGTTCTAGTCATGGTGTATGTAAAAAATGCTATGGTAAAAATATGGCAACAGGTAAAGTGGTTGAAGTGGGTGAATCCGTTGGTGTTATGGCGGCTCAATCCATTGGAGAACCAGGTACTCAGCTGACCATGCGTACTTTCCATACCGGAGGGGTAGCTGGAGGTAGCGATATCACGCAAGGTCTTCCTCGTGTAGAAGAGTTGTTCGAAGCACGTACTCCTAAGGGAGCCTGTGTATTAGCTAAGATCACAGGTGTTATTACGGAAATCAATCAGTTGGAGGGTGTTAATGGTACGGAAGTTGTAATTACCAATGAAACTGAAAGTATTGTTCACCACATTGCTCCAACACAAACAATTCGTAGTTGGTTAAAAGTAGGAAGCGAATTGATTGCTGGGGATAAGATCACAGAAGGTACGGTTGCACCAAAAGAATTATTAGAAGTTGCTGGGGTGCGTGAAGTACAGAAATACATTTTAAAAGAAGTTAAGAAAGTATATGCTTCTCAGGGTATTGATATTTCAGATAAACATATTGAAGTAATGATTCGTCAGATGTTGCGTAAGGTAGTTGTCTTAGAAGGAAATGATACTGGATTAAATCCAGGAGTACAGATTTCCTTAAATGAAATTACTAAGATTAATCGAACCGCATTATTATCTGGTGGAAAACCAGCGACATTCTCACCCGTATTGCTAGGTATTACGAAAGCATCTGTGGAAACCGATTCCTTCCTATCAGCGGCGTCTTTCCAGGAAACAACAAAAGTATTGACCGATGCTGCTGTTAAGGGTAAGACAGATCACTTGATTGGTCTTAAAGAAAATGTGTTGATTGGAAAAATGATTCCTGCAGGAACTGGTCTTTCCGTAGAACGCGAATCAACGACTAAAATCTATGAAGTAGCAGAAGAGCTTCGGGCAAAACGTGATGCACACAATCACAAAGAAGAAGATGAAAAAGATACGATCATGTCTTTTGTGCCAAAAGAAGTAAGCGCAGAGTCAGACGCCAATATTCTTGATCAAAGCATTGAAGAAGCAAATCTGAATATTTCGGATAGTGTGATTGAATAATCAAAAAATCGAGTTATCTTCGGATAATTCGATTTTTTTTATAGAATGCAATTGAAAAAATGTAAAATTGTGTGGAGATGTTATGTGCTCTTTTCTTTTGCATTACTTTTGATAAAATAGAAGTATGGAACGAATACGAATAGCATCCTGCATGCAGGGAATTGTAAAAAATCTAAAGGAAAGCAAAGATAAAGCATTTGCCGATAAACTATCAGGGGATGGTGTTTTGGTAACGCCGACTAGTAATATGATTATGGCACCTTTTGATGGGCAAGTGGTGATTGTGTTTGAAACCAAACATGCCATCATTCTGCGCAGTTATGATGGGATAGCCTTAGTCATTCATATTGGGGTGGATATCGAGAAATTGACAGGGAAAGGCTTTAAAGTCAATGTGATCGACGGGCAAGATATCAAAAAGGGGGATCTCTTAATGGAAATGGATACGGCTTACCTGAAATCAATTGATTATGATGTCGATACACATATCTTATTCCCTTCCTTAGGAATTAGGGAATTAAAAAACATCCATTATGGAGAAATTCGCTTTCTAGAAGATTTGTGTGAAGTAGAATAAAAAAAACGAAGCAGAGTACTTTTGACATAATAGGGTCTGCTTCGTTTTTCGTTGCTTATCCTATGGTAAAACGATCTTCCTCATCGGATATCGTTTCTTTATCGCTAGAAAAGGCATAACGATCATGATTGCCACCATTGATTCGATAATATTCATTTTTTAAATCTAGGAAATATTTTGCGGTTGTGAAATAGGAATAAGGAAATATCCAGATGTAAAGGATTCCACAAGTGAAAGCACCAAGTAGGTACCATCCAATGAAACTGAATTCAAGAATAAAATACTCCATTTTATGACCACGCATCATGGCATTGCTTAGTTGCATGATTTCGATGATGCTCAGTTCTTTGTTTTCATTAAAAATAAAAGGGACAGCAGCAAAACAAAAAGACAAATATATACCAATAAATTGACCAATGCCGACTAACATATAACTAATGGTATCGATGTGGTTAAAGGAATCAATTGATGGTGAGAGGACCATAATGAGCCAGCCTAAGATTGTGACAGATTGGCTTACAATGGTAATAAACATACTAAGTACAAATATTTTTACGATATATTTATAGAGAGAAAATAAGACGCCAGTATTCCCACTTTCATCGTGGTCAAAATCCATCATATATTGATTAAATCCATAATTTAAAGGATTGAGGAGCAAGGCGGTAATAAGTGAAGAAATCAAAGTCCATTTACTATAGTTAAGCAATTCACCAGTATATTGTAAATCGTCAATATCAATGGCTTTGCTAGGGGTGAACAATGATACGATCAAGCTTCCGGCGATGACATAAAGCAAACCTTTCCAGATAATGAGGCGTTTTCCATTTACTTTTCTTTTTGCATATTCTTTTAATGTGATACGATCCATCATAATTCATAATCCTCCTGTATAGTATTATATAGAGAATAGGAAAGAAAGTAAAATATAAAAAAATCAATTTCCTATTGACAATGCTAAGAGCAATATATTATTATGATTAAGCTAGCGAAAAAAGGTTCCTTGAAAAAGGAACATTTCTTAAGCTAAGGCATGACACACCCGGAATTGTGTGTTAAAGTTTGAAAGGAGGAAATTTTGTATGCCTACAATTAACCAGTTAGTAAGAAAAGGTCGTACAGATAAAGTTTGGATGAGTAAATCACCAGCTTTAAATAGAGGTTACAACTCATTGAAGAGTCGCCCTACGAACTTAAGTTCACCACAGAAAAGAGGAGTTTGTACACGTGTTGGTACGATGACACCAAAGAAACCAAACTCTGCATTAAGAAAGTATGCGCGTGTTCGTTTAAGTAATGGTATGGAAGTTACTGCTTATATTCCAGGTATTGGACACAACTTACAGGAACACTCCGTTGTGTTGATTCGTGGAGGACGTGTTAAGGACTTACCAGGGGTACGTTACCACATTATCCGTGGAACATTAGACTGTGCTGGTGTTAATAACCGTAACCAGTCTCGTTCATTATACGGAACAAAAAAACCTAAGAAATAAGATAGTACGATTGAAAGGAGGAAATATATATGCCAAGAAAAGGTCATATTGCTAAGCGTGATGTATTAGTGGATCCAATTTACAACTCGAAACTTGTTACTCGTCTGATTAACAAAATCATGATCGATGGTAAAAAAGGAGTTGCTCAGAGCATTCTATACAACGCATTTGATATTATTGAAGTAAAAACAGAAAGAAAGCCTATGGAAGTTTTCGAACAGGCATTAGAAAACGTTATGCCTATGCTAGAACTAAAAGCTAGACGTGTTGGTGGTTCAAACTACCAGGTACCAGTTGAAGTTTCTCAGGAAAGACGTTTAACTTTAGGATTACGTTGGATTGTAAACTATGCTCGTTTGAGAAACGAAAAGACAATGGAACAGAGATTAGCTGCTGAAATTATGGATGCGGCTAATGGAACAGGTGCATCAGTGAAAAAACGTGAAGATGTACACAAGATGGCAGAAGCAAACAAAGCATTTGCTCACTATCGTTGGTAATAGGAGGTATCGTAATCTATGGCTCGTGAATACGACTTACCACATACTCGTAATATTGGTATCATGGCTCATATCGATGCCGGAAAAACAACATGTACAGAACGTATCCTGTATTATACTGGGGTAAACCACAAAATTGGAGAAACACACGATGGTGCTTCTACTATGGACTGGATGGCGCAGGAACAGGAACGTGGTATTACCATCACGTCAGCAGCAACAACGGCACACTGGAAAGGGTATCGTATTAACATTATTGATACTCCAGGTCACGTTGACTTCACTGTTGAAGTAGAACGTTCCCTTCGTGTATTAGATGGTGCTGTTACTGTTTTGGATGCAAAGGCAGGGGTAGAACCTCAGACTGAAACGGTATGGCGTCAGGCAAGTGCCTATGGCGTACCTCGTATTGTATTCTGTAATAAAATGGATGCGACTGGTGCTGACTTCGATATGTCATGTCAGACAATCATTGACCGTTTAGGTGCGAAGAGTGCTCCAATTCAGTTACCAATTGGTGCAGAACAGTCATTTGAAGGAATCGTAGATATTATCGAAAGAAAAGCTTACGATTTTGAAGGTGAATTAGGGGTTAACGTAGTAGAAATCCCAGTTCCTGAATATCTAGTAGATAAAATGGAAGAAAAACGTATCGCATTGTGTGAAGCGTTAGCTGACTTCGATGAAGAGATCATGATGATGGTATTGGAAGGAGAAGAACCTTCCATTGAACAGATCAAAGCTGCGATTCGTACGGCTACTTGTTCGGGTGAATTCTTCCCAGTAATGTGCGGTAGTGCTTATAAGAATAAAGGTGTTCAGTTGATGCTGGATGCGGTTATTGAATATTTACCTGCACCAACCGATGTACCTGCAATTAAAGGAACAACTCCTGATGGTGAGGAAACAGAACGTCACTCTAGTGATGAAGAACCATTCTCAGCATTAGCATTTAAGATCATGACAGACCCATTTGTTGGTAAATTATCTTACTTCCGTGTTTATTCTGGTACAGCGAGTGCTGGTACTTATGTATTAAACTCTACCAAAGGTAAGAGAGAACGTTTTGGACGTATCTTGCAGATGCATGCCAATGAACGTAAAGAAATCTCTATGGTTTACTCTGGAGATATTGCTGCGGCAGTTGGATTAAAAGATACAACTACTGGAGATACTCTATGTGATGAAAAGAATCCAGTTATTTTGGAATCGATGGAATTCCCAGAACCAGTAATTCGTGTTGCGGTAGAACCTAAATCTAAGGGTGACCAGGATAAGATGGGATTGGCATTAGCAAAATTAGCAGAAGAAGATCCTACATTTAAAACTTATACGGATGAAGAAACAGGACAGACAATTATTGCTGGTGTTGGAGAACTTCACTTGGATATTATCGTTGACCGTATGAGAAGAGAATTTAAAGTGGAAGCAAACATTGGTGCTCCTCAGGTATCTTATCGTGAAACAATTCGTCAAGGAGCTGATTGTGAAGGTAAATATATTAAGCAGTCAGGTGGACGTGGACAGTATGGTCACGTCTGGATTCACTTTGAACCAAATGAGGAAGGTGCTGGATTTGTATTCGAAGACAAAACGGTTGGTGGAAGTGTTCCTAAGGAATACATCAAGGCCATCGGTGAAGGTACAGAAGCCGCATTAAAGAATGGTATGGTTGCTGGATATGAAGTTGTTGACATTAAAGCTACTTTATTTGATGGTAGTTACCATGATGTCGATTCCAGCGAAATGGCATATAAAATTGCCGCTTCAATGGCATTGAAAGAAGCTGCTAAGAAGTGTAAACCAGTCATTCTAGAACCAATTATGTGTGTTGAAGTAACAGCACCAGCAGAATATCTTGGTTCTGTAATGGGAGATGTTAGCTCTCGTCGTGGTATGATCGAAGGTCAGGAAGAAAGAGGAAATGCAATCATTGTACGAGCAATGATTCCATTATCTGAAATGTTTGGATATGTTACTGATTTACGTGGATTCACACAAGGACGTGGTAACTATTCAATGAAGTTCGATCACTATTCAGAAGTGCCAAAGAGCATCGCTGAAAAGATTATGAAAGAACGCTCTGCTGCTTAATAAATTAGCGATAAAGTGTTGCTTTTATAGGTATTTTGAATTAAAATACTATATGTACAGCCAAATGTAAAAGGCTCATTATTTAGGAGGAAATTAAAAAATGGCAAAAGAAAAGTTTGACAGAAGTAAAACTCATGTTAACATTGGTACAATTGGTCACGTTGACCACGGTAAAACTACATTAACAGCAGCTATTACTACTGTATTAGCAAGCAAAGGTCAGGCAGAAGCTCAGGCTTATGATCAGATCGACGGTGCACCAGAAGAAAAAGAACGTGGAATCACAATCAATACTGCACACGTTGAATATCAGACAGACAATCGTCACTATGCACACGTTGTCTGCCCAGGTCACGCTGACTACGTTAAGAACATGATCACAGGTGCTGCTCAGATGGACGGAGCTATCTTAGTAGTAGCTGCAACTGATGGACCTATGCCACAGACTCGTGAACACATCCTGTTAGCTAGCCAGGTAGGTGTAGAAAAAATTATCGTATTCTTAAATAAGTGCGATATGGTTGATGATGAAGAATTAATCGACTTAGTTGAAATGGAAGTTCGTGACTTATTAAGCGAATATGGATTTGATGGAGAAAACGCTCCAATCATCCGTGGTTCTGCATTAGGTGCATTGAACGGTGAAGAACAGTGGATTGGTGCTATCAATGAATTAATGGATGCTGTTGACAGCTATATTCCAGATCCAGCTCGTGAAAACGACAAACCATTCTTAATGTCTGTAGAAGACGTATTTACAATCACTGGACGTGGTACTGTTGCTACTGGACGTGTTGAACGTGGTATCTTAAAACTGAATGAAGAAGTTGAAATCGTTGGTATTAAGCCTACAAGAAAAACAGTTGTTACAGGAATCGAAATGTTCCGTAAACTGTTAGACTTCGCTGAAGCAGGAGATAACATCGGTGCATTATTACGTGGTGTTTCTCGTGACGAAGTTGTTCGTGGACAGATTTTATGTAAGCCAGGAAGTGTAACTCCTCACACAAACTTCAATGCTCAGGTATATGTACTGACAAAAGAAGAAGGTGGACGTCACACACCATTCGTTTCTAACTACCGTCCTCAGTTCTATTTCAGAACAACAGACGTTACTGGAGTAATCACTTTACCAGAAGGAACAGAAATGGTTATGCCAGGGGATAACGTTACAATGACAGTTGAATTGATCGCTCCAATCGCTATCGAACAGGGAACTAAGTTCTCTATTCGTGAAGGTGGACGTACCGTAGGTGCTGGTAACGTTACTGAAATTATTAAGTAATTACACACGATTACAGGATAAAAAGCTCTCTTGATGAGAGCTTTTTTTATCGGTAAAAAAGAATTAAATTTGCTATTGAAAACAATGTCTGCTATAATACTACCGTCAAGACAGGGGCGCTTATTCTTGTTGTGAAAGCAAAGGAAAGCTGAGATGAGCAGAAATGCCGGTCCCTTATGACCTGATCTAGTTAGTACTAGCGTAGGGAGTCTTTACTTATTTTGCTGTTCAAAAATAAGGAAATACTTGCTGCGCCTCACATGGAGGTGTTTTTTTATGAAATTTAAAACTAAAGATCTGGTATTTATGGCGTTTTACATTGCGTTAGCGCTGGCGTTGGAGTATCTAAGTAAGATGATTCCTTTTGAAATGCCATTTGGTGGTAAATTAGAATTGCATGTTATTGCGCTATTTGCTGCTTCTTTTCACTTAGGATGGTGGAAAGGTGGATTAACGGCAATTCTAGTATTTATTACAGAAACAATGCTAGGATTGAATTCTTGGTTGTACGCTCCAGGGCAGATTTTCTTGGATTACATTCTTCCATTATTAGCTTGTGGAATGGCCTCACTTTGTCCGAAAGTTGGAAAAAACAATGTTTATGCCGGTGTTGTTTTGGGAATGCTAGTGAAATATGCTTCCCACGTTTTAGTAGGAGTATGGTATTGGTTCCCGGAAGGAACAGCAGCTTGGTCTTTGGATGCTTGGGTTTATTCTTTCGGATACAATCTTACCTATTGTTTGCCAACATTGATCGTAGCGGTTATCGTTGCTCCATTACTGGTAATGAAATTGAAAAATACGCGTCCAACCGAGTTTGTTGGAATTAAAGATTAAGAAAAAGCTTTGCTTTTTGATAAGCCCCTCCTTACTGGTAAAATCAGTTAGGAGGGTTTTTATATAAAATATCGTTTTTCTTTTCTTTTGATCTTATTTGAATTATTATTAACGATGGATAGCAAAGATACCTTTTTCAGTCACCAAAGAAAATGGTAAATAACATATCGATTTGTTTTGCGCGTTTTTAGTAATATAAGAGAGGATATGAGGTATGAATGAAATAATCAAACAATTAAAATTAAGAAAGTCCGTCCGTGTATTTACTGGGCGAGAGATTAAAGAGGAAGAAAAAAGATTAATTATCCAAAGTGCAATTGAAGCGCCAACGGCAGGAAATCAGAGTATGTATACAATTATTGATATCACGGATCAAAATGTTCTAAATCAATTGGCGGATAGTTGTGATCATCAACCTTTCATTGCCGATGCGAAGATGGCTTTGATTTTTTGTGCTGATTATCAGAAATGGTATGATGTGTTTTCATCGATCAATGAGAAGGTTCGTAAACCAGCTGCTGGAGAATTCTTGTTAGCAGTCAATGATGCTTTGATTGCCGCACAGAATGCCGTGGTGGCAGCAGAAAGTTTGGGGATTGGCTCTTGCTATATTGGTGATATTATGGAGCAGTGCGAATTTCATAGAAAATTGCTACATTTACCTAAATTTGTATTTCCTGCTGCTTTTCTGGTTTTTGGCTATCCAAGTGAGCAACAGTTAAATCGAAGAAAACCAGAGCGCTTTACTTATGAACAAATGGTTTGTGAAAACTACTATCACCAAAAAAATAGCAAAGAATTAAAAGAAATGTTTAAGGAAAGAGGTCAGCGGCAGGAAGGGAATCTTTATCAATATGAACAACGTATGGAAGCTTTCTGCAAGCGAAAATATGAATCTGACTTCGCATTAGAAATGAGTCGTTCTATAGCGGAATATTTGAAGGATTATTTGGATTAGAGATTAAAAATTTTTTCGATTATTTGGCTATCGTATTTTTTGGTAACATACTATAATATATAGAAAAGAAATGGAGATGATAGGATGAACCGTTTTCATGGTTTTGATCCAATTGTACAATTTAAAAATAATTGGAACCGACATGTTCGCTCATTGCGGATCGGATGCTTTGCTTTAGGGTTTGCAATGGTTATTTTGGGTATTCTATGTATAGCCTATCCAATCGAGATATTCCAATTATTGCAAGTGGTGGTATCGATTGTGTTGATGGCTTGGGGAATCTACCAAGTCATTACTTATCTATGTACAACATCTTATTTTAAGGAACCACTTGTTATTGTGATGGGTATTATGAATATTATGTTTGGCTGGTTTTTATTGTCAACTCCTGTTGAAATTACAGCCACTATGATTGCTTTTATGTTAGCGATCGTATTGATGTTCTCTGGTGCAGAAAAATTGTCGTTTGCAAATCGTATGCGCAATTTTGCAATACCAAATACAGCGATGTTTCGTCTCAGTGGTATAGTGACTATTTTACTTTCGATTGTTTTTATCGTGATGCCACTTTCTTCAGCTATTGTGTTGAATTTCGTTGTTGCTCTGTATTTGATTAGCAATGGCATATTGTTGCTTATGGAGGCAATATCGATGAAAGAATTAAGAATGTGAAACCGAAAATTCCAAAAAACAGCTCTTTTTGTGATAAAAAGTCTGTTTTTTTTATTGTTGAAAGCAAATGCGAAAAGAAAACAAAAAATGTAAGCGCTCTCTTTGTTTGGGGTTAAATAGACTTATTTTAAGGGGTTTTATGGAACGGTAAAAGAATAAAAAAAGCGTAAAAAGTTATTGCAATCACACCCGCTACATGATAAAATATCATCACGACCGCATGGACGTGCGAGGTTGCTGACACACTGAAAAACGTTGTCATGAGTGGTGGGTCAGGGAATTCGCATCGAGCGAGTCTATAAATCATTATAGATGAAAGGAGATATATCATGGCAAAAAATACAGTACGCATCCGATTGAAAGCGTATGAACACAGAACTTTAGATGCATCAGCAGAAAAGATCGTGGAATCAGCACAGGCTCACGGTGCTAAGAAGATTGTTGGTCCAGTACCATTACCAACTGAAAAGCAGGTTGTCACAATCCTGCGTGCGGTACACAAATATAAGGACTCTCGTGAACAGTTCGAAATCAGAACTCACAAGCGTTTAATCGAAATTGTTGGCCCTAGCGCAGAAACTATCGACGCTTTAAGTCGTTTAGAATTACCTAGTGGTGTTGACATCGAGATTAAGTTATAGGAGGTGCTAACATGAAAGGTATATTAGGACGTAAGATCGGGATGACACAGGTCTTCACAGAAGATGGTGTGTTAATTCCTGTGACTGTAGTGGAAGCTACACCAAACACTGTGTTACAGGTTAAGACAGTGGAAAACGATGGATACGAAGCAGTTCAGTTAGGATTTGAAGATGTGAAGGAACACAGAGCAACAAAGGCTAGCAAAGGTCATGCTGCAAAAGCCAACACTGCTCCTAAGAAATTCGCAAAAGAAATCAGAGGGAACGAAATGAACGTTGCTTTAGGAGATGTTGTTAAGGTTGATATCTTTGAAGCTGGAGATATGGTTGATGTACAGGGTACTTCAAAAGGAAAAGGTTACAACGGTACAATCGTAAGAAACAACGCTACTATGGGACCTAAGAGTCATGGTGGATCTAAAAACATCAGACACATTGGTTCATTAGCGACGATTGGTATCACTTCTCGTGCCGGTAAGATTAGTAAAGGTACTATCATGGCTGGGCAAGAAGGTGGTTACACTACTACAAACCAGAATTTAGAAATCATTAAGGTAGATGTAGAAAACAACTGTTTATTAATCAAAGGAAATGTTCCAGGTCCTAAAAAAGGATTGGTATTAGTAAAATCTGCAGTAAAGAGAAGCAAGGCTAAAGGTGGAGCTAAAACTTTAGTTGATTACACTCCAACAGAAACTGCAGCTGAGGAGGAATAAAAGATGGCTAACATTACAGTTATTAACCAGGAAGGGCAGAAGGTAAAAGAAATTACTTTAAACCCGGAAGTATTCGAAGTAGAACCAAATCAGCAGGTAATCTTTGACGCTATCGTGATGCAGCAAGCTAGCAGACGTCAAGGTACACACGATACAAAAACTCGTACTGAAGTTAGAGGTGGTGGACGTAAGCCATATCGTCAGAAAGGGACTGGACGTGCTCGCCAGGGTTCTATCAGAGCTACTCAGTGGCGTGGTGGTGGAACGGTATTTGGACCTACACCAAGAAGCTACAAATATTCTTTAAATAAAAAAGTAAGAAGATTAGCATTAAAATCAGTGCTGTCTGAAAAAGTTGCCAGCGATGCTATGATCGTTGTTGATAAGTTTGCATTAGCAGCTCCTAAAACAAAGGAATTCAACAAGATTATTGAAAATATCGGTGCGGTTAAGAAAACATTATTCGTTGTTTCTCCAGAAGAAGATTTCGAAAATGCTTACTTATCAATGAGAAATATTGAAACAATGGAAATGGTGCTGGCGGAAGGAATTAACGTTTACGATATCGTAAACGCAAACAAAATTGTTTTCACTGAAAGTGCTGTGAAAATGGTTGAGGAGGTACTTGGATAATGAGTAACGCTAGAGACATTATCATCCGTCCAATCATTACGGAAAAGTCAATGAAATTGATGGACGCTGACAACAAAGTGACGTTTGAAGTTGCAAAAGGGTCAAATAAAACAGAAGTAAAACAGGCAATTGAAGAAATTTTCAATGTAAAAGTTGAAAAAGTAAACATCTTAAACGTAAAACCTAAGAAAAAGAGAATGGGTAAATACGTTGGAAAAACAAAGGCTGTTCGTAAAGCGGTAGTAAAAGTGGCTGCTGGACAGGATATCAACTTATTCGGAGAATAAGAGTCGAGAAGAATCGCGCTATTTCTCGTTAAAACGCGTTAGGAGGAAAATACATGGGTATCAAAAAGTATAAGCCAACGACCAATGGTCGTCGTGGCATGACAACTTTGACATTCGATGAAATTACTGCTACTAAGCCAGAACGTTCATTGACTGTTTCATTAAACAAGAATGCTGGTCGAAACAATAACGGACGCATCACTACTCGTCACAAGGGTGGAGGACACAAGCGTCAGTATCGTATTATCGACTTCAAAAGAAATAAGGATGGTATTCCTGCAACAGTTGCAACAATCGAATACGATCCAAATAGAAGTGCTAACATCGCTCTATTAAACTATGCGGATGGAGAAAAGAGATATATCTTAGCTCCTAAAGGATTGAGTGTTGGTGCTAAAGTTCAATCTGGTGAAGGTGCTGATATCAAAGTTGGTAACTCATTAGAAATGAAAGATATTCCGGAAGGTACTTTTATTCACAATGTAGAATTAAAACCAGGAAAAGGTGGACAGTTAGCAAGAAGTGCTGGATGTTCTGCTCAGATTTTAGGTATTGAAGAAAAATATGTAACATTACGTTTATCCAGCGGAGAAGTTAGAAAAGTATTGGCTAATTGCCGCGCTACGATCGGTGTTGTTGGTAATGAAGACCACAGCTTAGTAAATATCGGTAAAGCTGGTAGAAATAGATGGAAAGGTGTTAGACCTACCGTTCGTGGTTCTGTTATGAACCCTAATGATCACCCTCATGGTGGTGGGGAAGGACGTACTTCAATTGGTCGTAAATCTCCAATGACTCCTTGGGGTAAGAAAGCTATGGGTGTTATTACTCGTAAGAAGAAAAACGCTTCTGACAAATTGATTGTCCGTCGTCGTAATGCTAAGTAAGAAGGCAAAGGAGGTAAAATAAATGAGTCGTAGTTTGAAAAAAGGACCTTTCTGTGATGATCACTTGATGAAGAAAGTGGAAGCATTGAATGCGTCTGGTAAAAAAGAAGTGATTAAAACTTGGTCACGTCGTTCAACAATTTTCCCACAGTTCGTGGAACACACTTTTGCCGTTTACAATGGTAAAGAACACATCCCTGTATATGTAACAGAAGATATGGTAGGGCACAAATTAGGTGAATTCGTACCAACAAGAAAATACGCTGATCACGGCGGAGACGATAAGAAAGCTAAGAGATAGAGAGGAAATCATAATGGAAATTAAAGCAACAGCAAAAACATTAAGAATCCCACCTAGAAAAGCTCGTCTGGTTATCGACCTTATCCGTGGGAAAGATGTAGAAGAAGCAGCAGCTATTCTGCGCTTTACTCCAAACTTCGCAGCTGAAGCAATTGGTAAAGTATTGAACTCAGCAGTAGCAAATGCTGTTAATAACAATGATTTAAATGAAGAAAAATTATACGTAAGCTCTTGCTACGTAAATGAAGGAGTAACATTGAAACGTTTCATGCCTCGTGCAAAAGGAAGCGCAAGTGCTATTCACAAGAGAACATGCCACATCACTGTATGTGTGGCAGAAAGAGATTAGGAGGTAGCTCATGGGTCAGAAAGTAAGTCCTATCGGATTAAGAGTTGGTGTTATTCGTGATTGGGAATCACGTTGGTATGCTGACAAGGAATATGCCGATTTATTATTAGAAGACGTTAAAATTCGTGAATTCTTATTCAAGGAATTAAAAGCTGCTTCCGTATCAAAAGTTGAAATTGAACGTTCGAAAAACCGCGTTGAAGTAATTATCAGAACGGCTCGTCCGGGTATGGTAATCGGTGGCAACGGTGGTGAAGTTGTTGAAGGTTTAAAGAAAAAACTAGTGAAAATGACTGGTGGAAAGAACATTTTCATTAAAGTAATGGAAATTGCTAATCCAGATTTAGATGCTAAATTAGTAGCTAGAAGTATTGCCGATCAGTTGGAAAACCGTGCTTCTTTCAGAACGGCACAGAAAAAAGCGATCCAGAGAACAATGCGTGCTGGTGCCAAAGGTATTAAAACCGCTGTTTCTGGACGTTTAGGTGGAGCTGATATGGCTCGTACCGAAGGATATTCAGAAGGTAATGTACCTTTACATACATTACGTGCTGATATCGATTATGCATGGGAAGAAGCTGCAACAACTTATGGACGCTTAGGGGTAAAAGTATGGATTTGCCGTGGTGAAGTGCTACCAGGGGAAATGGTAAAAGAACCAGAAGCACCAAAGGGTGAACGCAGAAGAAATAACAGAAGAGGAGATCGTAACAATAGACGTTCTCAGCAGTCTGCTCCGAAAAAAGAAGCTGCTACTACTGAAGGAGGTAACAACTAATTATGTTAATGCCTAAAAGAACAAAATATAGAAGACCTCACCGTTTATCTTACGAAGGTCGTTCCAAAGCCGGACGTGAAATCGCATTCGGTGAATATGGATTGATGGCTGATACTGGTAACTACGTAAGTAACCGCCAGATTGAAGCGGCTCGTATTGCCATGACACGTTATATGAAACGTGGTGGTAAGGTTTGGATTAAAATCTTCCCTCACATGGCAAGAACTAAGAAACCATTAGAAGTACGTATGGGTTCTGGTAAGGGTGCTCCAGATAGCTGGGTAGCAGTAGTAAAACCAGGACGTATTATGTTTGAAATCGCTGGTGTATCGGAAGAAGTTGCACGTGAAGCATTCCGTTTAGCATCTCACAAATTGCCAGTGAAGTGTAAATTCGTGAAGAAAGGAGAAAAGTAATCCATGCTAGCAAAAGAAATTAGAGAAAGAAGCAATGAAGAATTGCTGAAAGACATCGAAAGCTTAAAGGAAGAACTTTTCAACCTTCGCTTCCAGCAAGCTACAGGGCAGTTGGAAAACACAGCTCGTATGAAAGATGTGAAAAAGACAATTGCACGTATTAAGACTGTCATCACAGAACGTGAAACAGCAAGTCAGAAATAAGGAGGATCATAAAAGTGGAAAGATCTAGCCGTAAAGTATATCGTGGAACGGTAGTTTCCGATAAGATGGATAAAACAATCACTGTTATTGTTGAAACTAAGAAAACACATCCTTTGTATGGAAAACGTGTTAAATATTCAAAGAAATTCAAGGCTCACGACGAAAACAATGAAGCTAAAGTTGGTGATAAGGTAGTTATTATGGAAACACGTCCATTAAGTGCTACTAAGAGATTCCGTTTAGTTGAAATCGTTGAAAAAGCTGTAGTTCTATAGGTCGAGGAGGGTAATACAAATGATTCAGAATGAAACAAGATTACGCGTAGCCGACAATACAGGAGCGAAAGAAGTATTAGTAATCCGTGGACTTGGAGGAAGCAGACGTAGAACTTCTAACATCGGTGACATTGTAGTATGTGCCGTTAAGCAGGCTGCTCCAGGTGGTACTGTTAAGAAAGGTGACGTTGTAAAAGCCGTTATCGTTCGTACAAAATATGGTGTGAGAAGAGAAAACGGAACTTACATTAAATTTGACGACAACGCAGTAGTAATTATTAAAGATGATAAAACACCACGTGGAACTCGTATTTTCGGACCAGTGGCAAGAGAACTTCGTGATAAAGACTTTATGAAAATCGTGTCTTTAGCACCAGAAGTGTTATAGGAGGTAACTCTAGTGAAAATCAAAAAAGGTGATAAAGTTCAGGTTATTACAGGTGCTGATAAAGGTACTGTTGCTGAAGTAATCAAAGCAATCCCTTCTAAAAATATGGTTGTGGTTGCTGGTGTAAATATGAAGAAAAAACACTTAAAACCT
Source organism: Breznakia sp. (assembly GCA_045134375.1). Classification (GTDB taxonomy): domain Bacteria; phylum Bacillota_I; class Bacilli_A; order Erysipelotrichales; family Erysipelotrichaceae; genus JBGUVL01. Next base: position 23,552 of record JBGUVL010000012.1, on the reverse strand, counting down.
ACACAGCAGAATCCAGATGGTGGTATTGCGGAATTTGAAGCCCCAATCCACGTGTCTAATGTAATGGCTTATGATGCGAAGGCGAAAAAGGCTAGCCGTGTCGCATACAAAGAAGAAAACGGTAAAAAAGTGCGCGTCTATGCAAAGACTGGCGCTGTAATCAAGTAGGGAGGTAATTAGATGAACCGCCTAAATGAAAAATATGTAAAAGAAATCGGACCAAGTTTAATGAAGAAATTCAACTACTCTTCTGTTATGGAAGTGCCTAAAGTAGAAAAAATTGTATTAAACATTGGTTTAGGTGAAGCAGTTGCCAATCCTAAAGTATTAGATGAAGCAGTTGCTGAATTAACTCAGATTGCTGGTCAAAAGCCAGTGATCACAAGAGCTAAGAAATCAATCGCCAACTTTAAATTAAGAGCTGGTATGCCAATTGGATGCAAAGTAACTCTTCGTGGTGAAAAAATGTATGATTTCTTAGATAAGCTGGTTAGCATTACGCTACCACGTGTAAGAGATTTCCGTGGTGTTAGCGCTTCGTCTTTCGATGGACGTGGAAACTACACATTGGGAATTAAAGAACAGATTATCTTCCCAGAAATCAATTACGATAAGGTAAATAAATTGCGTGGTATGGACATTGTAATTGTCACTACTGCTAAGACAAACGAAGAAGCGAAAGCATTACTAGAAGAAATGGGAATGCCTTTCAAAAAAGGAGGACACTAGTCAATGGCAAAGAAAGCAATGATTATTAAATCAAAACGCCCTCAGAAGTTTTCTACACGTGAGTATACACGTTGTGAAAGATGTGGACGTCCTCACTCAGTTTTACGTAAATACAAACTATGTCGTGTTTGCTTCAGAGAATTAGCTTATAAAGGACAGATTCCTGGAGTAAAGAAGGCAAGCTGGTAATAAGGAGGAAAGTCAAGATGATGATGACAGATCCAATTGCAGATATGCTGACAAGAGTTCGTAACGCGCTTCAGGCTCGTCATGAAACAGTTGCAGTTCCTGCTAGTAAAGAAAAGAAAGAAATCGCTAGAATCATGAAAGAAGAAGGATTCATCAGTGATTTTGTAGTGGAAGGTGATGTTAAGAAAACCATCACTATTACATTAAAGTATGGACCTAATAACGAAAAAGTAATTAGTGGTTTAAAGAGAATCTCAACTCCAGGTCTTCGTGTTTATGCAAAGGCTGAAAAATTGCCTAGAGTATTAAATGGATTAGGAATTGCGATTATCTCTACATCTCATGGGCTGATGACAGATAGAGATGCTAGAGCTAAGAATGTTGGCGGTGAAGTAATCGCCTACATCTGGTAATAGATAAGGACAAACGGAGGTAAAGAAATGTCACGTATCGGGAATAAACTGATTACCATTCCTGCTGGTGTAGAATTTACTTGCACTGACAAGAATGAGGTGACTGTTAAAGGGCCAAAAGGAACTTTAACTCGTCAATTTTCTCCACTGATGGATATCAAAGTGGAAGGCGACACTATTACAGTAGTTCGTCAGAATGAAGAAAAACATACAAAGCAGTTACACGGAACTACTCGTGCTCTGCTTGCTAACATGATCGAAGGTGTAAGCCAAGGGTTTGTGAAAGAATTACAGTTAGTCGGAATTGGTTTCCGTGCTACGATGCAGGGTAAAAAACTGGTGTTAACAGTTGGATACTCTCACCCAGTGGAAATCGAAATTGAAGATGGTATTACTTGTGAATGTACATCTGCAACCGAAATTAAAGTATCAGGAATCGACAAACAAAGAGTCGGTGAATGTGCTGCAGTAATTAGAGCTGTTAGAAAACCAGAACCTTACAAAGGCAAGGGTATTCGTTATAAAGGTGAATACGTTCGTCGTAAGGAAGGTAAGACAGCTGGTAAGAAATAGGCGGGAAGGAGTTAAACTATGATTACAAAAATTGATAAGAATAAAGAACGTCAGCGTCGTCATGCACGTGTTCGTACAAAAATAAGTGGAACTCCTGAATGTCCTCGTCTGAACGTATTCCGTTCAAACGCACACATTCATGCACAGATCATTGACGATGTGAATGGAAGAACATTATGTGCTGCAAGCAGCGTATCATTAAAATTAGAAAACGGTGGAAATGTTGCTGCTGCTGCAAAAGTAGGAACTGCCATTGCGGAAGCTGCTACAAAAGCAGGAATTACAGAAGTAAAATTCGATCGTGGTGGATACATTTACCACGGACGTGTAAAAGCGTTAGCTGAAGCTGCTCGTGAAGCAGGGCTGAAATTTTAGTAGGAGGTCATGATGGAAAATACAACTATGGAAAAGAAACCTGTAGCTAACAAAAAACCTATGGGTAACAAAAAACCAAATGACAGAAAACCAAGAAGAGACCGCAATGAAAAAGAGTTTGAAGAACGTGTAGTAACAATCAACCGTGTTACTAAGGTAGTAAAAGGTGGACGTCGTTTCCGTTTTGCTGCATTAGTCGTAATCGGTGATGGAAAAGGTAGAGTAGGATTTGGTACAGGAAAAGCAAATGAAGTACCTGATGCAATCAAGAAAGCTGTTGAAGACGCTAAGAAAAACGTGTTCAAAGTTCCAATGGTTGGAGAAACAATTCCTCATGCAATTACTGGTAAATATGGTGCTGGATCCGTATTCTTAAGACCAGCTTCAGAAGGTACTGGAGTTGTTGCTGGTGGTGCTGTACGTGATGTGTTAGAAGTTGCTGGTATCAAGGATGTACTGTCTAAGTGTTTAGGATCACGTACTCCAATCAATATGGTTCGCGCAACAATTACTGCTCTTCAGGAACTGAAAACAGTAGAAGATATTGCCAAACTTCGCGGTAAAAAACCGGAAGAAATCCGCTAGTAGGAGGGTATCTAAATGAAATTACATGAATTAAAATATACAGAAGGTTCAAGAAGTAGCAGAAAACGTTTAGGACGTGGTCATGCTTCCGGAACTGGGAAAACAGCTGGTAAAGGTCACAAAGGGCAGAATGCTCGTTCTGGTGGAGGCGTTCGTTTAGGATTTGAAGGTGGACAGACACCAATTGCTAGACGTTTGCCAAAACGTGGATTTACTAACTTCAACAGAAAAGAATATGCGATTGTCAATGTTGAATCATTAAATAAGTTTGAAGACGGAGTAGAAGTAACTCCAGAATTATTAATCGAAACTGGATTAGTAAAAAAAGAATTAGATGGAATTAAGATTTTAGGACAGGGCGAATTAGAAAAGAAATTAGTAGTGAAAGCTAATAAATTCTCTAAGTCAGCTGTTGCTGTAATCGAAAAAGCTGGCGGAAAAGCAGAGGTCATCTAATATGATGTCCACTTTCAAGGGCATTATTAAGAGCAAAGAGATGCGTAATCGTATTCTCTTTACTCTAGCTATGCTGTTCATCTTCCGTTTGGGAGCACAGATTCCGGTACCAAATGTAAATACCAATGGAATTGGTGAAGCGAATGGTTTGATTAGTATGATGAACTTGCTTGGTGGAGGAGCAATGGATGATATGTCTATCTTTGCTCTTGGTGTAACGCCATACATCACCGCATCCATTATCATTCAATTATTATCAATGGATGTAATTCCACCATTAACAGAACTTGCAAAAAGTGGACAAACAGGAAGAAAAAAGCTAGATAAGTACACTCGTTACTTATCTTTAGTGCTATGTGTAATACAATCTTACACAATGACACTTGCTTTACAGAATGGAGATACTTCTATTCTGATCAATTCCAGTTTCTCCGGTTATTTGTATATAACAACGGTATTCACAGCAGGAACTATGTTCCTATTGTGGATTGCGGATCGTATTTCTATGCACGGCATTGGAAATGGTGTTTCTATGATTATTTTTGCGGGTATCGTTGCTGATATTCCATATCAGTTCACAGAGGCATTCTCTACTTTGACGGCCGGTGCAACCGGAAGTGGATTATTTAATGGAATTCTTACGTTTACAGGATTTGTTATTGTTTATTTACTGATTATTGTTCTAGTTGTCTTCTCACAGACAGCAGTAAGAAAAATTCCATTACAGTATACTTCTAGTACAGTTCAAATGAAAAACAGAGATATGACATACTTACCATTGAAAATTAATTCTGCAAGTGTAATCCCTGTTATCTTTGCCAATGCGATAATGCTGGCTCCAGTTCAGATTATTTCCATCTGTATCAATTATGGTTGGTTGCAAGCAACTGGATTTACAAAGACAATATTCAATTTATTACAAATGCAGTCTGTGGAAAGTTTGGTCATTTACGCTGTATTGATCATTCTGTTTACTTTCTTTTATACGAAATTACAGGTTGATCCAGATAAAATTGCAGAAAATCTTTCAAAATCTGGAACTTATATTCCAGGAATTCGTCCAGGAAAAGAGACGAAAGAATATATTAATAAAGTATTATGTCGCATTACTGTGCTTGGCGCAATTGCATTAACGGTGATTGCCCTGCTGCCAAATGTTGCACCACTATTGATTCCATCATTACCATCTTCTATTCGTATGGGTGGTACCGGTTTAATTATCGTTGTTGGTGTAGCAATGGAAACAACTGCTCAAATCAAAGGAAAGATCACACAAAAGGCCTATCATGGATTCAGTGGTCTTGGGAGATAATCATTAATGAACATTTTAATTATGGGGGGACCTGGTGCTGGTAAAGGTACAATGTCCGCGAAGATTGTTGAAAAGTTCGGTTTAGTTCACATTTCAACGGGTGATATATTTCGTTCTGAAATTGCTAAGCAAACAGAACTTGGATTATCTGCGAAAAGTTATATGGATAAGGGACTACTTGTTCCTGATGAAGTAACCAACCCAATGGTCAAGAGCTTCCTGGAAAAACAGGATTGCGCAAATGGATATCTATTGGATGGATATCCAAGAAATCTAGCTCAAGCAAAAGCATTTGATGAGTTAGTGAAGGGATCTGATTTAGAAATCGATAAAGTGGTAACACTGGAAATTGGATTTGATAAATTAGCACCACGTATTACTGGTAGAAGAATTTGCCGTAATTGTGGGGAAATCTATCACATGACAAACAAACCATCGAAAGTGGAAGGTGTTTGTGATAAATGTGGTGGAGAATTGTATCAGCGAAAAGATGATACCGTAGAAAGTCTGAAAGTTAGACTGGAAGAGTATTCTAAGAATACAGAACCTGTACTTGATTACTATAAGGAAAAAGGTCTGTTAGTTACGATTAATGCCGATCAAAGCGCTGATAAAGTATGGGAAAATACATTGCAAGCTCTGAAGGAATATAAGTAATGATCACTTGTAAATCGGAAAGAGAAATCAGATATATGGCAAGAGCCGGTGAAATTGTTGCTTTGGCACATCAAGCAGCCAAGGCAGCAATTCGACCTGGACTATCGACATTAGAACTAGATAAAATCTGTGAAGATGTGATTTTAGCAAATGATGCTACTCCATCTTTTAAAGGTTTGTATGGTTTTCCGAATGCATGCTGTATTTCTGTCAATAATGTATTAGTGCATGGTATCCCAAGTAGTGATATCATCTTAAAAGATGGGGATATTGTTTCGGTGGATATCGGAGCATGTTATCATGGATATCATGGTGATTCCGCATGGTCATATGCTGTTGGCTCAATCAGTGAGGAAGCAAAAAAGCTGATGGAGGTTACCGAACAGTCTTTATATGAAGGCTTAAAAATGGCGAAAGCTGGAAATCGGTTAACGGATATCTCACACGCGATTGAAACCTATGTATACCAAAACGGCTTCTCCATTCCTCAAGATTACGCAGGACATGGAATAGGAAGTCAGGTACACGAAGATCCAACCGTGCCTAACTTTGGGAAACCTGGGAAAGGGGTACGCCTAAAGGAAGGAATGTGCTTGGCAATTGAACCAATGGTTCATGCTGGCAAACCACAGACAAGAGTATTAAATGATGAATGGACCGTTGTTACCAAAGATGGTTCGTTAGCGGCTCATTTTGAACACTCAGTGGTAATTCGTAAAGACGGCTGTGAAATATTAACAACAATACATGATAAGGAGGAATCCCAATAATGGCAAAACAAGATGTAATGGAACTAGAAGGAATTGTTGTCGATACACTTCCTAATGCACAGTTCAAAGTGAAGCTGGAGAACGGACACGAAGTCATTGCCCACGTTTCTGGTAAAATCCGTATGCACTACATTCGCATTTTACCGGGTGACCGTGTTACTCTGGAAATTTCACCATATGATTTAACACGTGGGCGTATAACATTCCGTCATAAATAGAACGGAACAGGAGGAAAACACATGAAAGTAAGACCATCAGTCAAACCAAGTTGTGACAAATGCCGTATCAATAAAAGAACAAGGCCGAGTTATGGTTATCTGTGAAAACCCTAAACACAAACAGAGACAGGGATAAAAGAGAGGAGTAAGGATATATGGCTCGTATTGCAGGAGTAGACATTCCACGTGACAAACGTGTAGTTGTCTCATTAACTTATGTATATGGAATTGGACGTACTACGTCTGAAAAAGTATTAAAAGCAGCTGGTGTTGACGAAAACATCCGTGTAAAAGATTTAACGGAAGAACAGTTGAATGCAATTCGTAAGGAAATCGACAACATTAAGGTTGAAGGTGACTTACGCCGTGAAGTACAGCTGAATATCAAGCGTTTAATGGAAATCGCTAGCTACCGTGGAATCCGTCACAGAAAAGGGTTACCAGTAAGAGGTCAGCGTACCAAAACGAATGCTCGTACACGTAAAGGTCCAGTACGTACAGTAGCAGGTAAAAAGAAATAGGACGATAGGAGGTAACTAGATGGCAAAAGCTAAAAAAGTAGTTCGTAAGCGTCGTGTAAAAAAGAATATTGCGAAAGGCTGCGCACACATTCACTCAACATTTAACAATACAATCGTAACTATTACTGATGAAAGCGGAAACGCAATTGCTTGGTCAAGTGCTGGCGCTTTAGGGTATAAAGGTTCTCGTAAATCAACTCCATTTGCTGCACAGATGGCTGGAGAAGCTGCTGGAAAAGCGGCAATTGAACACGGTATGAAAACAGTGTCAGTTGATGTAACAGGTCCAGGTCCAGCACGTGAAGCAGCGGTAAGAGCATTACAGATTGCAGGATTAGAAATTACAATGATCAACGATGTAACTCCTATTCCTCACAATGGATGTCGTCCACCAAAACGACCACGTGGTTAATCGTAACCTAATCAAAATTGAGGAGGGTAATAGACATTATGCAGAAATTTGAACATGCACAATTTGAAGTGAAAGAATTCGTTGAATCTGAAAACTATGGAAAGTTTGTTGTTGAACCTCTGGAAAGAGGATTTGGTACTACCATTGGGAATGCATTAAGACGCGTCTTATTATCTTCAATGCCAGGAGGAGCTGTATTCTCAATTAAAGTAGAAGGTGTATTTCATGAATTCACTTCTATTCCAGGAATCAAAGAAGATGTAACATCTATTATCCTGAACATCAAGAAGCTGATCTTAAAAATTCAGGATGATGAAATTCATACTTTAAGAATTTCGAAAACAGGTCCAGGAACGGTACTAGCACAGGATATTATTTGTCCAGATGGTGTTGAAGTATTGAATGGGGATATGTATATTTGTACACTGGAAGAAGGGGCTTCTCTAGAAATGGAACTGCAGGCAAAATCGGGTAGAGGTTATGTTAGTGCAGATGCCAATAAAGTACAATACCAAGGGGCAAATCAGCCTTTGGGAATCATTTATACAGATTCCATTTTTACCCCAGTAGAAAGAGTTTCCTATAATGTGGAACCTGCCAGAGTAGGTCAGAATGCATCTTATGACAAGCTGACAATGGAAATCTGGACAGATGGGTCAATTACTCCTCAAGAATCGATCGCATTGAGCTCCAAAATTTTAATTGATCATTTAGAACTATTAACGAATGTTCATGATGCAGTTAATGATATGGAATCAGTAATGAAAGATGTCCAGGGAGAAGTTGTAAATAAGGGACTAGTAATGATGATCGAAGACCTGGACTTATCCGTTCGTTCTTATAACTGTCTAAAACGTGCGGGAATCCAAACCGTGGAAGAACTAACACAGAAGACAGAAGATGAAATGATGAGAGTAAGAAACTTAGGTAAGAAGTCATTAAAAGAAGTAAAAGATAAAATCTATGATTTGGGGCTGAGCTTCAAATCCTACGAATAGAAGTTAAAGGAGGATACTAACCTATGTGGAATCGTAAATTAGGTCGTACAGCTGATCACCGTAAGGCTATGTTACGTAACTTAGCTACTTCAGTAATTATGAATGGTAGCGTTGAAACAACAGAAATGAAAGCTAAGGAAGTTAGTTCTGTTGTTGAAAAATTAGTAACATTAGGGAAACGCGGAGACTTACATGCACGTCGTCAGGCTGCCGCTTATGTAAGAGGAAACGAAGCTGTTAAGAAGTTGTTTGATGAAATTGCACCAGTTTATAAAGAACGTAATGGTGGATACACTAGAGTGGTAAAAACGAGAAACCGCCGTGGTGATAACGCTTCAATGGCAATTGTACAGTTTGTAAAATAATTGTAGATTAAGGATGTTCATTTTGAATATCCTTTTTTTCATTGTGTTTGTTAGATGGGTTAGTGTGCGAGTTTTGTGTTATAATAAAAACCAAAGAACAGATCAAAATTAAAAATAGAAAGAAAAGGTAAAAGCAATCAGGATGGGTGAAAAATGAAAAAAGTAATAACAATGCTTGTTTGTATCCTATGGATCACAATGATTTGTGGTTGCACGAAGAAAGAGTTAGAGAAAAAGGAAATAATAATCAATGATACTTTAGAGGTATCGTTTCGCTCTCTTACGTTTGGGACTAGAATTTATCCATCCAATCCACATGACGAGTTTTACTATTGGGAGGCAAATCAAGATTACAAAACGGCAATTGATTTACAATTTGAAATTACAAACGTAAGCCATGAAACGGTAACAATTGATGATTTAATCAATGCTGATTTAATGGTAGATGGTAAAAGACTATACAAAGAAATGGTACTAGAAGAAGCAGAAGGAACCTCTTTGGATCTTCGCAGTCAATTGAATCCAGAGGAAAGAACTATTTTGCATATTATTTTTTATAATGAAAAAGCGATTTCTGATGATGGACTATCCATTGAATTGCAATTGGGTGCAAATGAATATTTGGTGCCTGTCAAGGAAGATTATTCATCCAAAAAAGTGAAGAAAAAATTTACTGCTGATGATTTATCATTGGAAATTAAAGATGCTTATCAATCAGTGTTTCTTTTCCCAATGAATGAAACGGAAACTTCCAACTATTATATCGTAGAAGAAAAAGGAATTACCTATTTTGCCATTTTTGTTTCTATCACGAATGAGGCAGAGGATCCCTTGGATTTAGAAAATGAAATCAATTCATGGTTTACCTATCAAGGAATAACTACTATCCCTTCATGGTATAGTGTATTAAATCAAAAAGAAGATTACTTTGAAGAAGAAACGACAACAATCCAACCAAATGAAAGACGAACCGTGATGTTCTTTGCGCAAACGGATGAGATTCAAAGAGATGGAAAAGCAACTTGGACCATGTGTTACCAAGGAAAGCAGTATCGCTACACATTTGACGTGGAAGAAGAGTCGTAATAGTCACTGCTTTTTTTATCATCTATTTTCTGTTTTTGAAAAAATATAATACCGTGAAAACAGATAAAAAAATAAAATAAATGTAATTTTTGGGCGAAATTATTGGAAGAGCAACATGATATATCCAAGGAAAATATATTAGAACATTTATGGAAATATACAGAAACAATAGGCAAATCGTTATTTTGTTAGTCAGTATTTTTGAAAATGAAAGAGTAGAATCAGCAATCAATAAAAGCAAAGAGGGGAATGATTCAACGATCCGATATGAAATATTTCATGGGGAATGTTTTAACGATTGCTTTGATGGATGCTCCTTGTAGTGCACTATCTATCATTTATAGCGAAGAAGGAATGTTTGAAAAATATCTATTTTACCGATAAGTCCTAATGTTGTACTAGTTGATAGCAATGTTGTTGCAAAAGCACCAGAATGATTTTTCATTTCGGGAGTTGGATTTGAAAGTGGTGGTTTAGTGGCAACACATACGATTCATAATGCATCAACTCTAATTGAGGAAATGCACGATTTGCATCACAGGGAAAAAGGTTGTGTTTGGAACATTGGTGTAGTTAGTGTTGAAAAATGCACCAACTGCAGAAATTGATAAGGTCTTGTATTTCTCGTAAAGTTTGAGATTGCCTACGATATTAGCAGAATTGCATATTGTAAATTTGGATTCTGAAAAGTTGATGATGGTGACAGATTTAGCATGTGGTAACAGTAATCGATAATAAGTGCCCATTTTTTGGTGATGATAATTTTAATGAAATGGGTATGTATATTATTTCCTAGGTAATATTACATGGATAAGATAATTGTTTTAGCAAAATAGGTAGAAACAATAGTTGGTAAAGAGCTTTTGTGATGAACAGATAAATAAAATTGTTGGATCATAAAGATGAAATGAACTATGTTGGCTACCTTTTTTTATAAAATTGAGTGTTAAAAGTGCAAAAAAGTAGAAAACGTGTAAAATAATAAAAGTACGAATGAGAATAAGAAGGGAGGCAATACTATGATTATGGAAATAGTAATGGATACGATACATGATACTTGGTTGATGTTGCCTTTGCTTTATCTTACTTATCTCATTATCGAATATTTTGATCGTAAAGAAAGTGAAGATGATAAACTGTTTTTCTCTTTGCAAAAATATGGTCCTTTAGTGGGAGCAATTGTTGGTGTAATACCTCAGTGTGGGTTTAGTATTATTGCTGCTATGTTGTTTATGGGAAACAATATTACTTTTGGCACATTACTAAGTGTATTGATTGCAACAAGTGACGAGGCAATTCCTATTCTGCTGGCCAATCCAGGATTGTATTCATCACTGTTGTTGATTATCATGTGGAAAGTGGGAATTGCAGTGACGGCTGGTTATTTTGTCGATAATGTTTTGTTCCGCAAACAAAACATCAGACGATTAGAGAATTTGCCGGAGGAAGAATATGAGGAGGAAGAGGAGAATACGAACACTTGTCCTTGCTGCTATCCACAATATCCAATGGTGATAAGCGCATTGCTTCGAGCAGTAAAAATATTTGTATTTCTATTTATCACTACATTAGTATTAAATTTTTTGATTACAGGGATTGGAGAAGAAAGATTAGAATCATTACTATTGAATGGAACGATCTTACAACCATTGCTAGCCGCATTATTTGGCTTTCTTCCTAATTGCGCTGCTAGTGTTGTGCTGACACAACTCTATGTTGTTAATAGTATTAGTTTTGCTTCCTTAGTTGCTGGTTTAATTACCAATGCAGGATTAGGAATCATTGTATTAGTCCGTTACCAAGCAAAAAAGAAACAGATCATACAAGTTGTTTCTTTGCTGTATCTTACTGCTGCTATCAGTGGAATCGTATTGCAGATTTTTACGTAGGGGTCGTTATGTGTGGACGATATTATTTTGAAATGAATAAAATGGATGGTTCTCCATTCATCGATAAATTAAAAAAACAATGTTCTTCTCTTGCGTATGCAAAAGGAGAAGTCTATCCTGGGGAACCAATATTGGTAATTGTTAAAGAACAAGAAGAGTTCGTGTTGCAGAGTAAAAAATGGGGATTGGAGAGAAAAGATCATTTACTAATCAATGCTCGAAGTGAAACGGCTTCAACGAAACCATTATTTGCTAAAATGAAACGCTGCGCGATTCTTTGTAATGGATTTTATGAATGGAAAAAATATCCCGATCATAAAGAGAAGTACTATATACATAAACCCTATAATTCGCTATATTTAGCGGCTCTTTGTATGGGGAATGAAGTGGTTATCCTAACTGGTGAATCCGAAAATGAAATGAAAAACATCCATCATCGAACACCGCTTCTAATGGATGAAAAGAGGATGATAAGCTATGTTCAGGGAAATCTTTGGCCAAAAGTAGATAATCAAGAATTACTGATTGAAGCCGTCAGTAAGCGGCAGCAAATGAGCTTGTTTTGAAATTGAAAATATTTCATTAATTAATGAAAATATTGCTTGATTATTGGATTTCTCTGTATTATAATCTAGTCATTCATAAAGATTGTGTTGAACAGAAGTAGTAACTTATTCTGAATTGATAGAGAGTGGCTGTTTGGTGGAAAGTCATAAGGATAGAAGAGTGAACGTGTCTGGGAGCAAAAATTTCGAAGGGTGCTGAGGAATTTTCGTTATATTCCGCGTTAAGGAATGAGAGTGCTGAGGAATTGTAAAAGAGGAATCAGAAACAAGAGTGGTACCGCGACAAAGTCGTCCTTGTATGTGAGGATGACTTTTTTTATAAGGAGGATAAATAATGAATTTTGATATCACGATCATTTATCGTTTTTGGAGATTAATTCTGAGTGGTGTTCCTGTTATCATCATATTATCATTAGTATGTGCTTGCTTAGGTACATTAATTGGATTATTCAGTGTATTTCTTAGAAAAACAAGTAAAATAGGCGAAGCAATTGTTGCTGTATATGTTGATTTATTTCGAGGAACTCCGGTATATGTACAGATGTTTTTCTTTTATTTTGGATTGCCTAGTTTGATTCCAGCTCTGCGAACCATTAGCCCATGGACTTCCTGTTTTATCGTATTCTCATTGAATTCAGGATCCTATCTATCCGAAATCATACGTGCTGGTATTGAAGCGATTGATAAAGGGCAAATTGAAGCAGCCAAAGCCTTAGGGGTAAAAAATGCGGATATTGCGAAGGATATCATTGTTCCACAAGCGTTTCGAAATGTATTGCCTGCTGTTGTCAATGAGTTCATTACATTGACGAAAGAAACTTCGATTATTTCTATTGTTGGATTACATGATATGATGTATTGGTATACGGCAGTTAAGAATCAAACGTATGCTAGTTTTGAACCTCTATTGATTGTATTTATTGTTTATTATTTAATGAACAAAGTGTTAAGTATCTTAGGGAAAAAGATCGAGAGGAAGCTGAGTTATGATTAGAGTAGAGAATCTATATAAAGAATATGGATCTGAGGTAAAGGTGCTCTTTGATATCAACTTTACTTTTGAAGATGCAAAGACATATGCTATTATTGGTTCCAGTGGAGGAGGAAAATCTACTTTTATCCGCTGTTTGAATTTGTTGGAAGAGCCTACCAGTGGCAGCATCTATTATAATGATATAAAAATCAATGACCCGAAAACCGATTTGACGAAGATTCGGGAAAAGGTGGGTATGGTTTTTCAGAATTTTAATTTGTTTGAGCATATGATTGCATTAGATAATGTCACATACGCATTGAAAAAAGTGAAGAAGATGAAACAAGTAGAAGCGGAAGAAAAAGGAAAAGCTCTGTTAGAAAAGGTGGGATTGGGTCATCGAATCAATGCTTATCCACACCAGATGAGTGGTGGGGAAAAACAGCGATGTGCCATTGCTAGAGCATTGGCAATGGAACCGGAAGTACTGTTGTTTGATGAACCAACAAGTGCTTTAGATCCGGAAATGACAAGTGAAGTTTTGAAAGTATTGCAAGATTTGAACCATACTGGAATGACGATGATCGTGGTTACGCATGAGATGAATTTCGCAAAACAGGTAGCCGATTATGTCATTTATATGGATCAAGGAAATATTGTAGAATGTACGGACGCAAAGGAATTCTTCGCACAACCAAAGAGTGAAAGAGCAAGAGAATTTCTGTCAAATATGATTTAACTAGGGAGGAAATAGAAATGAAAAAGTTAATGATGATGTGTTTAGGGTTACTGATGGCATGTACATTGGTAGCATGCGGAAGCAAGGGAGAGGATAGTAAAAAGGTAGTCGTAATGACAAACTCTGGATATCCTCCATACGAAGAAGTAGATGAAGATGGAAATCTGTATGGTTTTGACATTGATGTAATGAACAAAGCGGCAGAAATAGCTGGTTATGAAGTAGAATGGCAAGACGTGGATTTTGATGCGATCATTGAATCCGTAAAACAGGGAAAAGCAGATATTGGAATGGCAGGTATTACCTATACCAAAGAACGTGCAGAAAAAGTTGATTTCTCTGATATTTATTATGCAGGAGAAGATGCACAAAACTATGTATTAACATTAAAAGATAGTGGTATGACAACAACGGCTGATTTGAAAGGAAAAAAAGTTGGTACACAGATGGGAACGATTCAGGAAGCCGTGTTGGATGAACTTAGCGATGAATATGAACTAACATTGGATAAGAGAAAGAACTATTCTGATTTGGCTATTGAAATGAATAAAGGTGTAATTGAATGTATGGTAGTAGAAAAAGCAGTCGCAGAAGAATTAATGGCGAAAAATGAGAATTTTGTATCTTATAAACTAGAAGCTGGTGCTGAATTAGCAGGAAACGCTATGGTATTTGCAAAAGATAACGATGAATTAAAAAATCAGTTTAATGCGGCAATTCAGGAAATGATTGATAACGGTGAAATGGATAAACTGATTGCGAAATATTTTGGTAAATAAAAGCTTTGGAAAGTCATCCTATGAGGGTGGCTTTTCTTTTGTCGGGAATTCAGATATTCCACTTGTTTTGTGTTATACTATACAAGAGAGGATGATTTGATGAAAAAATGGTTACTAGTGGTTGTGCTTTTGATTTGTGCTTGCAAAGCAGGAAGTGTTTATACAGATGAGGAAATCGAAGTATTAAAACAGCAAAATGCATATGAGGAAGCTATGGATCATTGTGAAAACACGGATAGTGTTAAAGTAATGATAAAAGCAAATGCAATAGAAAAATCACATGTTTCATCTTATTGTGGATTACTCATTAAAAAGAGTGAAGGAGTCAATGAATTACTCGATGCAAATCTTTCGTTAAAAGAGGTGCAAGAATATCTGGATCTTTCTAATTTTCATGGGGATAAGGTATCTCGCTATTTAGCTTATGAGGCAGACAATATTCCAGATAAAGTCATGGCGGTGAATATGAATCTTGATTTAGAGCCGTATTCTACGACAAATGTGATTGAAGATGATTCTGATTTAACATTGCTGGTAAATAAATATTATGCATTGCCAGAAGGTTATGTACCCGATGATTTAGTTGATGTTAATTATGTATGTGAACAAGGAAAGCATTTTTCCTGTTCCACAATGCAACGTATGCAGTTAAGAAAAGAAGCTGCAAAAGCGTATGAATCTTTTGTCGAAGCAGCGCAAAAAGAAAATATTACAATCGTTGCGATTGCGACGTATCGAAGTTATGAATACCAAGCATCATTATATAACTATAATAAAGACATTTATGGAATGGAATATGCGGACGCCTATTATGCTCGTCCTGGGCAAAGTGAACATAACAGTGGACTAGCTGTGGACATTACTTTTAACGATCATAACTACAATGAAATTGAGAATTATGAAGGGTATGATTGGATTTTAAAGAATATGCATCAGTATGGTTTTATCTTACGTTATCCAGAGGATAAGCAAAAGATTACACAATACGGATATGAAAGTTGGCATATTCGCTATGTAGGAAAGGAGGCAGCGAAAACAATTTATGAGAATCATTGGACACTGGAGGAATATTATGGGGCAAAATAACATAAACAAGATAGTAATCATTTTATTGTGCGTTTTTTTCGTAACGGCATGTGGTTCAACGACACAAGATCCAAGTCAACCAAAAGAGGATAAAAAACAGGATACCGTTGTATCTTTTGTTGGTGTTGGTGATAATTTAATACATGAAACCGTTTATGAAGATGCACAAAAAGAAGATGGCAGTTATGATTTTACCAAAATGTATGCCGATGTAAAAAAGTTAGTGAAAAAAGCAGATATTGCTTTTATAAATCAAGAAACGGTATTAGGAGGAAGTGAGTTAGGATTATCTGGATATCCTACCTTTAATTCTCCAACCGAGATTGCTAAAAACTTAGAGGATACTGGGTTCAATCTAGTCAATTTGGCAACCAATCATTGCTTGGATAAATATGAGACTGGAATTGTCAATGAGTTAGCCGCATTTTCGAAAACAAAAATAGTGACGAATGGTGTCTATACCTCTCAGGATGAGTACGATCGTATTCCTACTTTTCAAAAAAAGGGGATTACGTTTAGTTTTTTAGCTTATACGTATGGAACCAATGGAATTGAACCTACAAATCCTTATAATGTATCTTATTTCAGTGATGATAAAATTCAACGGGATGTCGCAAAAGCAAAAGAAATCAGTGATGTTGTCATTGTATCGGCTCATTGGGGAGATGAAAATACATTTATGCCTAATGATTATCAATTACATTATGCCCAGTTATTTGCTGATTTAGGAGTAGATGTTGTGATTGGTACGCATCCACATACCATTCAGCCAATTGAATGGTTGGAAGGAAAAGAAGGGAATCAGACACTGGTTGTCTATTCTTTAGGAAATTTCATTGGAGGAATGCTTACAACAGACAACGCAATTAGCGGTATGGTTGGTTTTGATTTCGTAAAGAATGCAGAAACCAAACAAATTCAGGTTAAAAATGTTGTATGGACACCGTTAATCATTCATTTTGAAGGAAATCAAAATAATATTTTAGAAGAAAGATATCATTATCAAGTATATCAATTAAAAAATTATACAGATGAATTGGCAAACCGCCATGTGTTAAATGGTTTTGAAGGTAACATTGTTTCTTTGGATTATATCCAATCGAAAACCGAAGAAGTCATAAATGAGGCATTTTTAAAATAGAGGTTAAGAAAAAGAATGGAACAATATTTAGAAGAAATGGAACAGTATGCAAGAGAAAATGATATTCCAATTATGCAAAAGGAAGGCATTCAATTTCTCCAAAAGATAATTAAAGAAAACCAAAGTAAAAATATTCTTGAGATAGGGAGTGCGATTGGTTATTCAGCGATACAGATGTGTCGTATGGATAAAGAGATTCATGTTGTAACGATGGAACGTGACGACATGCGATATCAAGAAGCGGTAGAGAATGTTCGTCATTGTCAGTTGGAAGGAAGAATTACATTGCTTCACGTAGATGCGTTAGAAGCCGAAATCGAAGGACTCTATGATTTGATCTTTATCGATGCAGCGAAAGCACAATACATTCGTTTTTTTGAGCGTTATCAAAAAAATTTAGCGCCACATGGGATGATTGTCAGCGATAATTTGAAATTTCATGGGATGGTGGAAAGCAAAGAACCGATTCGAAATCGAAATACTCGTCAATTGGTTGGAAAAATAAGAAAATATATTTCCTATCTAAAGAAAAATGCATATTTTGAAACTATCTTTTATGATTGTGGGGATGGTGTTGCGATTTCTCGTCGTAAAGAATGTGGTGAAATGCATTCGGATTAGCATCCATAGATAATTTCTATCGATGGTGGTATAATAATAGAAAAATTGGAGGGAATCATATGAAAAAAGTGTTAGGAGTAATTGCAGTACTAGGGAGTGCAGCAGCGTTGCTTGCATATAAACTGAAACAAGAGGAAAAAAAGAATAACGAAATCGTGGAAGAGAATAACCAAGATGAATGCATCCTTCATTCGGTACAACAAATTAATGAAGATACTATTGAGAAAGAGGATTTCTTAACAGAAGCATCGACCAAAACGGTATCCTTTCCTCATTTAAGTAAAGAAGACATGGAACATTTAAATGAAATAAGTGAAGAACGTTTAGAAGCGTTGGACCAATTGGAAGAACATAAAGAGCGTCCTTTACAGCATACCATTCGATTTGAAGAAGAGAAAGCATTAGAGCGTTTTAAAAGTTGTGTGATCAATGAAGGTTATGTTGTTACCACAGGTGCTAATTCGAATGAATTATTAGTTCTTAATATCATTCGTTCGGAAAGTGATGTTATCTTAAGTAAAATATTCTATTTAGCTGATTTAGCGAAAGAATACCAAGGAACTTATGTGAATTGGATCTTAAAATAAGTGAGGAGAAAACATAAGATGAAAAAGAAAAAAAGAATGAATCCATTGGATTATTATGAAGAACATAAAGGAGAACCAATGGTTCGTCTTGTTGTAGCAGTGGCTTTATTATTACTTTGGGTACTACTTTTGAATTTGCGTTAAAGGGAAGGAAAACCTTCCTTTTTTTATGTGTCTTGACACTTTTTTAGAGTCAAACATTGTTTAAATACTGGTTTCATAGTATAATAAAAAAAGTTTTGAGGTGAGAATATGAGTATCATAAATGTAAACGATTTATGTTTTTCTTATAACGATAGTGATTTTGCTGTGAATCATGTTTCTTTTTCAATTGAAGAGGGAAGTTACACTACTATCATTGGACATAATGGCAGTGGGAAAAGTACCTTAGCAAAACTGTTGATTGGCTTGTTAGAGGCCAAACAAGGAAGTATTGAAATTGCTGGTATGCCTTTAGATGAAGAACATGTTTATGCGATACGTGAACAAGTTGGTGTCGTGTTTCAAAATCCGGATAACCAGTTCATTGGATCAACGGTAGCGGATGATATCGCATTCGGCTTAGAAAATCATCAAGTGCCAACAGAAGAGATGCAATCGCTCATTGAAGAGTTTGCATCAAAAGTTGGAATGCAAGATTTTTTAAATAGTGAACCAACAAAACTATCCGGCGGGCAGAAGCAGCGTGTGGCAATTGCAGGGGTTTTGGCAATGAAACTTAACATCATTATTTTAGATGAAGCAACCAGTATGCTGGATCCAAAGGGAAAAAGAGAAATTAACGCTTTGATTGAAGAACTTCATAAAGACCGTAATTTAACCATTATTTCCATTACCCATGATATGGAAGAAGTGACACGTAGTGATTATGCTATTGTACTAGATGATGGAAAAGTAAAAATGCAGGGAAAACCAGAAGAAATATTGTTGAGAGAAGAAGCGTTAGTGGAAAGTAAATTGGATGTACCATTTGCATTAAAGCTGCAAAAGCAACTTGCCGATCACGGAATTGAAGTGAGTAAAAAGATAACGATAGAAGGGATAGTGGAAGAATTATGCCAATTGAATTCAAAGAATTAAGTCACATCTACAATGCCTCTTCCCCATTTCCATATGTTGCATTGCATGAAATTAATCTAGAAATTAAAGAGGGAATCTTTACCGCAGTGATTGGCGAGACGGGAAGTGGAAAAAGTACCTTGGTACAGCATTTAAATGCTTTATTGTTACCAACTGAGGGGACGGTAACAGTAGATGAATTTAGCGTTGGTGCGAATAAAAAAGAAAATAAAAACTTAAAACAACTGCGTAAGAAAGTAGGATTGGTTTTCCAGTTTCCTGAATACCAGTTATTTGAAGAAACGATATTGAAAGATGTTAGTTTTGGACCAAAAAACTTTGGATTAAGTGAGGAGGAAGCCATTCAGCGAGCAAAAAAGGCTTTGGAAATTGTCGGTATCGATCAAAGCTATTTAGAACGTTCTCCTTTTGATTTGTCAGGTGGGCAAAAACGAAGAGTTGCGATCGCTGGGATATTAGCAGCCGATCCAGATATTTTAGTACTCGATGAACCAACGGCTGGATTAGATCCACAAGGTGCAAAGGAAATGATGGGACTCTTTTTGCGTTTAAATCAGGAGATGGGTAAAACCATTATCATGGTTACTCATGATATGGAACATGTGATGAATTATTGTGAAGAGGTCATCGTATTAGAACATGGTCGGGTGAAGACAAAATGCAGCAGTGAAGCGTTTTTTCAAAATGATAAGCTATTGCATGAAATGAATATTACACCACCGGCTGTGATTCGTGTGAAACAGCAATTAGAAGAAAAAGGTATGGTATTGCAAGGTTCCATCACCTCCATAGAAACCTTAGTAAAAGCAATAGAAAATGAGGTGAAACAGCATGGATAGTATGATTTTAGGAAGCTATGTCCCTTTAAACTCTACCTTTCATAAATTAGATCCTCGCGCTAAGATCATGGGGATGCTGTTTTTGATCATAGCGATATTTATTCCTGCAGGTTGGGTTGGCTATGCGATATTAGCTCTTGTCGTAGCGGATTGCTTATATCTTTCGAAATTGAATTTCCGATATGTTTGGAAAGCAATGAAGCCAATGTTGTTTATGATGGTATTCCTATTGATCGTTAATATACTTGTGATCAAAACCGGGGATCTATGGACAACGATTTTTGGTTTACAGATTTATAGTGATGCGATTCATCAGACATTGTACATTGTTATTCGTTTATTGTTTATGGTGACGATTACAACGATTTTAACAGCGACAACAAAGCCGTTGGATTTGACATTAGGAATTGAAGATTTGTTGATTCCATTTAAGAAAATCGGGGTTCCTGCTCATGAAATTGCGATGATGATTTCCATTGCACTTCGGTTTATTCCTACCTTAATTGAGGAAACACAAAGAATCATGAAGGCACAGGCAAGTCGAGGAGTCGATTTGGAAAATGGTTCTTTTAAAGAAAAAATCATGAGTATTTTATCTTTGATTGTGCCATTGTTCATCTCTGCATTTCAAAGAGCGGAGGAACTTGCTTATGCGATGGAAGCAAGGGGATATGTGCCAGATCAAAAGCGTACACGCTATAAGCAGTTGAAGATGCGCTTTCAAGATTGGTATGTTTTAGCATTTGCCATTGTCATTTTAGTCATTGAAATTATGGTAGCTACCTTATGATAAGATGGAAAGCAACCGTGTCTTATGATGGGAGTCGCTATTGTGGCTGGCAATCACAAAAACGTGGAGACAGTGTGCAGGAACAGATTGAATGTGCCCTTACTCGTGTTCATAGACAACCATGCGAAATCGTTGCTTCTGGAAGAACGGATGGAAAAGTACATGCCTTGGGGCAAGTGTTTCATTTTGATAGTGAAATCAATATGGATGGTGATGCTTACTTTCGTGCATTGAATGCATTATTGCCAAGTGATATCCGAATTTTGAAAGTGGAAGAAGTGAGTTGTGATTTTCATGCGCGTTTTCATGCGGTGAAAAAGCGCTATGACTATTACTTAACGAATGATGTAAATAATCCTTTTCTTCAAAATTACATGGGGATGGAAAGAACCGTACTTGATATTGAATGTATGAAGAAATGCGCGGCATTATTCGAAGGAACGCATGACTTTACTACCTTTACCAGCGCTAAGATCGATCCAAGAAAAAGCCGGGTAAAAACAATTTATCATTGTAGTGTAGAGAAAAAGGACGATGTTTATCATTTTATTTTAGAAGGAAATGGTTTTCTTCGTTATATGGTTCGAATGATTGTGGCGACCATTGTCGAATGTGGAAAAAAACAACTAACCATCGACCAAGTTGCAGCAATGCTTTCTGCAAAGAACAAGCATTTGTGCCGATATAAGGCGGATGCGTGTGGATTGTATCTAGTACGCGTTGATTATTGATAAAATAAAAGAAATATCAGCAGCATTGTGGTAAAATAATGTTGCTTTTATTTTATCTAAAACGGGGGTGGTTTTATGAAAAGCAATTATCATACTCATACCGAGCGATGTCATCATGCGGTTGGTAGTGATGAAGATTATGTCATCAGCGCGATAAAAGGTGGTTATGAAGAATTAGGTTTTTCCGATCACTCTTGTTGGCAATACAACAGCAATTTTCAAAGCGGAATTCGTATGAAAGTAGAAGAATTTGATGATTATTATCAAAGCATTACGTTTTTGAAAGAAAAATACAAAGATCAGATTCGCATAAAGATTGGTTTAGAATGCGAATATTTTCCGGAATATATGGATTGGCTGCAATCCTTTATCAGAGAGAAAAAATTGGACTATATTATTTTTGGAAATCATTTTTGTGGGAGTGATGAACATCGTCTTTACTATGGCAGAATCTGTGATAATGATGAAATGTTGAAACAGTATGTGGACGATGCGATTGTTGGATTATCAACAGGGCTTTATTCTTATTTGGCACATCCGGATTTATTCATGAGAGGAAGGCATCGTTTTGATGCGTATGCAAAACAGCAAAGCAAGCGATTGTGTCAATGGTGCAAAGAACATGATGTTGTATTGGAGTATAACTTGGAAGGAGCTCGCTGCAATGATGAATATCATGTTGTTGAATATCCATATCCTGAATTTTGGAAGATAGCAGCAGAGTGTGGAAATAAAGTAATCATCGGGGTGGATGCCCATGACAATCACTCGCTAGAAAGAGATGATTACCGCAATCAGGCACTAACGTTTCTAAATGAGTTAAAGTTAACGATTATCGATGAAATTCCGCTTAAATTTTAATAAAAATAGATTGACTTTGCGTAAGTGAAACCTTACAATTATATATGGCTCTTAAGCCATTGTAGCCCCGGAAACTACAATGAAAAAGGAGAAAAGACATTATGCGTCAAACAACATTTACAAAACCTGCTGACGTAAAACGTACTTGGTACGTTGTTGATGGAGCAGGAATGACTATGGGTCGTTTAGCTAGTGAAGTAGCTGCAGTATTAAGAGGAAAACACAAACCTACTTATACACCAAACGTTGATTGTGGTGACTATGTAATCGTAATCAATGCGGATCAGATCGTGATGACTGGAAACAAGATGAACGATAAGAAGTATTACTCTCACTCCATGTACCCAGGTGGTCTAAGAACTCGTACTGCTAAAGTGATGAAGGAAAAGTATACAATTGAATGGGTTGAAAAAGCAATTCACGGTATGCTGCCTCACACAAGATTAGGTGATGTACAGCGTAAACACTTATTTGTTTACAAAGGAAGCGAACATCCACACGCTGCTCAGAAACCAGTGGAATTAAAAATTAAAGGATAGGAGGAATAAGAGATGGCAACTAAGAAAGTACAATACGTTGGAACAGGACGTAGAAAAAGTTCCGTTGCTCGTGTCTTCATGACTCCGGGTAAAGGTAACATTACTGTTAATGGTAAAACATTAGAAGAATACTTACCACTTGAAACTTTAAGAATGGTAGTTCGTTCACCATTAGAATTAACTGAAACATTAGCTCAGTTTGATGTTCAGATTAATGTTCACGGTGGTGGATACACAGGACAAGCTGGTGCTATGAGACATGGTATCGCTAGAGCATTGTTAGAAGCTGGTGCAGATTACAGACCTGCATTAAAAGCTGCTGGATTCTTAACAAGAGATCCACGTATGAAAGAACGTAAGAAATACGGTCTTAAAGCTGCAAGACGTGCTCCACAGTTCTCTAAACGTTAATTTATATTATCGTATCGAGACAACAAAGCCCCATTTTTGGGGCTTTTTTCGTGTTTGAATCCATTTGAAGCACGATGGTTACGTCTCGTAAAGGCACAATAAAGGCACAATAAAGGCACAATAAAGGCACAAAATTCTCACTATAAAATGTGGTCAAATAAAAAGAACTACATTTTGAAGTGAACCCCAAAAGTTGGACTACCAATTGAAAGGGGTTCATTTTTATATGGCAAAACTTACTAGAGAACAAAGAATAGAAAT
>JBGUVL010000011.1:0-7215 GCA_045134375.1 Breznakia sp. | reverse complement strand
TAAATGAGTTTTTGTATACCCAAAATTTAATTTAAAGAAAATGTACAAATCTATTCATTTTTACTTGACAGATTCATAGCTGGTCTCCCTTATTACTGGTATGTTATATCACTTTTTTCTTGTTTCTACCACCCATTTATCAGATTTAATTTCGATCAAAATTACGATTATAAAGGAATTTACTGATTGACAAAATCAAAAATATGAGTCCATCTCCAATAGCAAATAGCAAAAACGCTTGGCTCTTAGCTTCCCTAACATTTTCATTGTTAAAAACTAGCATCTTCATTGCATAGGGTACCATTTTTGCAGTAAGTAATAATAATCCCGCACTAATGAAACAACTGATTGCTAATGGGACAAAGCCGTTTAACCACCGAATATTACATACCAAAATAAAGAATGCAGATAATAAATTCAAAGCAAGCATTCCCCAAAAAAAGCCACTACTTTCCAACAATACCATAATCTTTAACAATAGCCGCATGGTCGAAGGCATCTCATGATAAAAGTGAATGGTTAAAGTATGTATGCTCGTATTGAAATCCATGTTACTTACCGCTTGTCTCATTTCCATTTCCATTTCCGCAATCGTAGTAATCTTTCCTTGTCCAGCATCATTGCTCATTTTCACTAACTCTTCTGCGTAGGGTAATAGACATTCCAATAGAATCGCATCAAACTTTTTACTGGCTTCGACTTCATCTCCATTCAATAACTGTGAAACAACAGAAGCACGATATTGAGAAAGCGCCTGCGTTAATTTCGGATGGTTCGCAACCGTAGAAGCAATTTCATCCAACCTCGCCTCATCCTCTTCCTTTACTGTAACAAACGATAGCAATGAATTGATTTTTTCTTCCATTTGATAAGGTTCTGATCCTTTTTTTAATAATTCTTCTTCGTCAAAATTAATGACATACAATGAAGCGCCCATCAATAAAGAACTAAGCACAAATAGAAAACAGCACAAATAGGTAATCAATGATTTCATTATTCCCACTTCCTTTTTTTTATCATAGCACATCACAAAATAAAAAAACTAGAAAGAAGCTTATTTTATGATACCATCATTTCCTTTTAAAATTGCCCATGATAAAATAATAAAAAGAAAGTAGGGATAGAATGCATCAACCATTAGCCTATCGAATGCGTCCTCGTACGATAGAAGAAATCGTGGGACAACAACATTTAATTGGGTACCATCAAATATTGCGAAAATGTGTTGAAAATGGGACTTTATTTTCGATGATTTTTTTCGGTCCTCCAGGTTGTGGAAAAACCACAACAGCCATGGTATTATGCGAATCACTCCATCGCCCGTATCGCTTTTTTAATGCTGTTAATGGTACAAAAAAAGACCTTGATGCTTTGTTTTTAGAAGCGAAAGTAAGTCCTGGACTTGTTGTTATCATCGATGAAGTCCATCGCTTAAATAAGGACAAGCAGGATTTGCTGTTGCCGCACATAGAAAATGGTAATCTTATCATGATTGGCGCAACGACTACCAATCCTTACCACTCTATTAATCCTGCCATTCGTTCTCGTACTCACCTTTTGGAATTTTACCCATTAAAGGAAGAAGATGTTTTTTTTGCATTGCAAAACGCTTGTACCAATAAACGTGGTCTTCCCCAACCGATCCATGCTAGCGAGGAAGCATTACGACTGATTGCGAATCGCAGTGGTGGGGATATTCGCTATGCTTTGAATCAATTAGAACTTTGTGCTTTCGGCTGTGAAAATAATGTGATAGAGAAAACCACAGTCGAACGCTATTGCAGTGCTTCGAATCAATCGATTGGCAAAGAAGGAGATTCTCATTATGATATTCTTTCTGCTTTTCAAAAATCGATTCGAGGCAGTGATGTGGATGCTGCTCTCTATTATCTTGCTATTCTTATCGAAGCCAATGATATGGAATCCATTGAACGAAGGCTGTTAACTTGTGCTTATGAAGATGTAGGATTGGCGAATCCTGCCGCTTGTGCACGTTGTGTCAGTGCAATCGATGCTGCTAAACGAATTGGTTTTCCGGAAGCAAGAATTCCATTAGCGCATACGGTCATTGATTTGGCTCTTTCTCCGAAATCCAAATCATCCGAAACTGCGATTGATCAAGCAATATCCTGCGTTCATCGTGGTTATCATCCAATGCCACCTTATTTAAAATTTACACCGGTAGGAATCCGCGAGGAAGAGCGCTACGATTATGAAAACAGTTCCCTTTGGGATCGATTGCAGTATCTGCCTGAAACACTGAAAGACCAACAGTTCTATCAGCCACAGCTGTCTAGCCAATACGAAAAAATACTGGCTTCGAATTGGGAAAAATTAAAGAGAATCCCTCGTAGCAGTGATATTAAAAAAGTAAAACGAGGTCATCACTCATGAAACAAACATTAGTTCCAAAATTAAAGCTAACATTAAAACAAGGATTTCATCAAGCAAAGGCACAATCTTTAAAAATTTTGACCTGCAATAATGATGAACTGCGAATTTATCTAAATGAACAGATGAACCAGAATCCGTACCTCAATTACCATTATCAATCTCTTTCTGAGACCAATATTGAGAGCGATTCTTTTTTGGCCTATTCCCATGAACAAAAAAGTCTATATGAGGAAATCATGGAGCAAGTACGATGGAGCAAATATCATCCCGATCCAGCGATTTGTGAATATCTTTTATGTCAATTGAACAGCAATGGATATTTCAAAATAAATTATCGTGAATTACTTCGGCAAAGCCCTTACCCTAGCGATCTGTTAAAACGCCATATTGCGATTCTTCGTACGTTTGAACCCCATGGATTATTTGCATTTGACTTAAAGGAATGTTTAAAAATTCAATGCAAGTTATCCAATCACAAGGATCGTGAAATTGCATTTCAGCTATGTGATCATTTGGAAGCATTGGCTTTATCTCATAGGGAAGAGATTATCGAGATCACTGGCTTATCCAAAGATGAAATTGATGCTGGCTATGCTTTTATCAAGACATTAAACCCCAAGCCGGCAGCCAATTATGATCAAAACACCATTTATATCAATCCGGAATTTCGTATTCATGTTGAGGATGGCACCATTCTCATCCAATCATTAAATGAAGATTTAAGTATTACATTTAATGCGGTTGAGGAAGGCGAAAGCGAGGAAATACGAGAGTATTTAAAAAAACAAAAAGCACAAGCAATGAATATCATGAACAGCATTCAAAAACGAAATACTACATTACTACAGATCATGCAGTATATTTGTGATATTCAAAAAGATTTCTTTCTTCAACAGGGAAGTCTTCATCATTTAACATTAGAGATGATAGCGAAAAACTGTAATTTACATAGTTCTACCATTTCGCGCGCCATTGCCAATAAATCCTTTGAATTTGAAAATCAATACTATGCATTAAAAGAAATGCTAGTGAGTGGAGGTGTGGATGATGTCAGCCAAAAAGATATCCTGTTAGAAATCAAAGATATTATTGACAATGAAAATAAAAAAAGACCTTTCAGTGATGAAAAAATCTGTCAAATTTTAAACGAAAGAGGAATTGCAATTGCTAGAAGAACCGTTACAAAATATCGTGAAAATTGTCATATTTATAACTCACAAAAGCGAAAGTGCAAATCATAAACAGACCATCCTCCCTATTTTGTAAACAAAAAGATCAGATTACTCCGATCCATTGTTTAGTACCTTCCCTTTGTTTTTTCTTCTCGACCATGGTTATATCTTATCAATTATCTGTTTTTAGGAAAAGCTTTTTTCCCAAGAATGCTGAATCACATAATTCAGCTCTGTCATTCTTTGTTTCATTATCTTTGCTTCTTCCTTTGCCTTTAATAAATATAATTCTTGTAAGAAAACATAAGCTTCCATTGCATGGTCGCTATTTAGCAGTGGCAGAATGCGTTTCATAATATAGGACACTAAGTAGTTCCTACTTTTATTTGCACGTTGATAAAGAAAATACTGTAAAAATCTTCGTTGCGTAGAATCTAAATTTTGCAGATCCACTTCTGAATAACCGATTTCTGGATCCTTTTTTCTTTCATAATTTAATACACTTTCATAAAATAAGAATAGAAAACAATTATTTTTATTCGGTTTTTTCCCTTGAATCTGTTGTTTGAGAAAAGGACCAGCATAAACAAAGTTATGTTCACTATAATGGTGCATCCCTAGATAGTATTGGCATTGCTTTACTACAATAGGATCCAAGCTCTCCTCTTTCATCAATTGTTCTAGCTTGGATAAGCAATCTTTTGCTTGTTCTTCTCGTCCAGTGACACCATAGATGGCTATCTGGCATTGCAGAACTTCTACCATACGATTCTGATTTCCACTTGCTAAGCAAATTTTTTCCGCACATTCCGCTAGATGCTCTGCTAGTGTAAATTCTTGTTCGTATATCATCTGGCGCATTAAGATTAACTGATTAAGCAGTTCCTCATGATCGCTCACTAGCAGTTGCTCAGACATTTTTTTCAATGAAGATTCCTTTCGCTTACTACGATGACAATTTTGATACAAATAATAGTTCAATAGCAAGCGCATAGGAGTATCACATACGCGTGAAATCATCAATAGCACCTTTACACAATGATTGTTCCACACCTCATCAAAGACAATGAAACGCTCTAAACAATCGACCAAATATCGATTGATCTGATAAGGATAGACATTCTCTTTCTTTGTTAGCATATCTTTGATTTGCGATAGAACAACAATCAATTGTTTCCTATCTACTTGCTCTACCGCGTGTTTTAACTGCTCATGTAAAATCAATAATTTAGGATAAAATTGCTCTTCCATTTCATACTTCATTTGCAATTGTTGCAGCAATCCGAAATACATTTCTTTCTTCTCATTCTCCCCTGCCACTATCTTTCGATAAGTGTTTTTATGACAGTAAGGAATGCCATCAAAGCATAGAAATTCATCCACCGGTATTACTCTGTTATCTTCTTTTGTCATACGGTAAAATTCAAGACAAAATCCAATAATCTTCCTATCATCCATTTTTGATTCCCCTTCCTTTTAGTTATTGTCTTCCATAACGAACCCTTGTTTTATTAAATGATTTACTAATGCTTTCATCATTGTTTTTTGCATTGTTTCTTTTCGAATATAAAGATAGCGATGACTGATAATTTTCTCTTTCAATTCGATCACTTTTAGATCGCGTAGATGATACTGTTGAATCGAACGATTCATCGCTAATATAACGCCTTCTTCCTTTACCTCATACAGTAATGTTTCCATTCTACCATAGCGTTTGATTGTAGGCTGAATACCATTGTCTAGGCAAGCTTTTATCGTTAGTTTGCTAATTTTACGTATATTGCGGAAACAATAGTAACGGTTCCCGTTCCAATTCTTCACGATGAATCTTAGAAGAGAGAAAGGTACCATTGATATCTAATAACGAACTCACTTGCGAAGGATGGGCACAAGGCTTTCCTACTGTTAAATTCACGTGTAAACCCAAGCAGACTTCTTTCCCTTGGATGAGTCGAGCAGCATGCTCTGCCGCTTCCATATTGCTCATCAATCCAATATTCTTAATCGTCCCTGCCGAATATGCTTTCATGATTCCATAATTAACCGCTTCACTTAATCCAAAATCATCTGCTCGTATTAGAAACTTCATCCCAACACCTACTTATCTAAATTTACAATAACGTAAATTATTAAAATTGTAAACTTAAACGATGCGAATAGTTTTCCTAAATGTTTCCATAGTGTTAAGCAAACGAAAGGTTAGTGTCGCCCTTCATTTTATTAGTGTCTTTTGCTTTTTTCTAAACAAGTATTTTTCCTGCATTTCATTTTTGGCATACTATTTGCTGTAATATCAATGGGGGTATCATTATGAAATCTTATTTAAGTAAACATCCAAAATTATACGATTGTATGATCGTTTTATCCTGCTGTTTATTTATGGCAGGAGCCATTGGTATCACAGCGAATACGCTTGGTGTATTTATGAGTGCCATTGCGATCGATATGCATACTGGCATTTAATCCATCATAATGATCATAACGATCATGAGTCTTTCCTCTGCCTTTTTTGCTCCTATCTTATCACGATTGCTCCTCCTTTATCCAATCAATCAAATTATGTCCGTGGGCATTCTCATTAATGTCCTCTCTTTGGTATTTCTTTCACAGTCGCATCACTTAATGTTTATGTATGTTTTTGCTTTAACATTAGGAATTGGAAACTGCTGTTTTTCATTAATTCCGGTTACCTTGATATTAAATCATTGGTTCTATAAAAACAATGGTCTGATTAGTGGTTTCTGCATCAGTTTTAGTGGACTTACCGCTTCGATTGCTTCCATTCTTGTTACCCATCTCATTGCTCAGGTCGGTTGGCGCCATGCTTTATTGAGTTGCGCTGCCGTTGTTTTTCTCCTGGCTTTTCCCCCTGCGTTTTTCATTATTCATCAAAACCCAAGGAAATTTGGAATTCTTCCCTATGGCGATCTTGAAAAAACAGAAGAGATATCCAAAGAAGAGTCGTATTCAACACAAAAAGGTTTGTTCCTAACTTTATTGTTGTATGCAGCAATTGTTTCTTTCATGACTTCCTTTAATCCTAATATCAGTGCCTTTGGAAATAGCGTTGGATTTTCTGCTCCTATCTGTGCTTACATGGTATCTGCCGCCATGATTTCTAATGTTGGATCAAAACTCATTTTAGGAATGCTAGTTGATTGTTTCAACGCAGAGTTTGCCAATACGATCATGATTATCGTTAGTGCGATTGGTTTCCTTGTGCTTTGCTTTGTGAATGTCAATGAACCCGTATTTGCGATTGCAGTTACATTTCTTTTTGGATGCATCTTTTCTGCTAATGCAGCAGGAATTCCGCTCCTCATCAAACAGAGTGCTGATCGAAACAATTACGTTGCCTATTACTCTAAAATATCGGTATTTTCCAGTATAGCTTATGCAATCGGCGCATCTTGTATTAGGTTTTCTTACGATTTTTTTCACTCCTATCATTTTATTTTTGGTGTTATGCTTGCTCTTGTTTTGATCAATCTTTGTTCCCTTCTGCGATTACATAAAATGAAAAAATAGATAAGATCTACCTAGAAAAAAGAACTGGCGATAATTGAAGTGAACCCCAAAAGTTGGACTACCAATTGAAAGGGGTTCATTTTTATATGGCAAAACTTACTAGAGAACAAAGAATAGAAAT
>JBGUVL010000010.1:0-20813 GCA_045134375.1 Breznakia sp. | reverse complement strand
CTCTTGTATCGCATGATTTTTTGTTCTTTTTTGTAGTTCTTGACGTACTTTTTCTTTCATCACCCACACATCCTTTCTTTCATTAAATATAGCCTAAACCTACGAAATAAGCAAGTCTGTGCCAAACGCTAAAAAAGCAAAGAATTATCTTCGCTTTTTCATGCTTTCATAATCTAACTTTCCGATTTTTTCTTGCATCGTTCCTGGAACATCTTGATAATACAAATAGACTCCTTGTTCTAACAAATAATTAATCGCATCGATTTCTTCTTCACTTACATACATTTTACGACTAAATGCTACCTTTC
Organism: Breznakia sp.; assembly: GCA_045134375.1. GTDB lineage: Bacteria > Bacillota_I > Bacilli_A > Erysipelotrichales > Erysipelotrichaceae > JBGUVL01. The sequence goes on along the minus strand of JBGUVL010000010.1, from coordinate 20,505 downwards.
CACGCTGATAATGCATATTGCCAAAATTGACTCGATCGAAAAAAATACCTTTTTTTACTAATCGCATTAAAGTAACAGGATTTTCTACCACTAAAAATAGTCGTTGTGAACTTTCTACTTGATGATAAACATTTGCAAAATCATCTACGCTATAAAAACGAATACGAACATTGGATGTGTGAGCCACTCCTTCCATTAGTTTCTGACGCATCGGATTGAGTACTACATCATCGTCTACCACAACGATCGTATCCGCATTAATACTATTTACCCAAGTTACACCAACTTGTCCATGAACAAGTCGATTATCAACCCTTGTAAGCTGAATGATTGCTTTTTTATTCATAATGATCACCATTTTTATTTTATCATACCCAAAAAGAAAACGGAAACTTCCAACGAAGTTTCCGCACTTTCTTACCCTTAAATCAACCAACCAAAGTAGATGACAAAGATAACAACCAATGTCCAAATAATTGGGCTGATTTCCTTTCCTTTTCCTGCTGCTAACATGGCTAATGCATAAGTAATGAATCCAAAAGCAATTCCATTCGAAATGGAATAAGTTAAAATCATCATGATAACTGTCACAAAGCCAGCAGAAGCGAATACCATATCATCCCAGTTTACGCCACCTAACTGCTGTGCCATCATAATACCAACAACAACTAATGCTGGAGCAGTTACCGCATTAACTGCTGTACTTAATACGATTGGTGAAATGAAGATTGACAAGAAGAAGAGTACCCCTGTTGTCACAGCAGTAAGTCCTGTTCTTCCTCCTACTCCAACACCACTAGAGCTTTCCACAAATGATGTTACTGTAGAAGTACCTAATGCAGCACCAACAACAGTACCAATAGCATCCGCTACTAAAGCTTGTTCTGCATTTTCTAATTCCCCTTTATCATTCACTAAACCGATACGATTTCCAATCGCAACTAATGTACCAGCCGTATCAAAGAAGTCAACGAATAAAAATGAGAAAATAATAACAAAAGCAACCCCGATATTAGAGAACAATTCACCAAATCCACTAACAAATGCCCCTAATGTCTGCATTTCAAAATTTGTTGTCACCACGGTTGCTGGTAAAGAAGGCATTAATTCTCCACCATAAGCATCTAATACACTAATACCAAATGCTTCGTGTAATAATAATCCAGTAACTGCAGTAATTACCATACCAACAAAAACACCTGCTGGAACATTCTTGATGACTAAGAAAATGGTAACCAAGATACCAAATAACGCCAATAATACAGTTGGATTAGAGAAATCTCCTACACTTACAAAAGTCGATGCATTATCAACGATAATACCAGCATTCTTTAATCCGACAAAAGCGATAAAGAAACCAATTCCAGCACCAATCGCTAATTTTAACTGTACTGGAATAGCATTGATGATCATCTTACGAATTCCTGTTACTGAAATCACTAGGAAGATAATACCGGATACAAAGACTGCAGCTAAAGCAGCTTGCCAAGAATATCCAAAACCAATGACTACGGTATAAGAGAACAGTGCATTTACACCCATACCAGGAGCTAAAGCGACTGGATAATTAGCAACCATCCCCATCACAATAGAAGCAAAACCAGCAGAAATTGCAGTTGCCATAAAGACAGAATGAGCATCCATTCCTGCATCACCAAGAATTGCTGGGTTAACACCAAGAATATATGCCATCGCTAAGAATGTAGTAATACCGGCAATAATTTCGGTTTTAACGTCAGATTTCTTGTTGCTCAAATGAAACATTTTTTCTAACATTTTTTATACCTCTCTTAAAAAAAACATATTCATTATATGCGATATTGCATAGGAAAGCAATTAAAATCCCATTTTTTTCACATTTTCCATAAAAAGGATAAATCAATAATGTAAAAATATCATAATTCTAATTGGTAATCGTAACTTTTTATTTGTAACGTTGTTCCATGTCGCTAATAAAATATACTCTCATCATCTCATAAAAAAAAGAAACAGTTCCAAAGAACTGTTTTACTGGCATCCACCGCAACAACCATCAGAGCAGCCATCACCACATCCACTACCACACTGATGCGCTTCCATTTGTTGCTCATATACTAAAGTATCTAATACAATACATTCAATTTCCACTTTCGCATCTTTTGGTAAACGAGCAACTTCGACACAACTTCTTGCTGGATATACACCATCAAAATAACTTCCATATACTTCGTTTACTTTGCCGAAGTCGTTTAAATCAGCAACAAACACTGTGGTCTTTACAACATGGCGATAGTGCAATCCCATTTCATCTAATAAATAACCAATGTTTTTCATCGCTTGATGCGTTTGTTCCACTACGTCATCACTGACTAAATTTCCGTTTTTGTCCATTCCAAGCTGTCCGCTTAAATAAACAAAATCTCCTAACTTTACTGCGGGAGAATAAGGACCGATTGCCTTTGGTCCATTTTCACTTTCAAACTTCTGTAAAAACTGCATTTTCTTTTCCTCCTATTATTCATCATCTTCTTCTGGAGTATATACGGTTAACTCTGCTTTCGTCGCATAACCTTCACTTGTCTCCAGTACTTTGATTTCAAAATTTTCAAATTCAATTTCTCTGCCCTTACGCACACGTTTCTCGCCATTTAACTCATAAATCCACTGTGCAATCGTTTTTGCCTTTGTGGGTGGAAGTTCATAATCTTCTAAATACTGATCAAAGAATTTCACTAGATTTACCTGTCCATCCAACTCATAGGAATGCAATCCAATTTCAATGACATGGTCAGGCAATTTATCATATTCATCATAGATTTCCCCTACGATTTCTTCAATAATATCTTCTAAAGTAACAACCCCAACAAAATTGTCGATCTTCGCACTTTCGGTCACAATCGCCATATGAACTCGCTCCTTTTGTAATTCCTGTAAAGCTTCTGGCAATTTTTTACGCTGTGACACAAATACTGGTTCGCTCATAATCTCTTCAATGCTGACTCGTTTATTGTTTAATAGGGCATCAAATACATCACGCACATGAACTACCCCTATGACATTCAGTGTTTTATGCGATATGATCGGGAAACGGGATAGCTTGTTTTCCTTCATGATCAGGGTTAATTCTTCATAAGTCGCATTGTCATAAATCCATACTACATCTTCTCTAGTAACCATGACATCACGAATGGAAGTATCATCAAATTCGATGACATTTTCAATTAACTCACGCTCATCTTGTTCTAACTCACCTTCCTGTTCAATCGTATTTACGATTTCTAACAGTTCATCCTCAGTTGCTGTGACCTTTTCAATATCACTGCTTTCTTCCCATTTACTTTGGGCTCCAACCACGATACTGCTGATTGGTCGAAATATAAAAATAAGCACTTTCATAGGTCGTGCCATTACCATACACACTTTTTCTGGCGCTGACTGGGCGATTACCTTTGGTGTAATTTCACCAAAAATTAATATTAACACCGTCATAATGGCAGTCGCTAATGCTACCCCTGCCGCTCCAAATAATTTGGTAAACAAATCCGTCGCAATGGCAGTCGCTAAAATATTCACAATATTATTGCCAATCAGAATCGTCGTAATCGCTGCTGTTCCCTGCTTGTACACATCATAAGCGATCTCAGCTTTGTGACTACCTTCTTTTGCCATATTCTTTAAACGAATTCCATTGACACTACTAAATGCTGTTTCGGTTGATGAAAAGCAAGCAGAAAGGCTCACTAAAAAGACTAACACCAAACCCCAAACGAGCTCATGACTATCCAAAATTTACCACTCCCTATAATATTTTTCGCTTGTAGTCAATATTTTTTCCTGCTTCCGTTTTCGTAATGAACGAAGCGTAGAAAGAAGTGCCACGATAACGATTGTGACAGGAATCAATAAGGATATGAAATCACTGACATTCTCGATCATAGAATCACCTCTTGCCTGTTATTATATAATAATTGCTTTGATTTAGCAAATCTACCTTCTTTTTCTTTTTCCATTGAAATACTATTTACAAAGCCTTCTTTTTTTGCAATGAAAATAGTTTCTTTTTTTGTAATTTATTTTCATTTCTATTGACAAGTAATGAAAAATAGGTAAAATAAACATATCGACTATGACGAGGAAAAGTACCTTTGTGAGTCTGTCCACAGTGAATCGAAGATAGTGGGAATTCGATGATAAGGCACAAAAAGAAAAACACCTCTGAGTCGCTTATGCGAATGAAGTAGTGTAAGCCGCACGAAATGCGTTATCGTTCTTATTAATGATAGTTAATAAAAGTGATCATACAATGGTGTATGATAATCAGGGTGGCACCGCGGATAACAGTCATTCGTCCCTATGGGATGAGTGACTGTTTTTTTTATTAATTAGAGAAAAAGGAGAATTATTATGTGTGGATTTATGTTTAGCAGCGATACAAATATCGCAAAAGAAGTGTTCGAGAAGGAGTTTTCTAAAATCGCCTACCGAGGTCCGGATATGAGTCGTGTAGAATACCAGGAATATGGCATTTTTGGGTTCCACCGTTTGGCTATCATGGGGTTAAACGAAAAAGGAATGCAACCATTCCATCGCAATGGATATAGCGTGGTCTGCAATGGCGAACTATATGGCTTTCGAAAAGTGAAAAGAGAATTAGAGGAAAAAGATTATGATTTTGTTTCAGAAAGTGATTGTGAATTATTGATTCCTTTGTATATGGAATACGGTGTTGAAATGTTTGCGAAACTGGATGCTGAATTTGCTTGTGTTTTATACGATCGAAAAGCCGATACGGTAGTAGCGGCTCGTGATCCTTTTGGCATTCGACCTATGTTTTATGGATACCATAAGGAAAGTGGAAAAATTATGTTTGCAAGTGAAGCAAAAGCATTAACAACTTTATGTTCTATGGTATTCCCTTTCCCACCGGGACATTATTATTACAAAGGATGCTTCACTTGCTATCACGACCCTGCCAAAGCAAGTCGTTGTATTGATTCGGATCTTGATACCATCTGCAGTGGTATTAAATTTCGTTTAACCAAAGGGGTAGAAAAAAGAATGGATGCGGATGCTCCGGTTGGCTACCTATTAAGTGGGGGATTGGATTCTTCATTGGTTTGTTCCATCGCATCAAAAATGATTGCTACTCCGATTCGAACCTTTGCGATTGGAATGAGCGAAGATGCGATTGATTTAAAATATGCAAGAGAGGTAGCCGATTATATCGGCAGCGACCATACGGAAGTTATCATTACCAAAGAAGATGTACTAAACGCGATTGAAGAAGTGGTACAAATCTTAGAAACTTGGGATATTACAACCATTCGTGCGTCAATCGGTATGTATCTACTATGCAAATGGATCCACGAAAATACTGATATCAAAGTATTATTTACCGGAGAAATTTCCGATGAATTATTTGGCTACAAATATACCGATTTTGCTCCCAATGAAATCGAATTTCAAAAAGAAGCACAAAAACGAGTACATGAGCTATACCAATACGATGTATTAAGAGCGGATCGTTGCATTTCTTCCAATGGCTTAGAAGGACGTGTTCCTTTTGGTGATCTTAGCTTTGTCGATTATGTCATGAGCATTGCTCCTAAGAAAAAAATGAACACCTATCAAATGGGAAAATATTTATTGCGAAAAGCATTCGAAGGCGATACGCTACCAGAGAAAATCTTATATCGTGACAAGGCAGCATTTTCCGATGCCGTTGGACATTCATTAGTCAACTATATTAAAGAATATGCGGAAACCCTTTACACTGAGGAAGAAATGAAAGAAAAATGCGCTTCTTACCAACATTGTCCTCCTTATACCAAAGAAAGTCTTTACTATCGTGAACTATTTGATAAATACTATGCCGGTTTTGATACTTTAATTGATGCCTATTGGCTGCCAAATCAAAGTTGGGAAGGATGTCAAGTAGATGATCCAAGTGCCCGTGTTTTATCAAACTATGGAAAAAGTGGTGAATAATTACTTTCCATTTTTTACTATCGAAAAGGACGAATATAATTGCTTTTTAACGCTAAGAATAGTGTTAGGAGGTAAAAAAATATGGCGAAACAGAAAACCAACAGTAAAAAAGAACGTTTTGTAGCCGTACGTAAAAACAGCGATGGAACTTTAAAAGAATTTAAATCTAGTTCTGGTAAAGTGTATGACTATGAAATGGCATTAGAAGCTGTGGAAAACGGCGAAATCGAAAATGCCCTACCATTTACTGGACGTGATGGTGCACGACACATCCGTGGAAAAAATGATGGTGATGATTCAAATAACTTATCCAATTTAAAAGAATTCTAAAAAGAAAACCCCACTTTCTCTAGAGAAGCGGGGTTTTCTTTTTAAAAAATAGGTAATCATCATGTATTTCTTTGCTTACTACCACGGCAGCCGTTATCATGATTCCCCCATGACCCACCATTAAGATTACACCGACGCAACGAAACAGTGTAATGATGGTTCCAAATGAGGAAATAGAAAAACCTAGTAACAGCACAAGTGCAATCAAAAAATAACTTAAAAGATAAGTTCCCACGATGATAAGAAATGCTCTTCGATATGGTTTCATTAGCATTTCTTGCCATGCTGCCACTAAATATGCACTTAGAAACAACATGATCAAATTCATAATCGATGTCACACGAATCAATGATGCGAATAGCGAAAGCAAAGAAAATTGAAAATAATCTAAGTTAGCTAACACCACCCGAGCAAATATCGAGGAAGTCAGATAGGGCTTATCCAATAATGAAAGAAACGCTTGGTAACTTTGGCACAACATAAGATCTTTGCCAATAAGAAAAGGCACGATACTTGTAGTAAAGGAAAGGAAAAAGAAAATCCCAATAACAATACGCGACGAATCTAATCTTTCCATTGATCTAAGAAATCTTCTCCTTTGATGCATTCATGTTTCGATAATCCAGGATAGTCTAATTGTTTTAGCACCTCATAAACAACGATAGCGACACAATTACTGAGATTTAAACTACGAGCCTTTGCTACCATAGGAATACGCATGCAATGATCACTATGATGAGCCAATAATTCTTTTGGGATCCCCGTGCTCTCTTTTCCAAAAATCAAATAGATATCCCCTTCGCATTCTTGATAATCATGTGCCTCCGGTGGAACCTTGCCATAGCGCGTTACAAAGTAGTAATTTTCGCTTGGATGAGCTTGTACAAATGCTTCCCAATTCGGATAAGTATGGTATTCCAATTCATTACGATAATCCATTCCTGATCTACGCAAATGTTTTTCATCCAGTTGAAATCCCAAAGGTTCAATTAAATGAAGAACACTGCCACTTGCCATACAAGTGCGCATGATATTCCCCGTATTCTGTGGGATTTCTGGTTCATATAATACGACATGAATCATTTTACTTCATTCCTTTCAAAAGTAATGCAATCGCTTTTCCACGATGGGAAATCGCATTTTTTTCTTCTTCACTCACGTTGGCTAATGTGGTATGGTAAGGGGGATAATAGAAGATAGGATCATAACCAAAACCTTTATTTCCTTTTGCTTGCAGCGCAATCTCGCCTTCGCATACCCCAGTGTAGATATGGTAGGTACCATCCATTTGAAAATGACAAATACTACAAACGTATTGTGCACCACGATCTAGTGCATCTTTTAATTCTTCTAAAATATATTGGTTTTTATAATCATAAGAGGTATCTTCCCCTAAATAGCGAGCACTATAGACACCTGGCGCGCCATTCAAATGATTGATACACAATCCAGAATCATCACTGATAACTTCCATATGTAGGGTATCAAAAATTGTTTTTGCTTTGATATAAGCATTTTCTTCAAACGTTGTTCCATCTTCTACAATTTCTATTTTCTCTGCTAGATCGAGTAAACTTTTTACCTCATATCCCAATGGTTCTAGCATCTCTTTAAATTCATTTACTTTATTGCGATTACTTGTCGCAATCATCATTTGTTTCATTTGATTTCCTCCCAGCTGTTCTCTTTTATTAAATACCGTTTCGGATAAGTTTGATTTCTTGCGTATACGATCAATTGCACACCTACCTCTCCCTGATAGTAAATGGTATCTAGATGCGTATAGTGATACAAAACATCTTCTGATAATAATTTTTTCTCAATGATAAAAGCATTGATTTTTTGCTTCTTTTTTGCGTCTACTTTCGTGTCAAAAATAGATTTTGGTTTCTGTTTTGATAAACGATAGTAATCGTATTTAACAATCGCTTCCACCAGGGAACGGTCTTGATCAACAACATCAATCAATAAGCGAAAGAGCTCGTGGAGTTGATAAGGATGGGAAAGCGTCTGCATTCGTTTCCCTAATTCCATAAAAAGGGAGAACGCATCACCATACAATCCTAAGGAAAGAATCGTTTCAATGGAATAACGGAATCTTCCACTATTATAATACTTCTCCACTGCATGAGCACATTGCGTTATTAATTTCATATCCTCTTGACTCATCCATTGGGTTTCTATCACATCGTAAGGAGCCTGTTGATTCATTTGCATTCCATACTGTTCTTTCTGTTGTTTCAATCTCGTTCCTTTCAACAATTTTAAAATTCCCAATTGTAGCTCATGTGATTTCAAAGCGAACAAGGTATTAAAGGACTGCTGAAATTGTTGTCGGTTCTCATACGGTAATCCTGCAATCAAATCCGTATGCAGAACAGCTCCTGCTTTTTGCATTCTTTGAATCACTTCCATCAAACGATCATTATTTTGATATCTTCCTACTGAGTGCAGTGTCTTATCAAAAAAAGATTGTACTCCAATCTCAAAGCGGAACCGTTTTTTATCCGCTTCTTTCTCAATAAAGCAGAGCAACTCCTCACTCAATGTTTCAGCAACAATTTCAAATTCAAACACCTGATTGCAGCAATGTTCATTAATGTAGCGTACAATGCGAAGTGCTCGTTTTGGCATGACATTAAAAGTACGATCCAAAACTTTCACTACCTTTACCTCAGAAGCAGCAAGTTGCTTTAAAATGCCCATGACGTAACCTTCCGAAAACATTCGCACCTTACGATCCAAAGAACTTAAACAATATTCACAACCATAGGGACATCCTCGGCTCGTTTCCAAATAGAAATAACGCTGTTTCATTTCTTTTTCATCCAACGGCAGAAAATAAGGACTCTCTAAACTTTCATTATAGGAAAGGTCGACCTTTACTACGCTAGTGTTAGGATGTGTTTTGGTATACACACCTGCAATCTCATAATCCTGCTGCTTTTCTATCATAGAAACATATTGCCAGAAGCTTTGTTCCCCTTCCCCTAGAAGCAATGCATCAACCCCTTCTTCCAACAAAGAAAAACTCTCATAACTAACTTCTGGTCCACCCATCACAATTTTTACTGTTCGGGAATGGGATCTTAACTTTCTAACGATTTCTTTTGTTTGTTCGATATTCCAAATATAGACACTAAAAGCAAGCAAGTCAGCATTCATCGCCAATAATTCATCCACTATTCGATGAACACTTTCCTTGATCGTATATTCTTTGATACTCACATCCATCGCTTTGTTTCTTGCAACATAAAGCCAGCGTAATGCTAAATTTTTATGTATATATTTTGCATTCAATGTTGTTAATACAATTTTCACAAATAATCCTCACCGTTACTATTCTAACAAATTTAACAAAATTATGCTATGATAGTAAAGGTGAGGATTATGAAAGAAATAAAAACATTACTCGATTCTTTATGGAAAGATACCCCTTATACTTTGGAAAAGATGGAAAAAGGGTTGACCAATCATAATTATCGATTGCATACTGACCAAAAGGACTACATCGTAAGGGTTCCTAGAAAAGAGTGTGAGCATATCATCAATCGCTATCAAGAACAACAAGTGGAACAAATGGTATCTGCCCTTAGTGTCCCATTATTTTACTTTGATGCAAAAAGTGGTATTAAAATCAGTGAATATATTGATGGCTTATGCGAATTCCAAGAATGCGATGCACCAGATAAAATCGTCCGCTGCGCAAAATTAATGAAACAACTGCATTCCTTACCTGCTCCTTCCTTTTCTTTTGATGCTTTCCATGAGCTAGAAAACTATCGTTCTCACGTTCATCATCCCATTTATGATTTAAGTGAATATGAAAACGATATAAAAAAAGTGGCGGAATTTCATAATCCAAAGGTACTATCCCATAATGACTGGGTGAGTGGTAATATCCTATTGGGAGAGAAAAGAGATTATTTGATCGACTATGAATATGCGGCTGCCAACGATCCTCTTTTTGATGTGATTTCTTTCTTAGGAGAAAACCAGATCTTTGAGGAGTCTTTAAGAAAGCAATTCTATGATGCCTATTTTGAAGAAATGAATGATACGATCAAAGAACAACTGTTTCTATGGGAAATTTTTCAAGATGTCCTATGGTGTAATTGGGCGATGATGATGTGGGAAGCTAGAAAAGAAGAAATCTATTTAACGATCGCAAAAGACAAATACGAGGCACTAAAAAAATTAACAGCAAATCATTAAAACACGCAGCATAATAGAATGTCTATTATGCTGCATATTTTTTTAAAATATTGATAAAATGGAAAACCAACTTATTTTTTTAACCGACTCATAAAGCCACACCTTTGACAAAGCGCTTCTTGTGGTTTACGATCTTGAAACGATTTTCGTATTTTCTTCACTCGCTCTTTTTGTAAAATGGAAGATAGACTTTCTTCTTTTAAATTTCCTAAGGCTAAAATACCACCACCATCCAAGCAACACGGAACCACCGTTAAATCCGAAAGAATGGCAATGTGTGTCTTTAATGCGTAGCAATAACCATTGGTGTTTAGAATTTCATTCGTTAATGATGGCCAAATAAATTCATGGTCTTTATCCACATAAACCTGCTCCTTGATTTTCACATGATTTTGATGATACAGCGCAGGAATACTCGTTTCATCCAGTTGATACGCTTTGCTTAAAAAAGCGAGAATAGCCTGGGAATTCGCATCCATTTGGGTTTCATTGCAAGTCCATAAACGATAAATAATTGTCTTGCCTTGTAATTGATCGACCGCCATTTTCACATGGTTAAAATATTGCGAATCTTTTTGTTCACAATGCAAAGAAAGATTCAATTTCTTCACACACTCATGCCGTTTTATCACTTCCACCTGCTGCAATAACAAGGTTGCATTGGTGGTAATGTTTACCTTCATCTGATAATCATCGCAAATTTGTAATATCGTGGAGAATTGTGAATGAAGCAATGGTTCTCCTTTCACATGCAAATATAAATAGTTCGTATAGGGTCTGATTTCTTGAATCACATGCTGAAATTCCATTACACTCATTTCTTTTTTTGGACGGCAATCTTTTGCACAAAAGTGACAAGACAAATTACAGCGATTGGTAATTTCCACATATACTTTTCTAAATTTCATATGATTTTCCTTTCCCTAAGCCATCCCATTTTGCCATTTTTTTCTGACTACAAGATAGCAGATAATATGAGTCATAGCAGTGACGATCCATGTAATCGGATAAGAAATATAAAGAGAAAATTGAGTGTGAAACATTTGAAATATCGTAAAGATCCAAATAACACGCAATAAACAAGCGCCACTTAAAGAAACGATCATTGGCATAATCGCATACCCTAATCCACGCAAAGAGCCCACGCAAACATCCATGATACCGCACAGAAAATAGGTCGTGCAAATGATAGAAAGACGATTTAATCCATACTGAATAACGATCGGATCCGTCGAATAAACACTTAATAAAATGGATCCAAAAAGATAAGCTCCTCCTCCAAAAACTAATCCAACAACTGTGACAATAGCCAAACACTCAAGCAAGATCCGATCAATTCGATGATACTGTTTTGCTCCATAATTTTGAGAAGTAAAACTCAATGCCGTCTGATGAATCGCATTCATCGATACATAAACGAAGCCTTCGATATTATTGGCGGCAGTATTCCCTGCCATGACAAGCGAACCAAATGAATTCACTGAGGATTGGATCAATACATTCGATATATTAAATACAACACCTTGCAACCCTGCTGGTAAGCCGATTCTTAGCATTTCAATAAATTTATCACGATCAAAATGCAGTTCTCTTAATCGCACTTGCAAAACACCTTCACTTCCATGCAAACACCACAAAATCAACCCGGCAGAAATCATTTCCGAAAGAATCGTCGCAAACGCAACTCCAGCGACTCCCATATGTAATACAATGACGAAGAAAAGATTAAATAGCACATTGATGGCACCACTAAAGCTTAAAAAATACAAAGGACGTTTGGTGTCCCCTAAAGCACGCAACAAAGCAGCACCAAAATTATAGATGGCAAAAGCAGGCATTCCAAGAAAATAGATTCGCATATAAAGTGTGGAAAGAGCAATGACATCCGATGGTGTCCCCATCATTTCCAAAAGAGGAGCCGCAAAAAAAATTCCTACTGCGATTAATAAGGTCCCACCAACCATAGCGGTAATCATTGCCGTATGTACGGTTTTTGAAGCATCGTCATACTGTCCTGCCCCATAGTATCGACCCAATAATACATTCGCCCCAATCGAAATTCCCATAAATAAATTAACCAATAAATTGATCAAAGAACTCGTCGAACCTACCGCAGCCAATGCATGAGCACCACTAAACCTTCCTACAACAATGATATCTGCCGCATTAAACAATAACTGCAAAACACTGGATAGAATCAATGGAATCGCAAAATAAATCAATTTTTTAAATAATGCGCCATGGCACATATCCATCTCATAATTGTTACGCACAAATAATCCCCCTTGTTCCCCAATTCAACACTATTTCATGATAATATCTCTCTGAACCAATGAAAAACCACAACTTAAGAAGTCATGGTTTGATTCGCATATTGAAAAAAGCCTTCCAAAAAATCATCAATAATATATAATTCATCACTTTCCTCGATCTCGATTCCTAAGAAATCACAGACCGGGCCAATCATTGGATACATTCTTGCATTCGAAAGAGCAATACTTTTTGGTCGTCCATTTTGTTCAATCATTTGAAACAAAGCATCTAATACAGCTTCATTTTCATCTGCATCGCTCTCTAATGGAACACAACACAGCATTTTCCCATCTTCCCGACAGGCAGCCATTACCACGCGTAGATTAGCAACTCTACCATCCTCACGCTCAACTCCTTGATTGATATAATTATATTCCATCTCCCAATGTTCTTCACAACACTCTAGATTCGATAGGGCATCCAAATATTTCTCATCCACTGGAATAATCGCTTCGTATTCTTTTGGCTGTAACACAAAAGGAGTCCGACTTCCTTTTTTTGACTCAACATCATAAACAAACATATCTCGTTTGAAATCAATCAAAACTTCCTCTTTTAGAAAATATTCAATCGCTTCTATCAGACCAGCTAAATACAAAATATAACGATTCACTTCTTTTTCATCAGGATCATCAGGAAAACATCCTTTTTCTTTTACCGTAAAATGAAAATACTGCTTTGGATCTATCCCTAGTTTATCGTAAATCTGCTGTTGCTCATAAGAAACATTTTCTTGATCATCAAAATAAAGAGAATAAAATGCGGATTCCATCGTTACATAGTTTTCAAACCGTTGATCATCGATTTCAAATGCAACCGTTGAGATATCTTTGAAGCCTTCCTCTCCTTCATAAAAGCTAATCCCATAACACATTTGATGAAATCCCATAATGCTGCAATAAACTGGCTTTTGCTGCGCAAAATGGAGAACGAAAAGTTCCATATCTTCAAACTGTTTCCATGGTTCCATTGCTTTTATTTTTTCTGCTAACGCGCAAAGGATGCGCCAACTTGCGAAATCAGCATTTTTTTCTTTCATAACAATCCCTCACAATACTTTTATTGTACATCATCATCGCTTTAAAAAGAAGTAGTTTTCATGATAAAACAATTCTCTGCACTTACGGTTGGTTCGTTAAAAAAAGAAAGGAACGAATCCTTTCCTTTTTTGTTCCATCATTTCGCATAAGGAAGAACAACTAGACTTTTTTCATGAATCACTTTATCCTCATTGGCTCTTCGAAGCGCCTCGACATCAACATGGTAACGATTAGCGATACTTTCATACGTATCATTGTTTTTTACCACAACAAAAGAATAGCTAGTAATGACATTATCTTTTTCATCAAACAATTCCTCCATCATAGAAAAATCCACTTCATTCTCAGTAGAACACTCCGATGAAGTAGGTATGGTTTCCTCTTCTTCCTCTTTTGCTTTCTCTTCTTCCATTGGCTCACATGGCTCATAGATTTCTTTTACTATCTCTTCCTTTGGCTCATCACAAATCCCATACACTTGAAAATGCAGCGTTAGTGTAATGCCATCTTGAAGTGTATAATCATAATCATCGAAAGCAATTTTAAATTCTTCTCCATCTAGTTTTTCATTGGCCGCAAAAACATCGAATTCAAAAACATCCTGAAAATCCTTTTCACCATCCAACGTGGTGTAACGTCCTCGTAAATAAAAAGGACCTAAACAACGAATCCCATCTTGTTCTTGACGATAAAGAAAGTTATCTTTCATTACGACTTCTTTTAAATCAAGTGCTCCTGCTAAATGAAGAGCTTTTTCAACATCTATGGTTTTCATACACAAACCTCCTAGTCTAGTGTATGATGATCCATTTGTAATTATGAACGATATCCTAGTGATAATTCCAACAAAGCTTCATAGACTTGATAGGTAAAATGGCAATCTGCCAAAGCACGATGGGCTCCTTGATAGGAAAATCCAAAATATTGTGTCAGTGTCTGTAACTTGTGATTGGCTACTCTTTTTCCTAAATAACGACGGGAAAAATAAAGAGTATCGCTGTAGGGATTACTCAAATAAACTCCAAGAGTCTCATAGAGATGATAGGATAAAAAGCCCAAATCAAAATTGACATTATGTCCCACGATAAGATCTTCATTAACAAACAACAAAAATTCACTGAATGCTTCTTCTTTCCTCTTTCCTTCTTTATTTAATAGGGAATCGTCAATTCCCGTCAAAGTAGTGATGAAAGGAGGCAAAGGTTGATCTGCCTTGATCAAAACATTAAAACGATCGACAATTTCATGATTGACTACTTTGATTGCACCAATTTCAATGATTTCACTTGTTTCCGCCTTCAAACCAGTTGTTTCAATATCAACAACCACATAATTGGCGCAAAACTCACACTGTTTATTCCCTCGCTTTTTTATCATCGATCAAATTCCTCCTCATAACGTAATGCCGCATAATTCATCAATAATAAATCACTGTTGTAGAAATGGTATTGTTCCCATCGTTCCTCATTCATATGATAGCGATAAAGCTCATTCATTGCATTCAAATAGATTTCATGATAGAAACTTTGATCAAAGGATTGTTCTTGAAAAAAAGAAACAAGCGCTGGTAAAGAAAGATGATCACAATGTGTGAAAATATAGAGTCCATTGTGTTCATAACTTTGATAATGCACACTTTTTTCTATTTTCCGCTGGATGGCTTCCGCTATTTTTTTAAAATAGCAATCCAAATCATCCTCTTCATTCAATCGCTCTATTTGATCAAAGGGATTCATCATCCTTGTTTCATAAAGATCCTGTTTTCGTTTATAAAACACAAGATCGCTCTTGATTGCTTGCGTTACTTCAATTCCCATTTGTAAGGATGAAATCCTAAGATCAGGACAGTCGGATAACAAAATTTCTTGCTCTGGGATAGAAAATATATGACTCAAAGTTAGCGCTGCATATTTTTCAAAATAGTGCTTCCCATAGCAATCCTTCTTTGTTTTTCTCTTTGTTTCTTCGAATGATTTCATATATTGGTCAATCCCTTTCGTTTCATTTTCTTCCATTTCTGTTTTTCTTCTTGGCTCACCACTTTGGAATCCAAAATTTTAGAAATCGCTTTATGATAAGTAAAATCATCAAGACACTCTGGATGATCTTTCCATAATGTTAAATAACGCAAGGTCTGCTCACGGCAATTTTCCTCAATATAAAACATAGAGATCGCCCAAGCAACTGCCATTTTGACATAATAATCTTCATGATGAATCTCACCAAGCAACGGAAGAACACAATCACAATACTTTGAAAATCGATAGTAGGTCAACAACATAACAACCCCAAAACGAATTTTATACGCAGATTCTGCCTTTGTATAGGAAACCAGCCAATCGTACATTTCTTCTAAATACTTTTTTGTTAATTTTAAACTGCTGACGAATAAATCGCACAATGCCCAATTATCGATTTTCAAGACATAGCCATCGATAAACGGTTGCGCAACCTCCCATTCTTGAAAAGCATAAGCAATCACCATTCCTTGTAACAATACTTCTTCATAAGAATCATCACAAGCTTGCTTCAGATACGTTTCTACCTCTCCTTTTGCTAATTGCTTGGCTAATTTTCTAAGCACTGGTGTTCGTACTCCTAGGATCGTATCACAGTTGGGAATAATCCGTTTTTGAAAACGAGCATAGGCATAATCTTGATGTTCTTTTAATTGTTCTTTGATCCAATCATTTAAATTCGTTTTCATGATTACAATATAGCATAAAATAAATAGCAATGGTCAAAAAATCATTTTCTTAACTCCAATCCCTCTTTTGATCCTTGAAAAATATCGTTTTTCTTTACAATATTTATTTTTTAAACTAACATAAATAATGTAAGTTTGAATGCTATCATAAAAGTGTAGAAATAAGGAGATGACAATGATGAAAGCAAACAAACTCGCAAAAAGATTACTCAATGCGGTTTATGATGATCAAATCGCAGAAGTGGAAAAAGCAATACAAGAAGGAGCAAATCCAAGTTGGATCTTTAATGGCTATCCCATTTTATTCCATGCGATTTATTTAGAACATAAAGAAATCGCTATGTTATTGATTCGAAAAGGCGCGCTGCAATGCGAAGAAGCGATGGGCTTCGCATTAGAAATGGGGTTAGGTGATATGGTACTTCCTATGGCAATTTTAGGAATTCAGCCGAAGGCATATCATCCTTCTTCCACATTTGGTGAACTGCCATTACGTTTTGCCGCTACCAGTATTGCCCATTAACCACAGAAAGGAGCTTATGAGAACGGCATTATGCATTGAAATGTTGTTGATCCTCTATGGAAGAAACACCCCAATCACTAAACAAGAATTAGCACAACGACTCGAAACCAATCCGCGTAATATCGCAGAATTTAAAAAGGAGCTTGAACTTGCCGGTTTTGAAATTGAATGTATTCGAGGACGATACAATGGTGGCTATCGGCTTAATAAAAAAAATCTGTTTCCTGCGTTACATCTAAACAAGAAAGAAAAACAAGCCTTAGAGGAAGCCATCATCTATTTGCAATCAGCCAAAAACTTTCTTTATTTAAAACCATTGGAGATGGTCTTAAATAAATTACAAGCTAGAAATACAACACCAGAAAGAAAAGTCTCAACCATTTATCTAAACGATGCAAAAAGTGTATTAAGCGAAGAAGAAAATCAGATGGTAGATCAAATTAGTATCGCCAAAGAACATAATCAAAGCATTACCTTTGATTATCTACCAAATCGTTCCAACCAAAGCGAAAGACGACGGGTGCATCCCTACGAATTAATCGTGAATGAGGATGGATTTTATTTATTAGCTTATGACGCTACGATGAAAAAAACACATTGCTTCAAATTTTTCAAAATCGTCAAAGAACGAATGCAAAATCTCAGAATAGAAAACAAACATTTTCTTAGAGATCCTCACTTTCAAGTCAAAGATCATGTCGGTAGCAATTCCATAATGAAAGACCTCTATGAAGTAGAGCTGAAGATATTTGGTATTCAAGCACGTTTGATCAATGAGCGAGAAATCGAAAATCTGATTCATAAAACGTATCAAGATAACATTTTAACGATTCGTTTTATGATGGCTGGTGAAATGCGCCTAAAAAGTTTTATTCTCTCTTTAGGAAAAGATTGTGAAATCATCGCTCCAAACCATTTGAAAGAAGAAATCATGGAAGAATTAAAAGCAACACTTGCGCAATATGAAAAAACAGCTAATGCTGATTAGCTGTTCTGACGATTATTGATGACTAACGCCAATTTCCCTACGATGCGAAACTGATGATTATCTCGCTGAATAGGAATCGGATCATAAGCATTATTAGCCGGTAACAACAAAATCAAACCGGTCTTGCGATCGCGCTTAAATATCTTGCAAGTCGCTTCCTCTCCATCCAAAATGAAGCTACCTATCTGTCCGTTTTCAATCTGGGAACAACGCTCAAAAATCATCAAATCGCCATCTTGAATATTTTGTCCAATCATACTATCGCCACTGGCATAATTCGCAAAATATTCGCGATTTGGTTTTAACATGGTAGAAGGAATCGTAATATAATCCATTGCTTGTTCATCCACAAAAGCACCTGTTCCACAAGATAATCCATCAAAAAGTGGAATCCGCAAAAAGCTACTTTCCAAAAACAACGGTTCTACTTTTACGGTTTCTTCTTCCCATCCCATGATGTAAGCAGGAGTTGTCTGCAATGCATCCGCAATATCTTTAATTTTATTTTGCGGTACACGACGACCATCAATTTCAATTTTATTAATGGAAGAACGCGATTTATATCCCAGTCGGTTTGCTAGTTCTTCTTGCGACATATGCAGACTTTCTCTTCTTTCTCGAATTCGTTGTCCAACACTTTTCATCACAACGCCTCCATTTCCTATTTCTATTTTATCAAATGTAGAATATTTTTCAACAAATTTATAAAAATCATTGACAAAACGTCTACACAACATTAGAATATCATTGTAGACAGATATTCTACACAGGGAGGAAACACTAATGAGAATGACAAAGAAACGAAAACTAAATCTTAAAAATTGCTACATTCTGTTTATCTCGCTGGTGGCATTTATCTCATTAATCGGAAACTTTTATCAAGACCGTTTTTATAATAAAGCACTAGCACTGCAGGATGCTATGATGGAACGTATGGCTTTGGACAGCAATGTCGCAGATAGCTATCGTTAGCACGCAATCCGCGTGCTTTTTTCTTTTCTATGTAAATTTTTTTAATGATTTATCTAAGATAATTTTAAAATTTATTGTTTCCCTTTTCCAACTATACTATAATTTAGTGGTTGAGATAAAATGAGGATTAAGTATGAATGTAGTAGAAAAGTATGGAGGAACAAGCGTTGCCGATATTGATAAGATCAAGGCAATTGCACAACACGTAAAGGAAATGAAAGAAGCTGGTCACAATCTTGTGATTGTTGCTAGTGCTATGGGGAAAACAACAAACAAACTAATCGCAATGGCAAACTCCGTTGGTGGAGGAAGAAATACAAGAGAAATGGATTCTCTTCTTTCCACAGGAGAACAAAGAACCATTACCTTACTTGCAATGGCAATTAGCGCATTAGGTATCCCTGCCATTTCATTAACCGGATACCAATGTGGTTTTATCACAAGTCATCATCATGCTCATGCACGTATCAAAGATATTGACATTACCACATTAAATCAGCATTTGTCAGAAGGAAAAGTTGTCGTTGTTGCTGGTTTCCAGGGGGCTACCGAAAATGGGGAAATCACAACATTAGGACGAGGTGGCAGTGATACCACTGCCGTTGCATTAGCTGCTAAATTAGGATGGGAATGTCACATTTATACCGATGTGAATGGGGTTTATACCATTGATCCACGTCTCTATCCAAAAGCAAAACGATTGCAAGAAATTACCTATAATGAAATGATGCAAATGGCATGCCTTGGTTCAGGCGTACTAGAGACAAGAAGCGTTGAACTTGCCAGTAAATATCAGGTCAAACTATTTTTAGGAAAAGCATTAGAAAAGGACAAGAAGAAGGGAACCTACATCATGGAAAAAACAAAACATTTAGAAGATATGCCAATTACTGGTATTAGTATTAAAGAAGATTATGCCATCCTACGTGTCAATAATATACCTAACGATGGAAAATTCTTAGGTGAACTATTCGCCATGATTGCTAAGATGAATATTAATTTAGACACGATTTCACAACAAATTAAAGATAATGGTAACGTTAATTTCTCTTTGTATTGCAGTAGTGAGCAATCCGACCATATTTTAGAACACTTACATGAACTAAGTGAACACTATGAAGTGAAGCGTATGCTTGGATTAGTGAAACTATCTCTTGTTGGTGTTGGTATTTCAACTCATAGTGGAATTGCTGCTAAAGTACTTTCTACTTTAAACCAACATCAAATTCCTTATTTCCAAATCACTTCTTCTGAAATTTCGATCTCACTATCCATTCGTTTTGAAGATAAAGAAAAGGCAGTTACCGTATTAGCCGAAGCATTTGATCTATAATCCAAAAGAAAAGGCAACATTGCCTTTTCTTTTTGGGTAATCAAATTTTCTGGGGGTCTAAAGTTTAGGGGTCTCTTTAGGGGGATAACTTTAGTGGTCAACTTTGGTGGTCAAATT
>JBGUVL010000009.1:0-29377 GCA_045134375.1 Breznakia sp. | reverse complement strand
CCTCAACATGCGGCCCCATAACCATAATTCCAACGACTTCAATATGAGAAAGTTTCGATGCATACACCATTACTTGTTCCCACTCTTCTTTTTGAAATCCGCTTTTACTATCCTCTTTCGCAAGATTAAATTGAATGCAGACAGGAATGATACGAGCATTCTTTTTGGCTTGCTTTTCGACTTCGTCCAACAACGACAATGAGTGAATGGAATGAATAATCGCAATAAAAGGAGCAATATATTTCACTTTATTCGATTGTAAATGTCCAATCATATGCCAATGAATATCCTTTGGTAATTCTTCTGCTTTCTTTACTAACTCTTGCACTCGATTTTCTCCAAAATCTCGTTGTCCTTCCTCATAGTATTCCATCAACTGTTCATTGCTTCGATATTTTGATACGACAACTAGTTTTGCATGATATTGTTCGCATTCCTTTTGAATCGTTTCATAAATTCCCTGTTTCATTATTTTCCTCCATCATAGCACTCTCACAAAGTTCACTCATTCGATCATAAACTTCACTACTTACTTTTTCATTTGACATAGTAATCAACACATCACCCGCACAGATATAAGTTGCTCCTTTGGGCAAAAATTCCTTTTCTCCTCTTCTTAACGCAACGATCAAACAATCAGGCCATTGCACATCTTTTACTAGTTTTCCATTCAGTTTCGAATGATAGGTTACCATAAATTCCATCAATACCTTTTGATCAATGTTTTTTACCTCGATATTAGTATCTTTTCGATTCGCTAATAAATTTTCTAATAAGGAATCATAGATTGGTTTTGCTTTTAACAAGTCCGCTACAATATAGGAAACAATGGTGATTAATGAAATCGCAAATAGATGCGTTAATGACCCTGTCATTTCAAAAATCAAAATAATTCCTGTCATTGGCGCTCTTACGATCGCAGTAAAAAATCCTGCCATTGAAAGCAATACAAAATTATTAATGAATTGTGGTTCAACATGAAAATACAACACACAAAGATTTGCATAAAATCCACCAATCAAACAACCCATTACCAATAATGGAAAAAAAATTCCCCCTGGTGCACCGGAGCCAAAACAAATACAAGAAAACAAAAATTTGGCAACAAGTAAAATGAATAATAGATGTAAACTATATTCGCCTGCAATCAGCTTTTCTACTAACAAGTCTCCTCCCCCTAAGATATCAGGTAACGTAAAAGCAACCACACCAGCGAAAAAAAACGGAATGCATAATTTCTGATACAATGTTAACCTTTTGCTTCTTCGATATAACGATTGAAACCACAGCAAACCTTTATTATAAATAGCACCACAAATACCAAGAACAACACCCAAAATAACCAAAAGCAAATAATAGTCTCTCGGCAAAGAAGAAGGCAGATCAAAAGAAAACACCGGTTTCATTCCAAGGATATAACTCATTAAAAAATCCGATGCAATAGAAGAACACATCACGGAAATCAATAATGCAGGAGTAAAGTGTTTATGAACTTCTTCAATCGCAAACATTACACCTGCTAATGGTGCATGAAATGCTGCACTTAATCCTGCACTTGCTCCACAAGTTAACAAATAGCGTTCTTCACTTTTTCCTCGTTTCATTATTTTTGATACACCTTTTGCACTCATCGCCCCTAATTGAATGGAAGGCCCTTCTCTTCCTAAAGAAAGTCCAGCAAATAAGCACAAAAAGCCACCTAAAAATTTAGCACTCAGCACTTTCCACCAATTGGTACTAATTTTTTCCTGCATTTCTGCCTCTAATTGAGGAATTCCACTCCCTGAAATTAATGGCTCCCATTTCAATAAAAATGACACAACATAAGCAATCATTGCTAATACGAAAAACCATAACAAGACACGAATGGGATTACCAGATGCCCATGAAATGATGGAATGTAACCATAACGAAGCCTGACTTAAGCAAAAACGATAACTTACAATAATAATCCCTACAACAAAGCCTACTAGAATACCTTCTATTGCCAAGATAGATTTGAACTTTTCAGCCCGCTGCAAAGTATGCTTCACTCCTTGCTTCATTTTCCTCTTTCCCCCTTACTTAATTCATGGATACAGGCAGCACGAAGATCATTGCTGCCTGTATTTTTTCATTCGTTCCTTTATAAAATTGGTTCAAAATCAATCACACCGTGTTTACACAAAGGACAAATATAGTCTTCTGGTAATGTTTCGCCTTCATAGATGTAACCACAGATTTTACAAACAAAACCTTTTTTTCCTTCCGTTTCTGGTTTTGGTTTTACATGAGCATGATAGTAAGAATATGTCATAGTATCCGCATTCGATATAACACGAGCTTCACTTACCGAACAGATAAACATGCCATGCGTTCCTAAATCAACATATTGTTCTACCTTCAACGACATAAAAGAGTTAATATCTTTGTTTAAAAATACTAATCCATTATCACTTCTCAAGACTGGTGTATCTTTAAATTTATCTGTATTTCTTCCTGATTGGAAACCAAAAGTTTCAAACACTTTAAACGGAGCGTTTATTGATAAGCAGTTTACATTCATGATACCGGTCTGCTTAATCACATGATGAGAGTAATTTTGTTTATTGATCGTCACTGCAATTCGATTTGGAGAATCACTTACCTGCGATACCGTATTCACGATTAATCCATTATCTTTTTTGCCATCATTACTCGTCACAACATACAATCCATAACCAATATTAAACAACGCTCTCAAATCATTCTTATTCGCAGTTTCTTCATGTTGTGCTAAATAATCAATACAGAATTCATTTGCCATTGCTTCCAATTGTTCGTTGCTCTTTTCATCCAACGCTGAGTGAATCTGAACTACCGTATCCGTAAAGGTCAGATTTCGACATCCCTCTAACATCTTTTTCATTGTTTTTGCTGCCATTGGTGCCCAACTTCCATTTTCGATGAACCCCACGGTACGATTTTGGAAATTGCGCTCACTCAAATGATGAATAAATTCTTTCATAAATGGGAAAATATCTGCATTATAAGTTGTTGTAGCCAAGATGATTCGTCCGTAGCGGAAAGCATCTTCCACCGCCTCTGCCATATCGCAACGTGCTAAATCATTGATTACAACTTTTGGACAGCCTTTTAACTTCAACTTTTCTGCCAGCAATTCCACTGCCTTTTTCGTATTTCCATATACCGAAGTATAGGCAATCATAATTCCTTCACTTTCCACTCCATAGGATGACCAAGTTTGATATAAGTTCAGATAATAGCCAAGATTTTCTTTTAATATAGGTCCATGCAAAGGACAAATGGTCTGAATATCTAATGATGCTGCTTTTTTCAGTAATGCCTGCACCTGCGCTCCATATTTTCCAACAATACCAATATAATAACGTCTTGCTTCACATGCCCAATCTTCTTCCACATCCAATGCGCCAAATTTACCAAAACCATCGGCTGAAAACAATACTTTGTCATAGCTATCATACGTTACCATAACTTCTGGCCAATGTACCATTGGTGCGGCTACAAAGGTCAAAGTATGTTTTCCCAAATTTAATGTATCTCCTTCTTTAATGACCATACGACGTTCTTGATAATCATTTGTAAAGAAATTTTTCATCATAACAAACGCTTTTGCGGAAGCAACAACCACAGTTTCTGGATACAAAGAAAGGAAGGTAGCCACATTCGCTGAATGATCCGGCTCCATATGTTGCACAATTAAATAATCTGGTTTTCTTTCCCCTAACACAACATTCAAATTATCCAACCACTCATGGGTAAAATGTTGATCTACGGTATCCATAACAGCAATCTTTTCATCCATTATAACATAAGAATTATAAGCCATACCATTTGGTACTACATATTGACCTTCAAACAAATCTACTTGATGGTCATTTACCCCAACATATTTAATATCTTCGCTGATAAAC
Organism: Breznakia sp.; assembly: GCA_045134375.1. Classification (GTDB taxonomy): domain Bacteria; phylum Bacillota_I; class Bacilli_A; order Erysipelotrichales; family Erysipelotrichaceae; genus JBGUVL01. The sequence goes on along the minus strand of JBGUVL010000009.1, from coordinate 25,463 downwards.
ATAATTTCTCCTCCTCATTTTATGTTTTATCTAATGGTATTATTATACAATGAAACCAATGAAATGTAACTTAAAATACCATAGAATATTAAGAAAAGAAAGCCTTACTATGGTTCCATTTGATAAAATAGGGGATTTCTCCTATGTTGTGATGATACCGAATCGTATTTTCGCCATGACAATCAAATTAATTTGTGAGGAATAAAGTTATAACAAAACATAGGTTTCCCAAAAGCATCTATTACTCAATAACGTAGCATAGTAAAATACGAAAAAGGTTGCCATCCAAGCAAGAAAACGCCCGAAGAAATATCGAATCCTTCGGGTGTTTTCCTTGTTCTATTTTTAAATTTTTACGCATTCTTTAAGAATACTTTATAAGCCTCATAAGTTTCATAAACATCTGCCTTTGATACGATTTCCATTGGTGAATGCATGTTTAATACAGCAACCCCAGCATCAATGACATTCATATTGTAATTTCCTAAAATATAGGCAATGGTTCCTCCACCACCCTGATCAACTTTCCCAAGTTCTGCTGTTTGGAAATTAATATTTGCCTCATCCATGATTTTTCTTAAAGTCGCAATATATTCAGGATTTGCATCATTACATCCACCTTTTCCTCTAGAACCAGTAAATTTATTAAATACAATTCCTTTTCCTAAGAAAGCAGAATTCTTTCTTTCATTCACTCCTGGATACAATGGATCAAAACCAGCACTAACATCACTAGAAAGCATCTTTGTATTTTCCATGGCACGCCTTACTTTTAAATCAGAATAATCTTCCATCAAAGCGATGATCTCTGCAACTGTATTTTCAAAGAAACGAGACTGCGCTCCGGTTGCTCCAATACTCCCTACCTCTTCCTTATCGACTAAAATAGCACAACTAGTATAATCACAAACATCGCTGTCAAGAACAGCGGCTAAAGAAGTATAACCACAAACACGGTCATCATGACCATATCCCGCCACCATCGAACGATCTACTCCATAATCTCTCGCTTTTCCAGCAGGAACTACTTCAATTTCAGCACTTAAGAAATCTTCTTCTTCCATGTCGTATTTTTCTTTTAATAAACGAAGGATATTCGCTTTCACCGCGTCTTTTTCTTCCCCTTTTAATGGCATGCTTCCAATGGTAACATCCAAATCTTCCCCTTCAATTACTTTGGCTGCTGTCTTGCTCATCTGGTCGGCAGATAAATGTACCAATAGATCACTAATACCAACCACAGGATCATTATCCTCTTCACCAATAACGACATCGATACTAGTTCCATCTTTCTTTACCACAACACCATATAATGCCAAGGGAATGGTCACCCATTGATATTTCTTAATACCGCCATAGTAATGAGTATCTAATAAAGCAAATCCTTCGCTTTCGTATAGAGGATTTTGCTTAATATCCAAACGAGGAGAATCAATATGTGCTCCTAAAACACGCATTCCTTCTTCCATAGGTTTCTTTCCGATGATGAAAACTGCAATATTCTTATTCTTATTTACAACATAGATTTTATCTCCACATTGTAATGATTTCATTTCCTTGATGTTTTTGAATCCTTTTGCTTCCGCCAATGCAATTGCTTCTTTAACACAAGCTCTTTCGGTTTTCCCTACGGAAATAAAATGTTTGTAATCCTCATTAAAATCCATTACTTTTTTAATATCTTCTTCACTGTATTTATCCCAAGCTAATTTTGCGTACATAATATCCTCCTAAATTGCTCTTGTATACTGTTTTAACCAAGTTTTTTCTGCTTCATTTAAAGCTGGTGAAAGCTTTTCATAGACTTCTTTATGGTAGGCGTTCAACCAATTTCGACAATCTTCATCCAAATAATTGACATCAATTAAATCAAGATCAAATGGAGCGAAAGTAATCGTTTCAAAATCCATAAATTGCCCATATTGATTTTCTTTATCTTTCCGTACGATCATTTCATTTTCACAACGAATTCCATGGCTTCCTTCCACATAAATACCCGGCTCGTTGGTAATCACCATACCAGCAACTAATGGGGTATCTTCCTTCCGATTAAATGCTTTTTTCCAACGGAAACCTTGTGGACCTTCATGAACATTCAACAAATAACCAACACCATGGCCCGTTCCACATTGATAATCAATATAGCGTTCCCATAATGGTTGACGCGCTAAAATATCAAGATTGATGCCGCTACATCCTTCCAAAAATCTTCCTCTAGAAAGTTGAATCATTCCTTTTAACACTAATGTGAAATCCCGCTTCCATTCCTCAGGAACGACTCCTAAACCAAAGGTCCTTGTAATATCGGTAGTTCCTTCCAAATATTGTCCACCAGAATCCACTAATAATAATCCTTCTGGCTTCAATTCTGCTTTGTTTTCTTCATTCGCACTGTAATGCATCATCGCTGCATTTTCATTATAACCAGCAATGGTAGTAAAACTAATGTCTAAGAAATGTTCCTGTTGGGCTCTCAGAGAAGTTAGCTTTTCTGCAACGCTGACTTCATCCATCGCAATTTTTCCAACATTTGTCTTAAGCCAATACATAAATTTCGTTACCGCTACCCCATCTTTGATATGTGATTTTCGTAAATTTTGTATTTCCACTTCATTTTTTATGGCTTTCATCATCGTAGTAGGATTACTTCTAATCACTGTTTTTACTTCATCGCTCATTGATTTAACAATAGTATAGTTACAGCGTTCCTTATCAAGAAGTACAACCTCTTCATTTCCATACTGTTTCACATCCTCATAGATTGATTCATAATCTTTAACAATGATATGATTCTCATTGAAATAGTTTGCCACTTCCGTATTGATTTTCTTTTGATCCAAATAGAAAATAACATCGGATTCACTCACTACTACATAGGATAATACTACCGGATTACATGCGACATCATTGCCACGAATATTTAATAGCCAAGCAATATCATCCAAAGTTGTTAGAATGTGCTTCGTCGCATTGAATTGCTTCATCACATTACGAACATTATTCACTTTCTCCTTGAAAGATTTTCCTGCGTATTCTTCCTTCAACTCAAAAATTTCACCCGTTGGTAAGGTTGGACGATCCTTCCAAATTTCATTCAGTAAATCTTCATCATAATGAATCGTACCATGCTTTTTATTAATGGCGCGCTCTAAATTTTCGCCGAATACCGCTGAAACCACCTTTCCATCAAAGCCCAATACTCCATGATCTGGAAGTTCATTCGCAATAAATTCCAATGTTGTCGGATAGCCCTTCTCCCCCATTCGATAGAAATCGATACAAGTATTGCTTAGCTGACGTTCTGCCTGAATAAAATAACGTCCATCACTCCAAACAACAGCTTTCTCTTGGCTTACTGCCATCACTCCAGCGGAACCTGTAAAACCAGACATCCATGCTCTACCTCGAAAATAGGAACTGACATACTCAGAATCATGAAAATCACTGGTAGGAATATAATAAACATCAATTCCTTTTTCCTTCATCACTTTTCGCAAAGCTTTTACTCTTTCATTGATTATATTATTCATTCTTCATCCTCTTTTCTATTTCACACTTCTATATTGTAGCTCAAAAAAACAAGAAAGTGTATTATTTTACAAGGGAAAATCATATTATTTCTATTCCATTTTAAAAGAAGCATTCTTCTTATGATGAAATGGAGAAAAAAACAAATAACCCTTCGATGATTCAGCTATCTTCGAAAAACATATAGGAAAAGATTGTGATTGCAGATGAAATAGTACAACATATCATTTCATTGTTAGAAGCTTCTTTCGAAATCACATGTCAAAAATTAATTGTGTTAAAAAAAGAAGCAACTTCATTGGAAAATTTTTGTAAAATAAACCATGCAATACCGGTAGTAACATTCTTTTCCATTCCTATTTTTATCCATTCACTGAGAGAGCATCTGTCTATCTTACGATTCAAAATCCCTCTTACTGATTAAGGATCCCTCTCGTTCCACAACGCGACCTGCCATTTCATTCGCATATTCTAACGCATCCTTTAATGAAGCTTGCTGACATCGTCGTAATAGAAAAGCAGCCGCATGAGTATCCCCTGCTCCAATGGTATCTTTCACTTGACGCGAACGACCTTTTACATACAGAATTTCTTTTTGATCTTTCATGACACAACCCTTTTCCCCTCTGGTTATGATTACCGTATTTTGTGTCCGTGAATACCATTTTTCTAAGGCCTCCTCTATATTTTTCGACTCGCTCATTGCCATAGCTTCCTCTTCATTGAGATGAAGAATTGGATGCATTTTTAATATTTTCTCCATTTTTTCTGTCGCAATATGCATCCAACGAGAACCAGGAGCAAATAGAATAGGCGTATCTAGTTCAGCTAAATATTCGATTATTTCTTGGCCTCCTTTTTCTTCAATATCTAAGCCACAAACATACACATAGGAAAATTTTTCATTTTTATAAGGATTCATCCATTCCTTACGAAAACAATACTCTGCACCATGCTGCGCTAAAAAGGTTCGTTCCCCACTAGCATCGACAAGACAATAACAACAACCATGCTCTTCTTTCACAAACAATCGATGATGATAGCCCTGTTTTTTTAACTGTTCCTTAATAAAATTACCATATAAACCATTTCCTATTGCACTGATAAAACGATAAGGATAATGAGCACAATGAAACACATTTGCGATGTTATAAGCACATCCTCCTAATTGCATCTTAGAAGAATGAATCACTAAATCTTCTTTCTGTTTCGGTAAATGATGGATTCTTAAAATGATATCAACGGTCATGCTTCCAATAATTAAAACAGGATCCATGCTACTCTCCTTGTGTTGTTAGAAGAATTGCATCAAATGCTTCCTTCGCAACACGAATGGTTTCCTCTATATCCGCATCGGTTAAAGAAGCATTAATAAAGTGATTATGATGATTATTAAAATAAACACCTCGACGAACACATTCTGCAATCCATCGTTCATGATATTCCTTTTCCTCTAATTGCAGATAAAACAAAGCTGGTTCCCCACTAACATGAAGATGGAACCCTTTCTCTTTTGCAGCTGCTTCCAATCCACGACATAATTTTTTGCCCTTTTCTCGCAATTGCTTTGGCAAATCAATACGTTTCATTTTATTGATACAAGCAATTCCAGCTGCAAATGGAATCGCACTCATCCAATAGCTTCCGGTATAATTCAATTCACTCATGGTCTGTTTTAAAAATTCTTTTCCACATAAAGCACTCACATTATAACCGTTTGCTAATGCCTTGCAAAAACAGATCAAATCAGCTTCGAATCCATAATAATGGTCACTTCCCGCTAAATCCAATCGAAAGCCACAACGAACATCATCAATGATAAGCAAAGTACCATTTTCATCACATAGTTGACGAACCGCCTTCCAAAAACCTTCTTTCGGCATTTCATTTTCCATGGAATTTCCATGCATATATGGTTGAGAAATAATGGCAGCAATTTCTCCTTGGTATTGTTCAAAAACTCGTTTTACTTCATCGAAATCATTCCATTTTACATAAATATTATGGGAAACTTCGTCCTCTAAAATACCTCTGCTTCCTTTCGCTTGTGTCCAAGTACCACTTCCATGATACCCTCCTTTAAAGAATACAATTTTATCTCTTTTCGTATACGCACGCGCACACATCACAGCCCCTGTGGTAACATCACTTCCATTTTTCGCAAAAAAAGCCCAATCAGCACTATGAACGGTATCCACCAACAATTCTGCAAAATCGATCATAATTTCAGAAGGTGCACTGATACAGTTCCCTTTTTCCATCTGAAGCCGTACCGCAGCCTCCACATCTTCATCTTGATATCCTAATACATTAGGTCCATAAGCACACATATAATCAATAAAACGATTACCATCAACATCCCAAAAATAACTATCTTTGCAATGGGAGGAAAACAAAGGATACGCTTGATCACTAAATTGTCCTTCTTTTGGTCCTAAATGACCATAGATTCCAGAAGGAATCACTTTTTCTGCTCGTTGAAATGCTTTTCTATTTTTTTCATAGTTATTGACCTTATTCATAAAATCACCTACTAACTTTCTTATGCCACTCTATCATATCACAAAAACATCCAATTACACATTGACTTTCTTTCATGATTTCAATATCATTACCTTTGTTATTTGGAAAGGATGATACTAATGGATAAAAACGAACAACTTGCTAATGCCCCAATTGGTAAGCTTCTTTTTTCACTCTCTTTGCCAGCAATCATGGCACAACTTATCAATGTACTATACAATATGGTAGATCGTATGTATATTGGCCACATTCCCAATATCGGTGCAAATGCCCTTACCGGTGTTGGTGTTACAATGCCAATTATCATGGCTGTTTCCGCCTTTGCCGCATTAGTAAGCATGGGAGGAGCTCCTAGAGCTGCCATTATGATGGGAAAAGGAAAAAAAGAAGAGGCAGAACAAATTTTAGGAAATTGCACCGCACTGTTATTTTTTATCGCATTGCTACTAACGATCCTAATTTTAATTTTCAAAGAACCACTGCTATTACTTTTTGGTGCCAGTGAAAATACGCTTCGTTATGCCAGTGACTATATTACGATCTATGCAATAGGAACTTTATTTGTTCAATTTGCTTTAGGATTAAATGCATTTATCACAACCCAAGGATTCGCAAAAATAAGCATGTTTACCGTATTGATAGGCGCAATCATTAACATTATATTAGATCCCATCTTCATTTTTATTTTTTCTATGAATGTCAAAGGAGCTGCTTTAGCAACGATTCTTTCGCAAGCCATTTCCTCATTATGGGTCCTTTATTTTTTAACTTCCAAAAAAAGCAATTTAACGATTCAGAAGAAATACCTAAAATTAAAACCCAATATTTTTCTTCCTTGCCTAGCCTTAGGTGTTTCTCCATTCATCATGCAGTTTACAGAAAGTGTCATCCAAATTTGCTTCAACTCATCTTTACTTCGTTATGGTGGAGATATCGCAGTTGGTGCAATGACCATATTGACCAGTGTAATGCAATTCTCTATGCTACCATTACAAGGACTTACCCAAGGAGCACAACCAATAATCTCCTTTAACTATGGTGCGAACAATGGCATTCGAGTGAAGAAAACATTTACCCTATTATTGATTAGCTGCTTATTTTTTTCTATTTCTATTTGGAGCATCAGTATGTTTTTTCCTGAACTATTTGTTTCTATTTTCACAAAGGATCAAGAGCTATTTTATTTCACTGTCAGGTCAATCAAAATCTATATGGCAAGCTCTGCCATTTTTGGAGCACAAATCGCTTGTCAACAAACCTTTATCGCATTAGGAAATGCAAAAACATCCCTTTTTCTTGCCGTGCTTAGAAAAATTATTTTGTTGATACCATTGATTTTCATTCTACCACAATGCATTTCCAATCAAGTTATGGCAGTATTTCTTGCGGAACCTGTCGCTGACTTTTTAGCCGTTTGCACTACCGTAACTCTATTTGCGATCTCCTTTCGAAAAATCCAAGAAAACATACAATAAAAAGAAGCAGCTTTTTTCAATCCTTTATGATTGGAAAGCTCCTTCTTTTTATTTTATTATTATTTTACACCATATTCTGCATAGTAAGCATCAATTCTGGCTTTAATTTCATCATCAATGACAACCTTACCGCAGCGTTCTTTATTATATAAATGCTCGACTACTTCTGGCATGGAAACAATAGCAGCAGTCGCAAAACCATATAATTCTTTAATTTCATCCAAAGCTGTCTTATCGGCACTTTTTCCTCTTTCGTTACGATTTAAGGAAACAATTAATCCCTTTACCTCTACATCCGCTTGTGCCTTTAAAATAGGAAAAGTTTCTTCAATTGATTTTCCTGATGTTGTAACATCCTCAATAATAACAACACGATCGCCATCTTTTAATTTTGAACCAAGCAAGATCCCTGTATCCCCATGATCCTTTACTTCTTTTCGATTGGAACAATAGCGAATTTCTTTCCCATACAGTTCATAGATAGCCATTGTTGTGGCAACCGTTAAAGGAATTCCTTTATAGGCTGGTCCAAATAATACATCAAAATCTAATCCATAGTTATCATGAATTGCTTTTGCATAATATTCTCCCAATTTTTTTAACTGACCACCATTAACATAAGCTCCTGCATTCATGAAAAATGGTGATTTTCGTCCACTTTTTAACGTGAAGTCTCCGAATTTTAATACTTCACTTTCTACCATAAATTCAATAAATTCTGACTTGTAAGCTTCCATTCTGTTCTCCTTATCTCATCATTTCTTCAATCGCAAAATAAGTCTGCTGTGGGTTTTTGCTCTTCGTAATGCTTCTTCCAACAACAATATGATCGCATCCTTGTTCCTTCGCATAAGCAGGTGTAGCGACACGTTTTTGATCATCTTTAGAATCGGAACTTAAACGAATTCCTGGAGTTACCGTTAAGAAATCATCCCCACATGCTTCATGAATCGCTTTTGCTTCATGTACACTACAAACCACTCCGTCTAATCCAGCTGCTTTTGCATTTTTCGCATATTGAATAACGCAATCAATCACTTCTCCTGGAATTCCCAACTCTTCATTCATGGCTTCTTTGGAAGTACTTGTTAACTGTGTTACCCCAATACATAATGGACGCTTCCCATTAACTGCTCCTTCGTTTAATCCTTCCATAGCCGCTTTCATCATCGCAATTCCTCCCGCACAGTGAAGATTAACAATGTCGACATCCATTTTTGCTAAATTTTTCATACCACCTTTTACGGTATTTGGTATATCATGAAGTTTTAAATCCAAGAAAATATGATGACCCATAGCACGGATTTCTTTAACAATGTCCAATCCACAAGCATAAGTCAATTCCATTCCTACTTTTACATAAATTGGTTCATTAAATCCCTTTAAAAAATTTAAGACTTCTTCTCTTGTTGAAAAATCTAACGCTACAATTGTTTTATTCATTATCTATGACTCCTTCCAATCGCTTCTTTGATATCTTTAAATCCATATTTTTCAAGAACAGATGGCAATTCTTCAATAATCGTTTTACAAATATATGGATCAACAAAATTTGCCATGCCCACTTCTACCGCACTCGCTCCTGCAAGTAAAAATTCTAACACATCTTCTGCACTATCGATGCCCCCAACACCAATAATAGGAATGGAAACCGCCTCGTACACTTGATACACCATACGAATTGCTACTGGTTTAATTGCTGGTCCACTTAATCCTCCCGTACCATTTGCTAATACTGTTTTTTTGCTCTTCAAATCAATACGCATTCCCATTAACGTATTGATCAATACCAAGCCATCCGCACCTGCTTCCTCCACTGCTTTTGCAATCTCCACAATATTCGTCACATTTGGAGACAGTTTTACATATACCGGCTTTGTCGCAGCCGCTTTTGCCAAACGAGTCACGTGTGCCGCTAATTCTGGTTTTGTTCCTAATCCAATCCCACCATGTTTTACATTAGGGCAGGAAATATTTAGCTCATACGCTTTCACTACAGGATCATCATTAAGTGCTTTGATCACTTCCACATAATCTTCTTCACTCGCACCTGCTACATTTGCAATGATTTCGGTATCAAATTGAGCTAGCCATGGTAATTCTTTTGCTTTGATTACTTCTACACCAGGATTTTGTAAACCAATTGCATTCAACATTCCAGATGGAGTTTCCGCAATTCTAGGGGTTGGATTCCCAAATCGCTTTGCTGGAGTTGCACTTTTAATTGCAATCCCTCCTAAGATACTTAAATCATAGAATTCTGCAAATTCTCGTCCAAAACCAAAGCAACCACTAGCAGGAATAATTGGATTTTTTAGATTCAATCCTGGTAATTGTATAGAAATATCCATTATAATCCCACCTTTCCAATCGGGAAGACCGGTCCTTCCTTACAAATTCGATAATAAATTTCACTATCTTTTTTGTCTTTGCAGACACATCCCATACAAGCACCAATTCCACAAGCCATTCTTGCTTCAAATGATGTATATCCTTTCTGATATTTTTCTTCTAAGGCTTTTAACATTGGCATAGGACCACAGGAATAGAGAAAATCATTCATGATTCCATATTCTTTGATTGCATCCAATACCGTTCCTTTTACTCCATAACTACCATCCATCGTAGCAACGATCACATGGCATCCTAACGCCTTTAATTCTTCTTCATAAAAAATAGATTCTTTATCATTAAAACCTAATACAGCACAAACATCTTTACCTAATTTACGATATTGTTTCGCAACTTCATACAGTGGCGGTATCCCAACACCACCGCCAACAATTAAGATATGATCCTCTTCTTCATGAATCGGGAAAGAAGATCCCAATGGCCCAATCACATCAAGCACATCTTTGCTTTTTAACTGTGATAATACCTTCGTTCCAGCCCCCACTACTTTATAAATAATAGTATAGCTATCTTCCTCGATGGAAGAGATGCTAATAGGACGGCGTAGGGTATAGCCATTGACCTTTATATTGACAAACTGTCCTGGTTTCATTTCCTTCCCTAAAGAAGAATCGATGATCATTTGATAAGTATCCAAAGCAATGCTCTGATTACTTCGAATAATTCCTTTGTCTTCTCTCATATTAATTCTCCATGTCATTCATCGCAATCGCTGAAAAGGACTGCGTTTCAATTACTTTTAAAATCGCATTTGCAGTATCCAATGATGTCAAGCAAGAAATCCCATTTTCTGCCGATACACGACGAATCAAAAATCCATCATTGGTAGATTCTTTGCTTTGTGAAATGGTATTGATAACATAGTTAACCTGTCCTTTGATGATCAAATCCAATACATCAAAACGATTTTCATCCACCTTGCTAACTTCTTCTACTTTAATTCCATTTTCCCTTAAATAAGCACAAGTTCCACTGGTAGCATAAATACCATACCCACACTCTTCAAAACGTCTTGCAATGCTTAACGCTTCCTTCTTGTTTTCATCGGCAATCGTCATCAATACACTACCATGTGTTGGAATCTTGATTCCACTTGCCAATAATGCCTTATACAATGCTTTTTCTAAAGTGATGTCACCACCCAAAGCTTCCCCGGTTGATTTCATCTCAGGACCTAAGGTTGTATCTACACTTCGTAATTTTGCAAATGAGAATACCGGTGCTTTAACAAAAACACGCTTTGGTTCCTCTTTCACACCTTCCCCATAACCTTGCATTTCAAGACTTTCGCCCATGATTGCCTTTGTCGCAACATGTGCCATCGGAACACCGGTAATCTTAGAAAGGAATGGTACGGTACGGCTGCTTCGTGGATTCACTTCTAATACATAAACATGATTATCTTTATCAACAATAAACTGAATATTAAACAAACCGATGAAATCAAAACCTTTTCCAATTCGCATCGTATAATCAATGATCGTATCTTTCACTTCTTTACTTAATGTTTGTGTTGGATAAACCGAAATCGAGTCCCCGGAGTGAACCCCAGCACGTTCAATATGTTCCATGACCCCTGGTAAAAACACATGCGTTCCATCGCAAATCGCATCGGTCTCCACTTCTTTACCAACAATATATTTATCTACCAAAATAGGTGCATCATGAGAAATCTCTTTAATCGCATTTGCCATATAAGTTTTTAAATCATCATCGTTATGCACAATTTCCATCGCACGCCCTCCTAATACATAGGAAGGTCTTACCAACACTGGATACCCAATTCTAGATGCGATATCCAATGCTTCTTCCACAGTTACTGCCGTTTCTCCTTTTGGCTGTGGAATATCTAATTGATGTAGCATCGCTTCAAATTCATAACGATCTTCTGCGCGATCAATATTTTCCAAACTAGTTCCTAAAATCTTAACACCATATTGGACTAGTTTATCAGCTAAATTGATTGCCGTTTGTCCACCAAATTGAACAATGACACCTTCGGGCTGTTCCAATTCAATAACATGCATTACATCTTCTATCGTCAATGGTTCAAAATACAATTTATCAGAAATTGAGAAATCCGTCGAAACCGTTTCTGGATTGTTATTGATAACAATTGCTTCATATCCAATTTCACGTAGTGTTTTAACACAATGAACCGTAGCATAATCAAATTCTACACCTTGTCCAATACGAATTGGTCCAGAACCAAGTACCACAACTTTTTTGCGGTCAGAACGAATGGATTCATTCTCTTCCGCATATGTGGAGTAAAAATAAGGAGTTGCACTTTCAAATTCACCAGCACAAGTATCTACCATCTTATAAACAGGAATAATCCCATTTTGTTTTCGTAACGCATAAATTTCTTCTTCCTTTTTTCCCCAACAAGAAGCAATGAAAGAATCCGAAAAACCGTATTTCTTACATTGTTTTAAAATCGCAATGTCATTCTTATGGTCTTTTAAGTTTCTTTCTAATTCACAAATATGAACTAACTTATTCAAAAAGAATTTGTCAATATTCGTAAATTCATGAATGGCATCCACACTGATACCACGCCAAATCATATCCATGATTGCGTAGATTCGTTCATCATCATGCTGTCTTACCTTCATCCATAATGCCTCTTCACTGACTGGAAGATCTTTAATTTCAATATGATTCAATTTCATTTCAATCGAACGAATGCCCTTCAATAAGCTTTCTTCAAAAGTACGTCCGATTGCCATAATTTCACCTGTCGCCTTCATTTGCGTTCCTAAGCGACGATCCGCTTTCGGGAACTTATCAAATGGAAAACGTGGCAACTTCGTAACAATATAATCAATACTAGGTTCAAAACAAGCATAACTAGTCTGCGTAATTGGATTAATAATTTCATCTAAAGTAAGACCCACCGCAATCTTTGCAGCAATCTTCGCAATTGGATAGCCCGTTGCCTTACTAGCTAAGGCACTGGAACGAGAAACTCGTGGATTGACTTCAATAACATAATATTTAAATGAATCCGGATCCAATGCCAACTGAACATTACATCCTCCACAAATTTTTAATGCTCGAATAATGCTTAATGATGCATTACGCAGCATTTGATTTTCACGATCACTCAATGTTTGTACTGGAGCAACAACAATGGAATCCCCAGTATGAATACCAACCGGATCCACATTTTCCATATTACACACAACAATCGCATTGTCATTGTTATCGCGCATCACTTCGTATTCAATTTCTTTATAACCGGCAATGCTTTTTTCAATCAAACATTGCGTAACAGGAGATAATTTCAATCCGTTTTTCGCAATATCTGCCAACTCTTCATCATTTTGCGCAAAGCCGCCACCGGTTCCACCTAAAGTAAATGCAGGTCGCACAACAACCGGATAACCAATTTTATGGGCAAATGTCATGGCTTCCTCTACCGTATGAACAATGGTACTTTCTGGAATTGGTTGATTCAATTCCAACATTAGCTCTTTAAACTTTTCTCTATCTTCTGCTCTTTCGATTGATTCTAATTCAGTTCCTAAAATTTCAACATTATGGCTATCTAAAATACCTGCTTCTGCCAATTCAACGACCAAATTCAATCCAGTCTGCCCACCAAGTGTCCCCAAGATAGCATCGGGTCTTTCTTTATGAATGATCCGGCTAGCGAATTCCACCGTCAAAGGTTCAATATAAACCTTATCCGCAACGGTTGTGTCCGTCATAATCGTCGCTGGATTGGAGTTAATCAAAATAACTTCATATCCTTCTTCACGAAGGGCTTGACACGCCTGTGTTCCCGCATAATCAAATTCTGCTGCTTGACCAATAATAATTGGTCCAGATCCAATTACCATGATCTTTTTAATATCGTTTCTTTTAGGCATGCTTTCTACCTCCTCGTTTTTCAATATATTCATCGATCATTTCCATAAAATCATCGAACAGATAGTTGGCATCTTCCGGACCAGGGTTTGCCTCTGGATGATACTGAACAGAGAATAATGGATATTTCTCATGACGTACCCCTTCCACACTCTTATCGTTTAAAGCGCGATGGCTCAAAATAAGACCGGTTCCTTTTAAACTTTTTTCATCCACCGCATAGGAATGATTCTGCGAAGTAATCTCTACTTTTCCACTCGCCAAATTGATTACCGGATGATTGCTTCCACGGTGTCCAAATTTCAACTTCACCGTGTTGGCTCCTGCCGCTAAGCAAATCAATTGATGTCCTAAACAGATTCCAAACATTGGAATTTTTCCCATCAATTGCGAAATCATTTCAATCGCTTCACTTACTTCTTTTGGATCGCCTGGACCATTGCTTAGCATAATACCATCCGGACGTAAAGACAAAATCGTATCCGCATCGGTATTATAAGGCACGACCATCAAATCACATCCTCGCTTTGCTAATTCTCGTATAATTCCATGCTTCGCGCCAAAATCAACTAAAACAACTTTACGACCACGACTTGGAATTGGAAAAGCTTTTTGTACCGATACCGATTTTACTTGTCCACTTGGATATGGAGAAGCTTTTAGATAAGCAACCAATTCCTCTACATTCGCATCAACATCCGCCATGATAGCTTTCATCGTCCCTTTCGTTCGAATCTTTCTTGTTAAGGCGCGCGTATCGATTCCAGAAATTCCCGGAATATTTTTCTTCTTCAAGAATGCATCCAGTGTCATTTCGCTACGCCAGTTGCTTGGTGCATTACATTGCTCTGCCACCACAAAACCATAAACAGCAGGGTCAATGCTTTCAAAATCATCACGGTTAATACCGTAATTACCAATTAAAGGATAAGTCATCATTACGATCTGCGCACAATAAGACAGATCACTCAATACTTCCTGATACCCCGTCATTCCCGTATTGAATACGATTTCCCCCAGACGATAGTGGTCCGCACCAAACGCTTCTCCACGATAGACACTACCATCTTCCAATATCAATAATCTTTCCTTCATTGTTTAAACTCCTTTCTGATAAACAATTTTTCCATTTACCATGGTCAATAACGACCAACCTTGTACAGCGATTCCATCAAAAGGTGTATTCTTCCCCATAGAATAAAACTCTTTCTTATCGATTGCTTTCATATCATCACTCAACACCACTAAATCGGCATCGTATCCTTCTGCCAATTTTCCCTTATTAGCAAGTTGAAAACGTTGCGCTGCGTTTGTCGAAATCACATGAATAAATTGTTCTAATGTAAGGATGCCCTTTTTCACAAAATAGGTATAAATCAATGGAATGCTTGTCTCCAAAGCAACTATGCCAAAAGGGGCTTTGTCCATTGGTTTATTTTTTTCTTCTTCACTATGTGGTGCATGATCATTCGCAATAAAGTCAATCGTTCCATCCAATAATCCTTCAATCAAAGCCGAACGATCTTCAACACTACGTAATGGTGGATTCATCTTATAATTGGGATTCACCACATCGTGTTCGCTCAATAGTAAATGATGCGTCGTAACTTCACCACTGACATCCGCTCCCATTTTTTTATATTTCCGAAGTAAATCGACACTCTCTTTAGCACTCATATGACAAATATGATATTTCGCTTTCGTTTGATAAGCGATTTTAAGATCGCGTTCAATCTGCTTCCATTCACATTCACTAGGTATCCCAATCCATCCATGTTCGTGATTATTTTTTCCTTCATGAACACAGGCACGAGGTTGACGATAATGCATATCTTCGGTATGAGCAACAATCATCACATCATTGTCATACGCCATATTCATCGCTTTAACCATCGAATCCGTTTGTTGTACTCCTACCCCATCATCAGAGAAAGCACGAATGCCACATTTCTCTTTCAAAGCTTTCATATCCACAATTTCATTGCCTGCCTCCTGCATTGTAATACAGGCATAAGGAATCACATTCACACACGCATCTTCCTTAATTTTTTGCTGATAGGCTTTCATCACTTCCACATGATCCGGAAAAGGAATCACATTTGGCATTGCCATGATCGTGGTATATCCGCCATGAGCAGCTGCCATCGTCCCTGTTTTAATAGTTTCTTTATATTCATAACCAGGTTCTCGTAAATGAGCATGGACATCAATCCCACCTGGAATAACCAAATGCGAATGCGCATCATAAGTATCGCATTCACAATCAATGATATCTCCAATTCGTTTTATCTTACCGTCTTCGACCAGAATATCCTGAATCTTAGTTTCATTGTCTTTGACTACTATTTTTGCATTTTTAATCAGGTACATCATCTTCCCTCCTAGAATGATTCCTCAAATATTTTTTTGATCATCGCTTTACGAACTAGAACACCGTTTGCCATTTGTTTAAAAATACGGCTTTTTTCGCATTCCACTAAATCAGAATCAATTTCTACATCACGATTGACCGGAGCTGGATGCATGATAATTGCATGTTCTTTCATCATCGCTGCTCTTTCTTTTGTTAATCCATATTTTGCTAAATATTCCTGTGGTGTCATATTCATCGCTTTCGCATGACGTTCGTGTTGAATTCGTAACATCATGACCGCATCTGCCCATTGAATTCCTTCATCTAGATCCACATACAAATCTTTTCGATCGATCCAAAATTCCGGACCACTAAACAACACCTTCCCACCTAAGCGCTTCATCGTATCTACATTCGAATTCGCAACACGAGAATGATTGATATCACCAACAATTAATAATTTGATATCTTGGAAAGTATGAAATTCCTGATATAATGTCAACATATCTAACAAGCATTGACTTGGATGGTTTTCACAACCATCCCCAGCATTGATAATCGGAATATTGATTCCTTTCAATTCATTAAAATAAGCATCTTCTCGATGACGAATGACAACACCTTCATAGCCAATCGTTTCAAATGTTTTCACAGTATCATACAACGATTCCCCTTTTTGTGTAGAACTCGCTTCTGCCGCAAAATCAACCACACGACATCCTAACTGATGTTCTGCACTCGCAAATGAGTAATGGGTTCTCGTACTTGGTTCAAAAAAAAGATTCGCAATTAGACGAGGACGTGATAACTGCCAATCTTTGTGAGAACAGGAAAAACGCATCGCATCATCAAGAAGAGACATGATTTCATCGACACTAAGCTGGTTCATTGTTAGAATACTATTTTTATTCATAAAGAAACCTCCCATTGATTCTATTTTCGAAAAAAAGGTCCATGCGCACGCAAAAGGACCTTAAAATGGTAGTTTTGTTTCTCACCTTCATAACCTCTCTGGATTATTTTAAAGGACCTTTTTTTACTATGTATATGATACCAATTTTACCTCTACTTTTCAACCTAAAATTACGACAAATCAATAGCAACAAGTCTTACCATAAAACGATAAAAAGAGAATCATCAGGATATAATTGGCTACCCATAGAGTTATTGAAACAAAACATTTCAATAACTCTATCGCATGGAAAAACACCTCATGATTCTCTTCTCTATCATTATCCCTTATTTTTATCGCCTACGATAATTCCATTCTACCTTATTTTCAACCTTTATTTAATTTGATCCACCGTTTTAAAAACATATCCCTCCTCTAGCATTGCCTTAATAAAATCTTCTAACGCTAGATAGTTTCCTTTGTTATTTGGATGAATGAGATAAATCGCACCATTATGATAATAATTGATCATAGATTCATATGCTTCCTCATAGCTCAATTGTGGTCCATAATCATAATAGGCATGACTCCAAAAATAAGTTCGATAGCCAAGATCCTTCAGCATTTTCATACTTCTCTCACTTTCCTCTCCTTTTGGAAAACGAAATATCTTACACATAGGTTTCCCACTCACTTCCATATACGCTTTTTCTACCGAAGTGATTTCTTCCACAAATTGATCAACATCATTGGCGTTAGCTAACGTCGCCATATTCAAATGATTTCTTGTATGATTTCCAACAACATGTCCATTCGCAACCAAATCACGAATGAATTCACTTTCTTTCATGATATAGTTTCGTGTTAGAAAAAAAGTTCCTTGAATCTCATAACGGTTTAATAATGCGGCTATCTCTTTGATATAAGTGGTATCACTACCTCCCTCATCAAATGTCAAATAAATCACTTTTTCATCTTCCCCTCGATAAAACGCATTATACTTTTTCAATAATTTTTCATCCAAAGCTCCTTTATTGCGCTGATGATCCACACTTTTTTCAAACCACCACTGCATCGCAGTATTATCGAAGCGATCATAATCATAATTTAATTTTACGTTCATTGGATTCTTTGCGACAATAATCGTTCGAATCGCCTTTGCCTCATTGCCACTTGAATCTTTTACCGAGTAAACAACTTGATATTTACCACTTTTGTTCATATCAATCGGATTCTTGATCTTAATTTTATCATCCAGATTACCATCAGCATTATCTACTGCAGTAGCCCCTTCTTCGTGATAAGTAGAACCAATAAAAGTATAAACTCTACTTTCCCCATTCAATGTAATCATAGGTTTCGTTTTATCTTTTACCTGTATGATTCTGCTTCTTTGAATATTCAATTCCTTAATCCAATACGTAATTTTATAAGTACCAACTTTACTTTCATTGATATTATCGCTTATCACCACTTGCTCTTTGTAGGATTGAAAATGATAATAGACCTGATAGCCTTCCTCTTGATAGGACTCATTCAATGACAATACTACCTTTTCATCTCCATACAAAATAAAGTGAGGAGAAATAACCCCATAATGAACAATGATAAACAATACGAATAAAACGATAGCGAAAATAATGAAACTAACGATCAACGTTATGATGATTTTACATTTCTTTGACATGAAAAACACCTCTGATACAGAGTATTCCCATTTTCTTAAAATTATGAAAAAGAAAAAGGCTTTCGCCTTACTCTTCCATATAAATAAATGATGTTATAATTTTCTCTGCAACTTTTACCCCATCAATCGCACTGGAAGTAATTCCTCCAGAATAACCAGCTCCTTCCCCACAAGGATAAAGCCCTTTTACGCTAAGAGAGTTCATGGTATCACGATCTCTTAATATCCGTACAGGAGCGGAAGATCTTGTTTCAATTGCAGTCAAAATCGAATCGTTAGCATCAAATCCATGAATTTTCTTTCCAAAATCGATCAATCCTTCTTCCAATTTTGTACCAATCTTTGAGGGAAGCAGTTCATGTAAATCACATAATGTTACCCCACAAGGATAGGAAGGATAAACCTCTCCTATTTTCGTAGAAGATTGGTGCTTCAAATAATCGCCTACTAATTGTGCTGGAGCTCGATAATTGCTTCCACCAAGAACAAAGGCTTTTTTTTCTAATTCATCAACATAATCCATACCGGCAAATACGCCTTCCCCCATTTCTTCTTTCCCAATTGAAATCAATATAGCACTATTGGCATTTTTTTCATCGCGGGCATAATTGCTCATACCATTAGTTACCACATGTTCTTTTAAAGACGTTGCCGCAACAACACTTCCTCCTGGACACATACAGAATGTATAGGCTCCTTTTTGATTACTTAAAAAATAACTAGCAGCAGATAAAGAAGGATGGGAAGCAAACTGATGATACATTGCTTCATTGATAAATTTTTGTTGATGTTCTATACGAACACCAATTGCTATGTCTTTTGCTTCCATAGCGACACCCTGTTCATAAAATTTGCGAACACTGTCTCTAGCGCTATTTCCCAATGCTAAAATCACATGCTCACTAGGATAAATATCTTTGGATGTTTTTACCCCATGAATCGCACTATCTTCTATGATTAACTCTTCTACTTTCTCATTAAAATGGACTTCTCCACCATACGCAATGATGGCTTTTCGCATTGCTTTAATCACACCTTTTAAATGATCACTACCAATATGAGGAAGACTGTCATAAGCAATTTCCTTAGGCGCACCAAAATGAATCAAAGTATCATAAATCATCTGTACTCTAGGATCTTTGCTGCGTGCCGTTAATTTACCATCCGAAAAAGTTCCTGCGCCCCCTTCTCCAAATTGAATATTACTTTCCTCATTCAATTCTCCATTTTGAAAAAAAGAGTCCACGCTTCGACTTCTCGCATCCATATCTTCGCCTCGCTCTAAAACAAGTGGACAATACCCATGCTTTGCTAACAAAAAGGAGGCAAAAAGACCGGCTGGTCCAAAACCAACAACAATAGGACGATATTTCATAAATTGATCACCACGTTTCAAATAGTACGAATACGGACGCGGTGTTCGCATCACATCTTTTTTTATTTTAGAAAGTACCTCTTTTTCCTTTTCTTTGGCAAGTTTAACATCCAAACTACATACAAAATATAGCATCTCTTTTTCTCTTGCATCGATATTGCGCCGATGAATTCGATAAGAAAAATCACATTTTTTAGAAAGTTTTAACTTTTTTCTAATTTTATCTTTAAAAAGTTCCGTATTGTTTTCATCCCATTCTACAATAGGAATTTTTATTTGTGAAACACGAATCATTAATAGAGTACCTTAACCTTTCGATTTTTTTTTGAAACCCATAGAATTAGATAAGAAAGTAGAATTGAACCTATCGTTACTACGATAAAATACAACAATGAGTTGGCATGTAAAAATGGAACTCTTGCTATGATTTCTACTACATATAAATGTCCAACATAGATTAGTGTGCTCATCGAACGAAGCCGTTTCGTATTATGATGATCTTGATAACAAAGCAAAAATACAAAAAGATAGTAAATCAGCGGTATCAACATCAAGTACATACAAGTTAGATCATGATTATACCCTATGAATTGTAAAAAATAGACTTCGATAAAATAAAGGAAAACCGTTATAAACAGACCAATACGCAAGTGCAAAATTGGAATTTGTCGTTTTTTCTTCGCCAGAAAATAGCCAATCACAACAAAGATAAAAGCAAAAAATAAGCCATTTCTTGTTGTTACAAACACTTTCAAATACCATTGTACAATTCCATTAATGATGGGTAAGGTCAATAGAAAATCACCATAAACATTGACTAACATACCAAGCAAATAACATAAAAAGGAAAGCAATAGCAGGTCTTTTTTTCTCATTTTCTGTAATAGCCAATAAACCAAAAAAGTCGCAAACATCAGTGCAGGAAGAAACCATAAATGATAATAACTACCAGTAAAAAACAAATCGCGAAAATAGCGAATCACTGAAATCCAATGAAATCCACCATGAAACCATTGTAAGATGACCAATGGAAAATACAAGATGGTCCAAACCAAATACAACTTTAAAAGCCGACTTAAATAGCGTTTTAAAACAATCAAATTTCGCTGATCGGATAAGGGTAATTGATCATCAATTTTCAAAAAAAAGAAAAAAGAAGATGCAGTAAAGAAAAATGGAACAGCAATTCTTCCTAACCCTTGCACAAGCAAAAAATTAGCTCCCTCATTTATGGAAAGTAATGGACCGGTATGAATTCCAATAACTAAAATTGCACAAATAAATTTAACAATATCAATTGCTGTATAATTGTTTCTCTCCATCTTCTATCTCCTACCCTATATAAAATCTTGGAACGCGTTTTGAAATTAAAGTAAATGATTCATTATTAATCGTATGAGCCGCACGAGATAATTCATCAATTTTTATGACTTCTCCTTGATCACTACCCACCAAAGTAGCAATATCTCCTTCTTTTACATTGCTAACTTCACTAACATCTACTAAGCATTGATCCATACAAATATTGCCAATGATAGGACAACGTTTTCCTTGAATTAATACGGATAAACCATGATGAGAAGCGTTGCGGTTTAACCCATCCGCATAGCCAACACTCAAGGTTGCTATCTTCATATCTTTGGAAGCGATAAAATTTCTTCCATAACTGATGCAACAGCCTTTCTTTACTGTTTTCACCAATGAAATATTGGCCTTCCAACTAAGGGAAGGTAAAAGATCGACCGACTGACGTAAGCGGTCATGATCATCACTTACATTCCCTAATAAAATAATCCCAGGTCGTGCATAATCATACTTAAGATCAAAATAATTCAAACAACCATAACTATTTTGGATATGTGTCAATCCATAATCATAGCCCGCTTGTTCGATATCCTCCAACACTTTTTCAAACAAATCAATTTGATGTTTCGTATACGCAATATCATCTTCATTATCCAATGAGTCAGATACACTGAAATGAGAAAAAATACCTGTTGGTTTAATATGTGAAAGCTGATAAATTTGATACACATCCTCAATACAATAATGATCATCCAAACAAGGAATCCCCAAACGAGACATTCCAGTATCAATTTTAATATGTCCAGAAATCGTGCAATGATTCCTTTCACAATAATGATCTAATTTCTTTGCATACTCCAAACTAAGCAAACATTGCGTAATCTTTTTTTCCACTAAATAATGAAAATGTTCTTCCGGAGTATATCCAAGAATCAAAATATCACCAGTAATACCTGCCGTTCTTAAATCCAATGCCTCATCCACACTACTTACCGCAAAAAAGGAAATATTCATCTCCTCTTGCAGCATTTTCGCAATGACAATGTCACCATGTCCATAGGCATTGGCTTTGACTACCGCCATGATCTTTGTATCCCCAATTAATTGATCCACCACTCTTGTGTTATGACGGATTTTCGCTAAATCGATTTCAAGCCAAGTTCGGCTTTTGCTCTGTAACATGATTATCTTGTTCTCTCCATTGCTAATGCAACCAAACGATCGATTAATTCAGGAAAAGAAATTCCTGCTTCCTTCATCATAGATGGATAACGAGAGGCACTAGTAAAACCAGGAATCGTATTCACTTCATTGAAATAAATATTTCCATCCGGTGTTAAAAACAAATCCACACGAGTCAATCCTTGACATCCTAAAGCGTGATAAATTGTCTTTGCCATCGCACGAATTTCATCTCTTTTTTCTGTAGAAATACGTGCCGGACAATGAATCGTAGTCGCATCCAAATCATATTTTGCTGCAAAATCAAAGAAATCTTTGTGAGTCTCAATCTCATCCACAGCTCCGACAAAGATATCCTCATTTCCCATGACCGCAGTGCCGACTTCAAAACCATCAATTCCCGTTTCTAAGATAACTTTACGATCATGTTCAAAAGCTAATTTTAATCCTCTTTCAAATTCTTCATAATTTCTGATTTTACTAATTCCATAACTGCTTCCCGCATTCGCTGGTTTTATAAATACCGGAAATGACAGTTTCTCCTCCACTTGTTGATAGACTTTTTGATAATCCAAATCTTTGGTATTGATAACACAAAGATAAGGAGCCATAGGAATACCTGCCGCTTCACAAATAATGTGGGTATAATCTTTATCCATCGAAATGGCACTGCTCAAATGATCACATCCGACAAAAGGGATACCCGCCAATGCGAAAAGTCCCTGAATTGTCCCATCTTCTCCATTTTTTCCATGCAAAATTGGAAAAATACAATCCACTTTTAAAACATCATAAGTACCATCATCATATAATTTCAAAAAACCTTGTTGCGCTTGAGAACAGCTTAATACCACTTCGCAAACACCTGGAAGATTCTGCCAATGATCATGTTCGATCGCATCCACATTATCCGGACAGTAATACCATTTTCCATCTTTTGTGATTCCCACAAATGTTAAATCATATTTTTCTCGATCCATATTCCGTATCGCACTTGATGCCGAATGTAATGAAACGCCATATTCACTCGATTTTCCACCAAAAATTACAGCTAACTTTATTTTACTCATTTTATTCACCATATTCCTTCATTTTATCAATTACCAAATCAAGAGCCATACCCCTTGATCCTTTAAACAAAATCATACAATCACGTTTAATATAATCTTTTAAGTAGTCAAACAATTCTTCACGATCATTAAAATGAACAATTTTCGCATCTTGACAAGATTCCTTTGCACCCTCAGCAATATAATTTGATAATTCTCCCATACAAAGAATTTCTTTGAATCCATATTTATTTAATGAGTAGCCTAACGCATGATGTAAATTCGCAGTTGTATCTCCCAAATCTAACATATCAGCAAGGACACAAATTTTATATGGATGATCAAACCCATGAAAGGTTTCTAATGCCGCACGTGCACTTTGTGGATTTGATTTGTATGCATCATTCAAAATGGTGCAATTTCCAATCGTCATTAATTCATTGCGCATTCCTGTCTTTTCAATACGATAAAAACCTTGCTGAATTTCTTCCGCGTGCAATCCTAAATCTTTCGCAATGATGATTGCCGCCATCGCATTGATTGCCTGATGTTCCCCTAACATAGGTAAATGATAAGAATAGCCATCCTCATTTAACTGAAAACGAATACCATCATAATCCTGCGAAAGCGAAGTCAAATAAACATCATTACTTTTTTCTTTACCGAACGTAAGAACACGTACCCCCTCAGGAATTACTTTCTTTTTCATTAGTTTTGTTAGAATTGGATCATCACCATAATATACAAATAATGAACCCGGCTGTAGATGATCTATGATTTCCAATTTTGCTCTTCCAATATTTTCAATTGAGCCAAGATTCTCTAAATGGGCAATTCCAACATTTGTAATCACAGCAATATTTTGTGATACAATTGGATTCAAAAAATGAATCTCTTCTCTATTTTCCATACCCATCTCAACAACAGCCGCTTCTACATCACGATCTAGAGAAAGTAAGGTCAAAGGAACCCCAATTTCATTATTTTTATTTCCTTGGGTTTTCTGTGTTTTCAATTTTATACTTAGCGCACCAGCCAAAATATCCTTACAGCTGGTTTTCCCATTGCTTCCCGTAATTCCAATTACTGTCGCTGATAAAATTTTACGATATGCTTTTGCTAAATCTTGCATCGCTGCTAAGGTATCCTCGACTACCAAAACAGCCATTTTTTGGGGAAGATATTCTATGTTTGAACAAAATGTTAAAGTAGCACCTTTGTTTTCCACATCAGCAATAAAAGAATGCCCATCCACACGATTCCCGACGATAGGTACATAAAGATTTCCCTTCTGAACCTCACGAGAATCAATCACTACTCCATTCACTAAATCATTTTCATCAGCCTCATTGATATATAATGTTCCATTAATCATAGAAGCAATTTCTTTTATCGTTAAACTAATCATACAGCCCCTCCTGTAACTTAAATATTATAACATAGTTTTTCTTTGATGAATCATAAAAGGTAGCAAGTTGCTACCTTTTAGCAATACTATCTAGAAAAGAAATAACGATATAGGTACCATGCTGCTCCTAATCCAACAATAAATGTAATTCGTAATGCAAGCATAATAATTACCTAGAATGAAAAAAGTAACGAATAAATGCAGTAAAAGGACGATAAAGTATACAACCAAAGAAAATATTCACAGTGCCTCCTATCTCTTCTAAAATCCCTCTACTATTGATATACGACATGATTTTAATTTTCTGCAACTTATTGGATAAAACATTAACTTTCACATAAATAAAAAAAAGGACAACGCAATGCGATGTCCATTACCTGGCGATTTGCTATCTTCAC
>JBGUVL010000008.1:0-4780 GCA_045134375.1 Breznakia sp. | reverse complement strand
GATGTTGTTAGTGCGCTACATACTTTAGCAATGATTGAAGGATATTCGATGAGTCTTGATAACATTGATTCTTTTTTAGGAGGGAAGTAAATGAATAAGAAAAGAATTGTTGTCTTTTTATTGACGATTCTAGTCATGATTGGTTGTATTGGAACATTTAGCGCTAGTTCCATTGACAACATGAATTTAGGGCTGGATCTGAAAGGTGGTTTTGAAATTCTTTATGAAGTAAGTCCATTAGAAAGTGCACAGAATAAAAACATTGAAATGAATGCTGTAGCAGAAGCAGTGGGAAGACGTGTCAATGTATTAGGGGTAAGCGAACCGGATATCAGTGTGGAAGGGGATAATCGTATTCGCGTGCAATTAGCTGGTATCAAAGATATTGAATCGGCTCGTGAAGTTATTAGTTCCACCGCTGTTTTAACATTTCGAGATACTTCAGATAATTTATTGATGGATTCTTCTGTATTGGAAGAAGGTGGAGCCTCTTTAGGATATGAAAATGGTTCTCCTGTTGTCCAATTGAAAATTGCAGATAAAGAAAAATTTGCTGAAGTAACAAGTGCTCTTTCACAAACTAGTGATCAATTAATGGTTACATGGTTAGATTATAAAGAGGGGCAAACGTATGTATCGGAATCTACTAGTGAAAATCCTGCCTATATTTCTGCTGCTACCGTAAAGGAAGAACTAAATAGTAATACTGTATATATTTCTGGTAATTTTACACAGGAAGAAGCGCAGCAACTCGCAGAGCTTTTAAATTCTGGTTCTTTGAATTTCCAGATGAAAGAAATTTATTCTAATGTTGTTAGTCCTACCTTAGGAGAAGGATCTTTTGATAAAACCATTAGTGCAGGAATGATTGGTATTTTAGGTATTATGTTATTTATGATGCTAGTTTATCGATTCCCAGGAATTATTTCCGCAGTAACCATTGCTGGTTATACATTAGTTACATTAGTCATTTATACAGCTATGGGTGGTGTGTTTACATTAAGTGGAATTGCTGGTCTTGTTTTGGGAGTAGGTATGGCAGTGGACTCCAGTGTTATTACTTTTGAAAGAATTAAAGATTGCTTATATATGGGTAGAAGCGTTCAACAAGCATATAAAGAAGGTACTTCAAAATCATTTTCAACGATATTTGATTCTCAGTTAACGACATTGATTTCTGCTTTGATCCTTTATTTGTTTGGTACCGGAAGTGTTAAGGGATTTGCGACGATGTTGCTGGTATCCACTATTGTAACGGTATTATTTAATGTAACGATTGTTCGATTCTTATTAAAGCAAATCGTTATGTCTGGATTCTTAGATAACAAAAAGAGCTGGTTTGGTGTAAAAGAAAACAATATCCCTGACCTATCAAAAGGAGAAACAAAAAAAGAAAGCAATTTCTTTTCCAATTTAGATTTTATCAAAAATGCCAAATTTTTTGTTGCTATCTCTTGTATCATTGCGGTTATTGCTGTTGGTACAATGGTAATGAATGGCGCAAAAGGGGAATCATTGGTTAATCTTGGTATTGATTTTTCTAGTGGGACACGAATTACTTTAACAAGTGAAAACGGGTTTGATTCAAAAACATTAACAACGGATTTTGAAAAAATGGGAATTGATGTGGACTCCGTTACACTATCTGGAGATGATAATTCGATTGCTACGGTGGCAATTAAAAAAGCAATTAATGAAGAACAGCGTAGCGCGATTAGTGAATATTCACTAGCAACTTATCATTCACAAGCAAGTGATGCAACGGTATCTCCAATCGTTGGGCAAGAATTGGTTAAAAATGCAATATTAATGTCTTTGCTCTCTTGGATTGGTATTATGATTTATATTAGTATTCGTTTCCGTTGGGATTATGCGATTTCAGGAATCGTAGCATTGATTCATGATGTCTTGATAATTTTAGCTGTGTTTACTATTTTCCGGATGGAAATTACCACGGACATTATTGCGGTTTTACTGGCAATCATTGGTTATTCCATTAATGATTCCATTGTAGCATTCGATCGAATTCGAGAAAATTACACGGAATTTACTAGCCGCTATAAAAAGCTTACTAACGAACAATATCGTGATATTGTCAATTTATCATTACAGGAAACCGTGCTTCGCTCCATTATTACTACTGTAACTACACTAATTCCTGTTCTGTGTTTAATTTTCTTAGGAAGCCCTTCTATCTTTACTTTTAATGTAGCATTATTGGTTGGATTGATTGCCGGTGCAAATTCTTCCTTGTTTATCGCTGCTCAACTTTGGTATTTGATTCGTTGCAAAGTAAAACCTAAGAAAAAGATGAAAAAGAAAGTAAAAAGAAATAAAGAAGAACTCGATGAATACATTGTCCCTGGTATTAACGATTAATAAAAACAAAAGCATTTGTCTGTTTTGATAAATGCTTTTTTATTGCGAAACCAATTTAACTTATGGCATAATGTTGAAAGTAGGTGATAGAATGAAATTTAAACATCTCAATTATGACGGCTATGAAGAATATATGAAATACTATCAATTGAGTCCGCTTGCAGCAAAAGTGCTAGCTACGATGAATCTTAGTGATGAAAAAATAAAAGAATTGCTTTTCCATCAAATGAATATCAATGAATTTGATTTATCGTTTTTGGATGAAGCTGTTTATATGTTGCAATATGCAAAATTACACAAAGAGAAAATCATTGTTTGTGGTGATTATGACTGTGATGGTATTTGTGCAACAACAATTATCGTGGATGCGTTAAGAAAATTTGGTATTGAATGTGGTTACTATATACCTAATCGTTTTAGTGAAGGTTATGGAATCAATGAGAACACGGTTGCATTAGCGAAAGAAAAAGGATATCAAATTATTTTAACAGTAGATAATGGGGTAAAAGCAAAAGATGTTTTATCTCAAGCAAAAGCAGCTGGTTTAAAAATAATATTGAGTGATCATCATGTGTATGAAGAGGATGAAGTAATTTACGACTGTTTCTTACATCCTAATGTATTTCCTGATTTTTTTCATGGAATGTGTGGGGCAGGAATTGCTTACTTACTTTCTCGTCGTTTGATTGGGGAATATGATAAACACACCATGTTAGCAGCAGTTGCGACAATTGGAGATGTTGTTCCATTACAAAATGCAAATCGAGTTATCGTAAAAGAAGGAATTCGTTTACTAAACACAAAAAATTATTTGGCTTTACAGATGTTACAAAACGATAATAAAAAATGGGATGCTTCAAAAATTGCGTTTCAAGTTGTTCCAAAAATCAATTGTATTGGACGAATGGCAGATTTAGCTAATGCGAATCGTATGGTTCAATACTTATTATTAGAGAATGATGCAGCCATCCAAAATACGATCGTTTCCATTAATCAATTAAATGAGAAACGAAAACAAATCAGTGAAAAGATGGAAGAAAAAGCAAAACACATGGCAAAACAAGAACGATCTGATTTTTATCTATTATATGATTCTAGTTTTCACGAAGGTTTAAATGGTATCGTAGCCAGTAAGATTATGCATGAATTCCACTGCCCTGCCATGGTACTTAGTGAACGCAATTCGTTATTAAAAGGGAGCATTCGTAGTAATACCGTTGATTTATCTACTTTTTTTGATGAAATTAAACCTTTGCTAATAACCTATGGTGGGCATAAAGAAGCGGCTGGGATTTGTTTTGAAAAAAAACATTTACAAGAAATTCAGTCATTTATTGATGAGAAAATGAAATCAGAAAAAAAAGAAGAAGAAATATCTGTTTTGCCAATTACGAAAGAGGAACTAACTTATGCAGAAGTAAGCTCTTTATCAATTTTAGAACCATTTGGTTGCGATTTTGAACTTCCTTTATTTTGTGTTCATGACGATCATCTAAAAATCTCGGCATTAAGCAATGGAAAACATTTGAAATATAGTGGGAGTCATTTGAATTATCTTTATTTCAATCAAGGAAACCGATATCAAAATGATGTTAAAAGAACAGATTTTACCTTTATAGGAAAAGTAGAGGCAAATAATTTTTATGGAAAAAAATCAGTCAATCTCATTGTGGACTATCTAATCGATCCGATTTATAATAAATAAGTAATTGTTTGGAGGAGAAAAACATGGATTTAAAACAGTATATTGCAAGCATTCAAGATTATCCGAAAGAAGGAATTTTATTTCGAGACATTACACCATTAATGCAAAATGGGGAGGCGTTTAAAGAAGCCTGTGATGCGATGTTAGAATTTGCAAAAAAAGTTCAAGCAGAAGTCATTGTTGGCCCAGAGTCTAGAGGTTTTATCTTTGGATGTCCTGTGGCAAAGGATTTGGGTATAGGATTTATACCTGTTCGTAAACCAAATAAACTACCGAGAGAAACCGTAAGTATCGAATATGAATTAGAATATGGAAGCAATACTCTTCAAATGCATAAAGATGCAATTAAAGAAGGACAGAGAGTATTAATAATTGATGATTTATTAGCAACCGGTGGCACGGTAGATGGCGCAATAAAAATGGTTGAATCATTAGGTGGAAATGTTGTTGGTTGTTCTTTTCTTATTGAATTGTTAGATCTAAACGGAAGAGAATTGTTAAAAGATTATGAAGTAAATTCCTTAATTCAATACGAATAATTGTTCAAAAAGCATCCTAGTTTGATGCTTTTTCCTTTTTCTTTCCTTTTATTACAGAAACACTTGAATTTATTGTTTCAATCTTTAATAATGTGGTATAATCCTAATAATTAAATAGGGGGCATATTCATGAGTGAGGCAAAAGATAGAATTGTAT
>JBGUVL010000007.1:0-5713 GCA_045134375.1 Breznakia sp. | reverse complement strand
CGATGGTATCTGCTACACAATCGGTCATGTGTTTAACATTTTCGTAGATTTTTGTCTGTAATCGAGAACAAACATCATTCACTTTTGCATTATAATTTACTTTTACACTTAAATTTAACACTAACTTTCCTTCCACCATTTTACAGTGAATTGCATTTTTAAAATAGGAAGAATCTGCTAAAACAATATTTTTTTCTTCTTCCACGCAAATTTTAGCAATTGTTTCAAATACATTAGTGCTAACTGCAATTATTCCGCGTTCTTTGTTTTCCATAGCTAAATATTCTTGTGCCATTTTTATCACCCGACTTTATTATACCATAATTATTAAGAATTAAAACCGACTTCGATAAAATATTTATCTTGAATTTCTTCATAAACAGCTTTCATTACAGCTTTTGCAATTTCCTCATCTTTCTCTTTTGCAATCGTAACATAAATGGTCTTTTCTTTAATTTCTACGTTCGTTTCATATCCCATCTCTTGTAATTTTTTTTGGATATCAGTTTCGATTGTACGGTTTGCTTTTAATGTCTCATTTTTTAATATTGCTTCATTTTTTTCTTCTTCGTTGCTATCAGGATCGGAAATGATTTCATCGTTTTTTTCCATCTCTTCTTCTTTTCCTTCTTGTGTATTTTCACTAATTTCCGAAATGACGGAAATATCGTTAACACTACTGTTAGCACTTTCTTCTGGTAATGTGATGTAATAAATGGCAAGCATTAAAAGCAGTGAAAACATAGTAAAAAATGCGATTGCCTGTTTTTTCATGAAAAATCCTCCTGTCAGTATTGTGTATGCAATAGCAGGAGGAATTATGCTAGAAAAGTCTTAGTATGAGAGTATGCAGTTCTTTTTCATAGGCGTTTTGATAAATGGTGAAATCACGAAATGAGATGACACGTTTTTCTAGTTCTTCAATAAACATCGTAAATGTTTTGCGAATGGAATCTAATTTTTCATTATAAAAAATATGGATCGTTCCCACTTCACATAGCGCGTTAGCTAACGCAATCAAGCATTCTCTTTGAACTTTTTCTGCTTCTTGCATATTCAACCGCATAAAACTTGTCTTAAACCAGTAATTATCAACAATATAATCTTTATATATTTCCATAAATAGTGCAAAATCTTGAATGTTATTTCCTTCTTCTAATGCAAATAGCATTTGAAAAAAAACATAGAATTCATAATCTTCATTTAATTTGCTAATTAAAAAATTACCTAAAATTTGTTTAAAAGGATCGGAATGAATAAATTGTTTTTCCATAATGATTTCTTCACTAAAATCAATATCCACGCTATTTAACTTTTTAAAAATAGTAAATAAATTATTTGTTTTATCAGGATTACCTAGTTCATCCCTTATGTTTTTTAAAAAAATGTAATGCCCAAGAATATCCGAAGTATTTTTTACGTTAATAGTAAAACCAATGGATTCTTTTAGTTTTTCAGTAAATAAGTCATTAATTGCTTTTGCTAACATTTTTTCAAAATTATCTTCTGATACTAATCCCATTTGATGACGATCGGAATTTTCCATTTCATCATATACGATTCTTAACTGAGAGTCGATGATAGAGAGATTGGAATTGATGGAAGAAAGTAAATTTTTCATAAATTTATCATATACATAATAGTTTGTATTTTTGTAAACTAACTTATGCTCAATATCACCCCAGAAACTATTGACCATACTTTTAATTTGTAATTCAAAACGAATTTTTTCTGTGTCTCGTTCATAGTAGCCATCAATGCGATAAATCGTAAAACCATTTCGTTGCATTTGTGGTTGCTTGCTTTCTAATTCTAGCTTTAAATAAGGATATTTTTTGCTACAGTAATAGCCATCATTTACTGCAATCGTAAAATAATTTTTTAATATTTGAAATACTTTCTCTTCCTCATCAATAAAACGACATTCAATTTTTAAACCGATTAGATCACTTAGATGGTCAAGAATATCTTGGTCTGTTTCATATTTTAAATAAAGCCGATTACGGATAATCTTTTCTCTTAAACTTTCTGCGCTTTTCACACGGCTAGAAATATCCATGATCATTTCATTATTATGATCTAAAATATCTAAAAGAATATATTTAATCTCTTTTCGTATTTGTTGATAATCTTCTTTTTTTATTTTTAATAAATGCAAAGTATCATCTATTTTGTTAAACAATTCAAGTTTCAAATCTAACACCATCCTTATTTTTGATAGCGAACATGTTGTACATCCGTTTTCAACTGTTCCTTTAGCTCTGTAATATTTGAAAATTTTTTCTCATCACGAAGATAATCATAGAAATAAAAAATAATTTCTTCTCCATAAATGGTTTGATCAAAATCAAGAATGTAAGCTTCTAATGAAGTATTTTTTTGAAAATTCATGGTAGGATTATGACCCACATTGATCATCGCTTTATAGAGCCGGTTGCGATATTTGATAGCGCCGCTATATACTCCATGCTTAGGAATAATATAATTTTCTTTTGGAATCATATTTGCAGTGGGAAATCCTAGCAAGGGACCGCCTACATGTGAGCCATGTGCGACCGTTCCTTTAATCGCATAATATCTTCCTAATTCTTGATATGCTTTTCTAGTATTACCATTTCGTAATAATTGCTCAATATGAGTTGACGATATTTTTTTTCCATCAATACAAAGCTTTGGTATGACATGTAATGGAAAAGTGGCTTTCGATAAATCATGAATCGTTCCTTTTCCACAAAACCCAAAATGAAAATCATCGCCACATACAAGACCTTTTAGATTCAATGGCTCTAAAACTTGATGAATAAAATTATTTGGGCTTAAATGCATCATGGATTCATCGAAATGCAAAAGAAAACAACGTTGGATTCCCATCTGATAAAGCAGTTCCATGCGGGCTGAAAAAGGAGTAATATACTGGGCATCTTTTATTTTATTCATGATGATCCAAGGATCATTGTCAAAACAAATAATAGAAGGTACTTCTTGATGACATAATTCTTTCACCTTGTGTATCAAAGCAGCATGGCCTTTATGAATTCCATCAAAATATCCAATACAAGCAATAGAAAGATCCTTTCTTTTTTTATTGTTATTGGAATAAACATCAATCATTTCAATCATTACCATAGCCCCCTGACACAGTAAAATACATTATGATGATGGCGATGATAAATCGCAATAACTTCTTTTTCATCGATAATAGCAACTTCATCTTCTTTACAATTAAGACGAATTTTTTTCCCGTTTTTCACATCTTGAATAGGTTGATAGGAAACCATTGGATAATGGGATAATATTTCATAAATAGGATAAACTTTATAGTTTCCAGCAGCTATTTCGTCCAGCGTGTAAGCTTGTGCCAGCGAAAAACGACCTACTTTCGTACGCACTAAAGATGACATGCATCCAATATTACCGCTCTTTTCAGCAATAGCAACACAAAGAGAACGAATATAGGTACCACTACTGCAATGCACTCTAAATTTCATTTGCTTTTCATCAAGACATTCAATATCATAAATTTCAACATCTCGTAGAGGTCGCTCTACTGTTTCATTGTTTCTAGCGTATTCATAAAGCTTTCTACCATTTACTTTAATGCTGGAAATCATGGGAGGAAGCTGTTTTTGTTTGCCTTTGAATTGAGTAATAAAATCAGCAAAATCATCCATTTCTACAATTGGTTTTTCTTCTATTATTTCACCCCAAATATCATCGCTCAATGTTCTTTTCCCTAATTTCATGGTTGCGACATATTCTTTGTCAACGTCTTCAATATATGGAAGTATTTTTGTTGCCTTACCAACTAGAACAATCATAACACCAGTGGCATTAGGGTCTAGTGTTCCAGTATGCCCAATTTTTTTAATATGTAAAATACGACGAAGCTTTGCGACTACATCATGACTTGTCATACCTGCTTCTTTATTAACGATTAGTATACCATCCATTGAAATCACCGAAATAATTATAACATATTTTAATCAAAATACTTGTTTGCTTCTTTTTTCACATGAAATAATTTATTTCTTGTATTATGTTGATTAAAATAAGGTATCTTTACGATGAATACGATCGCTGATGAAATGAATTTCAGCCTTTCATGACGATTATATTGATTCGCTAGTATTTAATGCTATTTTATGTAATAATTATTTAGGTATTATTTTTTTGGTAATATATCGAACCTATTGAGATAAGTGGATAAGGAGAATATTTAAATGGAAAAATTAAAACAAGCAATATTAGAAAAAGGAATCTTTATTGGAAATGATATTGTTAAAATTGATTCGTTTTTAAATCATCAAATTGATCCTGAATTAGTAGAGGATATTGGATCTTGTTTTGCTGATTATTTTAAAAAGCACAATATCACAAAAGTAGTTACGATTGAATCAAGTGGGATTGCTCCTGCTTTTATCTGTGCATTACGTCTGCATGTTCCTATGGTGTTTATCAAAAAGACAAATCCTTCAACCATGTTAAATCCACTTACCGCATCGGTTCATTCATTTACCAAAAATAAAACTTATACAATATGCATGGATAAAGATTATATAAGTGAGCATGATCGAATTCTTTTTATTGACGATTTTCTAGCAAATGGAGAGGCTTTCCGCGGCTTTGAAGAGATTGTCGCACAAGCCAATGCTACCATTGTAGGTGTCGGTATCGTTGTGGAAAAAAGTTTCCAAAAAGGTCATGATTATATCGTTAACAAAGGATATGATATGTGCTGTTTAGCATCGATTGCATCTCTACATGATGGAAAAGTGGAATTCAAATAAAAAAGTGAAAGAATTTAATTCTTTTCACTTTTTTTATTGGAGCATATAATTTCGCGATAACTTGGAAGGTCATAAGCACTTTCACATTGAATAAAGGCATCTTTGATAGCGTATGCCATAACTTCTGCTGCCAGTGTACCAACCAAATCAATATCGGCAGTTAAATTACCCGTTGACATAGCATAAATACTATCTCCATCCATTGAAGTATGAACAGGTTTAATGGTTCGGGCAAGTCCATTCTGAGCCATTTGAGCTATTTTATTCATTTTTGTTTTATCAAAGTATGCATTCGTTATAATGGTGCCAATGGTGGTATTTGTTGCCAATCCTTTATCATGGTTGGAAGATAGCAATTGCAATGAGCTTATAACCCCATTTTTTGATTCGTTCAACAATCCACCAATTTGTTTTCCATTCTCTGGATCATAAACGTCTCCAACCGCATTTACACATACGATGGCTCCTATTTTCAGCTCTCCTAATTGAATCGCATAGGAACCAATTCCACTTTTCATAGCATAGTCTTTCCCTTTTATTTTACCTACGCTTGCACCGCAACCAGCACCTATATTCCCCCATTGTAGCGGGTCATTATGATAAGCATTAATACAAGCTTCATATCCCATTGATTTGTCGGGACGGGCATTTTTATCCCCAACACCTAAATCGAATATACACGATTCACAAACAAGTGGTACTTTGACAATACCTGTCTCAAATCCAATGTTACGTTCTTCTAAAAACTGCATGACCCCACCAGCAGCATCTAGCCCAAATGCACTTCCGCCACTTAATAATAGAGCATGAATTCCTTGACATGCAGCCGTAGGTTTTAGTAATTCACTTTCTCGACTTGCTGGCCCTCCTCCACGGACATCCAAACCACATGGTGCTCCATTTTCACAAATGATAACAGTACACCC
>JBGUVL010000006.1:0-23304 GCA_045134375.1 Breznakia sp. | reverse complement strand
TCAAAGGAGGAATCCAATGAAATTAACAAATATTAATATAGAAAAAGTGAAGAAAATGGCAGAAACGATGAAAAATAGTATCGTTGGATATGCTGTCAACGGAAAGAATAAAGCCCTTGAGAAATATGAAAGTTCAAATGTAGATCTTTCTTTTATGAAAAAGATTCATTTCAACTTGCATCATTTCACTACCGTAAGTATCGTTGCGGTATTGGCGTTCTTTGTAACACTGTATACGACAGGATACAATACAAGCAGTGTTAATGCGGCTGGGATCGAAACCAAAACCGTAAAAAGCTACAACAAGGAAGCAATCGATGTTAGCTATGGCGATTCTAAGGCGATCGCAATGAAAGCAAAGGATATCTTACAAGGACAGATATCAACGGCAGCCGATTTAAAAGAAATCAGCAATACAGGAATCCGTGCATCGTATCGTTTGGATGATTATGTCGTAACGGTAGAAATGGAAAATGTAACGGGAGAACAGACCGCAAAGTTATCCATCGAAACAAAGGATACGTATCGTAAGGGAAGTAATGAAAAGTTACAGTTTGAAAATAAGAATGCAGCGGAAATTACGGAAGGAACCGTATATACATACAATCTGAAGCTGAATGTCATTGATACGGAAGCGCCAAGAATCACCTTTACCAGTGATGATATCACCATGGATGATGTGGATGAGTTTAGTTTGAGTGATTTCTTGTCGGTAACGGATAACGTTGATGGAGTCATCAGTGACTACAGCGTAGAAGGGATGCCAGGAAAAGATGGCGACAAATTCGAATCAGGAAAGCATATCATTACCGTAAGAGCGAAAGACTCCAGTGGGAATGAAAGCGCTAATTCAATGATCGTGCGAATCTATGAAACCGAAGAGACACCAGCGTATGAGTATGGGGAAAGCCGAAATTCGCTAAGTGCTAGCTATGGAGCAGCGAGCTATTCGGGAGCAGGATCGGTAGCAAGTGCAGCATTAGCACAGTTAGGCGCAGGACAGGATTGTACAGCGTTAGTAACAAATTCATTAGCAGCGGTAGGAATTTACTATCATGGATGGCCAGCAGGATACTTGTCATTAGGAACGGTAGTACCAGCAAGCCAGGCACAAGCAGGAGATATCATCTACTATGCGGATGGAGGAGTCGGAATGGCCCATGTTGCGGTATATATCGGAGGTGGACAAGCAGTTCATGGAGGATATATGGGAACAACAAGAATTGCCTCTGCTTATATGGGAAGCGGACCAGTATTTATCCGTTTGCGTTAATAAAAAATGAAAGTCTATCTAAGATAGGCTTTTCTTTTTTCTAGGAGGTAATCATGGAAATCAAATTTTCAAAAGAAATGGAAGAATCATTAGCGATATTAGGATATCAAAAGCTTACCCCCATACAAGAACAAGTCATACCTTTGATTGCAAAGGGAAATAATGTCGTTGTAAAAGCAAGGACAGGAAGTGGAAAAACGGCTGCTTATGCGATTCCTCTTTGTGAAAACATCGATTGGGAAAATCGACAGATTCAAGTGTTGATTCTTGCCTGTACAAGGGAACTAGTAAAACAAATAGCAGAAGAAGTGGAACTATTGGGGAAAAGTAGAAAAATCAAAGTAGTATCATTGATCGGGAAAGAAAATATCGAATATCAAAAAGAAGAATTACGGCAACGATGCCATGTAGTCGTAGCAACACCAGGACGTTTATTGGATTTGATGCAGCAAAATAGTATTTCTCTTGGTTCTCTTCGTTTTGTTGTGGTAGATGAAGCAGATTATATGATGAGTCTAGGTTTTTATGAACAACTGCATCAAATTTTTGCGCAATGGAAAGAAAAAAAATTGCAATATGCTTTCTTTTCCGCTACGTATCCAGAACCAATCAAAAAGATAATAGATGAATTTCTAATGGAGCATGTAACGGTAGCAATCGAGGAATTGGCTTCGATTCGCCATCAATATTGTCAAGTTGATAATAAATGGCAAGTATTGCTAACTTATTTGTCGCAACAGGATATCATAAGTGCCATTATTTTTGTGGACACACAAAAAATGTGTGAAATGATGTATCAAAGATTTCATCAAATAGGAATGCATGTCGTACGACTTCATGGTGGTTTGCAGCAAAAAACAAGAGAGAAAAATTTACGCGATTTTCAAGAAGGAAAAAGTAGAATTTTGGTAGCAACCGATATCGCAGCGCGAGGATTAGATATTGATAAAGTATCCCATGTAATCCATTATTGTATGCCAAATACGATCGATGATTATATTCATCGCTGCGGTCGTAGTGCAAGAAAAGAAGAAAAGGGAGTATCCTTACTTTTTAGTGAGAATCAATCATTCCTAGAAGAACTAGCAAAGAAGTATGACTTGCAACGATGGGATGGAATAAGCCAGGAAATAAGAACCTTAGAAGAAACGATTAACTATTATAATATGCCTCTGGAACGCCATCAAAAAAAACAAATAGCACAACCATTTTCAACGCTTCATTTGAATATAGGAAAGACAAAAAAAGTAAGAGCTGGGGATATTGTTGGGGCTTGTTTGGCGATAGAGGGAATAACGATAGATGATATCGGAACAATTAAGGTATTGCATGCCTTTACTTACGTTGATGTTCGTAAAGAAAAGTCAGATTTAGTGATAAAGCAATTAAAAAAGATAAAAGGGAAGACAGTAAAAGTAGAAAAATCTCGTTGAAGTTAGTAAAAAAAATAGATGTAACTGCTTTAAATTGACAAAAATGTTTTGAAATTAAAATTATTTTAGGAAAAACTTTGGAAAATGGAAGTTTATGGTATAATGTATTGTGTTTAGGCTAAAGAATGTCATAAGGAGGAGATTTCATGGCAAAAAAAGCTACTTTAATCAAAGAAACAGAAACGGTAAAAACAACAAAAACAGCAGCAAAAAAAGCAAAAGTTGCTGATGCAAAAGTAAATGAAGAAAAAGTGGAAACGTTAACTAAGGAACCGGTAAAAACAACGAAAAAAGCAACGACAAAGAAAGCCACTGCGAAAAAGACAGTAAATGCAGAAGCGAAAGTAGAAGCAAAAACAGTAAAGAGTGAAGAAACTCCAGTAGAAGAAAAAGTGGAAGCAAAAGCAGAAGCAAAACCGGCAAAGAAAACGACGGCAAAAAAAGCAACGACAAAGAAAGCTGCTGCGAAAAAGACAGTAAAAGCAGAAACGAAAGTAGAAGCAAAAGCAGTAAAGAGTGAAGAAGCTCCAGTAGAAGTAAAAGCAGAAGCAAAACCAGCAAAGAAAACAACAGTTAAGAAAGCGACAACCAAAAAAGCGACTAAGGCAGAAGGAAAAGAGGAAGTAAAACCAGCGAAAAAAGCAACTAGTAAAAAAGAAGTTGCTAGCGTTGATTATGATGCGATGGATTTAGATTCTTGCATTGAA
The DNA here is from genome assembly GCA_045134375.1 of Breznakia sp. GTDB lineage: Bacteria > Bacillota_I > Bacilli_A > Erysipelotrichales > Erysipelotrichaceae > JBGUVL01. Next base: position 19,891 of record JBGUVL010000006.1, on the reverse strand, counting down.
ATGATGCGTAATGCAGGTGTTGGCTATGGGTATGAAGATTACTGTCGTTTATTATTAGATGAAGCGGATTGGAAAGTATTAGAGAAGAATATCGTAGAAGGAAATGGCTTAGCGAATAAAGATGGATTTGATACGAATGTTGTTATGGCAACATTAACAAAAGTAGCTGCCACAATGGATTTGACTGCTTCTGAATTCACCGCTATCAAGAATGCAATGGATGCTTGTGTAAAGGTTACTTTATCTGAAACAGCAGATGAAAATTCAAAGAATTACTATGATGAATTCAAGGTTGCAGAAAAAGTATTAATGGTAGCACAGCGCAAGAATATGACAAATAGTGAAGCGGTAAGTGCATTATTAAATAGTGATGTAAAGAAATTCTTTGAACACTTCAAGATGATGGCTTATGCGGTATTGAAAGAATGGAGATATCAGGATGTAGAATTCTATCAGGAATTTGTATTTACATTCCTTTCTCAGTATACGGACTTATTTGCTCCATATCAGAATGATGTACAGATGGATTGTGCTGATTTATATATCTTACATGGGGATGAAGCTAGAGGGGATTATGAATACAGCTATATCTTAAGAGAAAATTTAATTAAAGACTATATCTACTATCGTTTTGCTAATGTGTATGTCGAAAGAAATTTAGAGAAAGCAAAAGCAATTGCATATCGTGCATTCTCTTGTGTTGATGATCGTTATGATTATCACAAGAATTTAGTAGAAATCGTTCAGAAATAAAAAAGGATCGACCGATCCTTTTTTTTTTGAATCTATGGTTATTGGTAATGGTTTGATCGAAAAAGGATGAACTTCCCTTGGACAAAAAATAGGTACCTTCCTTACTGGTTATTCCGTAAAGATGGTACCTATTAATGCGTATCCTTTTCTTGTGATTAGAGTTTATTTTTTGCAATGCTGAAGGAATACTTTAATACGCTCGGTTGCAATTTTTAATTCGTCAATACTGTAGGCATAGGAGACACGAATAAATCCTTCACCAGCATCACCAAATGCAGTACCAGGAACACAAGCAACCTTTTGATCGTTTAATAATTGTTCACAGAATTCTTCGCTTGTTAATCCGGTCGGTCGAATGTCTGGGAATACGTAGAAAGCCCCTTTGGGTGTATGGGTCGGAAGTCCCATTTCGTTAAATGCCTTTACCACAAAGTTTCTTCTAGCTAAATAGGCAAGTCGCATCTCCTCAACTTGAGGATCCCCATGGCGGAACGCTTCAATCGCAGCATACTGTGCTGTGATCGGGGCACACATGATAACATATTGGTGAATTTTATTGATCATTTTGATCAATGCTTTATTCCCCATTAGATAACCAATTCGCCACCCTGTCATGGAATATGCTTTACTACATCCATTAACAACTAATACTTGATCTTTGATTTCTTCGAAGTGAGCAAGGGAATAGTGTTTTCCTTCATATTGCAGATCACCATAGATTTCATCGGATATGACCATAATGCCATGCTCTTTGATCAAAGGAACGATTCGTTCGTAATCCTCTTTGCTCATGGTACCACCGGTTGGATTGGATGGATAGTTTAGCATGATTGCTTTGGTTTTCTCACTGATACAAGCAGCCAAAGCTTCTTTGGTGATCTTAAATTGGTTCTCACTCGTTAACGGCAACAGTTTTACTACCCCACCAGAGAGGATAACACCTGGTTCATAAGCAACATAGGATGGAGTAGGAATGATGACCTCATCGCCTGGATTGACAAGAGAACGAAAAGCGAGGTCAATGGCTTCACTTCCGCCGACAGTAACTAATACTTCATCTGGTTCATAGCGAATATCAAAATGACGTTTGTAGTATTTACAGATTTCTTTACGCAGTGCTAACATTCCGGGATTTTCGGTATAGGTAGTTTTACCTGATTCAATGGAATAAATAGCAGCATCTCGAATGTGCCATGGAGTATCAAAATCAGGTTCTCCCACTCCCAAGGAAACCACACCTTCCATTTGATTGGCTAAATCAAAGAATTTACGGATTCCACTGGGTTTGATCGTCTTTACGCGATCGCTTAAAACTTTATTAATATCCATTAGGGTGTAACAAGCAAGCGTTCACGCTTTTCTTCTTCCTCTGCGTAAATGGAATCGTTAGCTTTGTATGTCTGTAATATGAATAACGTGCTTGTTGCGGTAATACCATCAATACAAGCTAATTTTGTTGCGGTAAATTCTGCAATATCTTTCATTGTCTGTCCATGGATCATAATCATAAAATCATTTTTACCACTGACTAAATACATCGATTCGACTTCTGGATAACGATAGATTTTTTTGGCAATTCGATCGTAACCGTATTCTCTTTCCGGTGTTGCATCAGCAAAAATGATTGCAGAAACTCTTTCTTTGTTTGTTTTGTCCCAATTGATAATCGTATGGTAACCACAAATGATTTTTTCTTTTTCTAGATCGTTTAATGTTTCTAAAACTTTGCTTTCCTCTTCTTCCAATACGGTAGCAAGATCATCACTACTCATACGGGCGTTTTTCTCCAGCAGTTTTAATAACTGTACTTCGTTCATAGATTCACCCCTTTTAATATTACGTATATTGTATACTTTTAAGAATTGTTAGTAAATGTTTTTTTCGTTTTCTAAAAGGGAAATGATAGCGTATCGTTGCGATTGCAAAAAAAGAAAAATCCGTTTTTTTTGTTCTTATTTAAAAAAATGTCGTATATCTAAGTAGAGGGATAGTGATGAAGTGTTTGCGATGTCAAAATGAGGATCAAAAATATTTCTATCAAGATCGACAAGGGGTATGGTACTGTCGAAAATGCATTCTGTTTGGAAGAATAGATGTGGGAGCGTTGCCGAAAAAAAAGAGGTATCGTAAACGATCGTTTTCCGTTTCTTATCAACTGGATTATGAATTGACACCCTACCAAAAAAGAGCAGCAAAAGAGTTAGTTTCTTATTTAAAACAGCATCAGGATGTATTGGTATATGCGGCTACGGGGGCAGGCAAAACCGAGATTACGATGGCTGCCATAGAGTCTTATTTACGAGAGGGGAAAAAAGTAGGCGTGGCGATTGCGAGAAGACAAGTGGTCTTGGAAATTAGGGATCGTATGGCAAAAGCATTTCCTACGTTAGATGTGATTGCGGTATGTGAAGGGCATACGCGGAAGGTGGATGGAGACTTAATTGTATGTACGATGCATCAGTTGTATCGCTATTATCGCACGTTTGATCTTTTAATATTAGATGAAGTAGATGCTTTTCCCTATTATGGAAATGAAGTGCTAGAGGCGATTGCTCATCATTCTTGTCAGGGCGAAAAAGTCTATCTAAGTGCTACTCCAGATAGAAAAATGAAGCAACAAGTAAAGGAAGGGAAACTAAAACAAATACAGTTGTTTTGTCGTCCGCATGGGAAGGACTTGATTGTTCCCAAAGTTTACTGCTTGCCCAAAATAGGGCAAAGGATTATGCTCTTTTTTCTTATTTATCGAAATGGAAAAGAAAATGTACCTTTATTAGTGTTTGTGCCACGAATTGCACAAGCGCATACAATGGCAAAGTTTTATTCATTGGTTGCCCATTGTAAGGCGATATCATCACAAAGTACAAATCGTGATTTGCTGATGGAACAGTTTCGTAACAATGAATTTCAGGTGTTGTTTACGACGACTTTATTGGAGCGTGGAATTACGATTCCAGGGGTTGACGTGTGTGTTGTTGATGGCGAGCATACTGTGTTTAGCGAAGCAAGCTTGATTCAGATTTTTGGTCGAGTAGGAAGAAGCATAACAAAACCAGATGGGAATGCCTGGTTCTTGTGTACGCATTCCGTAGCATCCATAAAAAATTGTGTAGCAACGATTTGTTATATGAATGCCAAAAAACAAGAGGAGGATAAGGAATGATGTTACAAGATGAAAAATATTGCCTCATTTGTTTTTCACCAATTTATGAAGGAACTTCATTTTTTGCTTATTTTCAAAAGCCGGATCAAATCTGTGGGTTCTGTCGACAAAAACTTAGACGATGTAAAGAAAGGTTACAATGGCAAGGATATCCTTTTTTTGCTGTTTATTATTATGATGCTTTCATGGAATCATTACTGTTTCAGTTGAAGGAAGGAAGAGATATCGCATTAGCCCCGATTTTTCTTTCTTGTTATAAAAAAGAATTAGAGAAACGATATCGTGATTTTACCATGGTGTTTATGCCCTCTAATGAATCCAAAACGAAAGAACGAGGCTTTTTTGCTTTAGAGGAGCTGTTTTCTGACATTTCCTTACCAAAAGTAACGCCTTTTATCAAAACGCATAATGTGAAACAGTCCCTACAGCCAATGCAACAAAGAGGAAAGATTGCGAATGTGATTTCACTAGACAAGAAGAAGTTAGCGATGAGCAAATTGTTGTTAGTTGATGATGTCTGTACCAGTGGAAATACGTTATCAGCTGCTTTGCATCAATTGAAGGATCATCCATTTTCTATCGAAATTTTAGTGATTAGTGTGCATCCTTTCTTTCTTTCTCAATATACTAGTAGAAAGGAGATCATGAAATGGGAGAAACATAAGAGAAAAACAACATAAAATACAAAAATACGATAAATTTCACAAATTCTTGACAATTGTTACGGTTGTCTTTTCGTAAAGCAAGGCTTATAATAAATGCATGTAGTTTAGTATTGCATAGAAAGGTATAAGGTTTAATTCATGCAAGGAAAAGTAAAAATGTTCAACCCTGAAAAGGGATTTGGATTCATCACAATGGAAGATGGGAAAGACGTATTCTTTCATTATTCACAGTTAGTAATGGAAGGGTATAAAACAGTTGATCCAGATAAAATGGTTGAATTTGATCTGGTGGAAACAGAACGCGGATTGCAGGCACAAAACATTAAGGTTTTGGGATAATCCAAAAAGTGAGTAATACTCACTTTTTTCTTTAGTAAGCGTGCTAGATAAGGTATAATAAAATTGGTTAGATATTGAGTAATGGAGGATAACTATGGCAGGATTGTTTAAAAAATTATTTAATGGTGATGGTAAAAGAATGAATCAATTGCAGAAAATCGCAGACAATGTCGACGCTTTAGGAAATGAAATGGCATCGTTAAGCGATGAGCAGTTAAAGAATAAAACAGCAGAGTTTAAAGCTAGAATAGCGAATGGGGAAACTTTGGATGATTTGATGGTAGAAGCATTTGCCGTGGCGAGAGAAAGTGCAAAACGTGTTATTGGAGAGTATCCATATAAAGTTCAAATCATGGGTGCTGCAGTAATGCATGGTGGTGATATTGCCGAAATGAAGACAGGAGAAGGAAAGACATTAACTTCTACGATGGCTGTCTATTTAAATGCGCTGGCAGGACAGGGAGTTCATGTGGTGACGGTCAATGAATATTTAGCCGGGCGTGATGCGGAATGGATGGGTCAAATCTATCGTTTCTTAGGAATGAGTGTTGGTGTTAATAAACGTTCGTTAACCCCAAGTGAAAAAAGAGCAGCCTACCAGTGTGATATCATGTATACGACAAATTCGGAATTAGGATTTGATTATTTACGTGATAACATGGTAACAAAAGTAAGCGAGCGTGTCATGCGTGGATTGCATACCGCAATCGTCGATGAAGTCGATTCGATATTAATTGATGAGTCAAGAACACCATTGATCATATCCGGAGGTACAAAAAAGACAGCAAATTTATACCAAAATGCCGATCGTTTTGCGAAAATGCTGAAACCAGGAGATTATGAAATCGATGAAAAAACACGTCAAGTATCATTAAGTGAACGTGGGGTATCACGCGCTGAGAAAAGCTTTAAAGTGAAAAATTTATATGATGTGGAACATACGCAGCTGGTACACCATATCAATATGGCACTTCGTGCGAATTACATTATGCAGAAGGATGTAGAATATGTGGTAGCCGATGGTGAAATTGTAATCGTCGATCAGTTTACGGGACGTTTAATGAAAGGTCGTGCTTATTCAGATGGTCTTCACCAAGCGATTGAAGCGAAGGAAGGGGTTAAGATCAATGAAGAAACCAGTACTTTGGCAACCATTACATACCAGAATTTTTTCCGTTTATATAGTAAGTTGGCTGGTATGACAGGAACGGCGAAAACGGAAGAAGAAGAATTCTTAGAAATTTATAATATGCGTGTGGTTGAAATTCCTACGAATCGACCAGTGGCTCGTATCGATTATCCAGATTGTATTTTTGCTAATCAGAATGACAAATTTAACGCTTTGGTTCGGGAAGTAAAACAACTTCACGACAAGGGACAGCCGGTATTGGTTGGTACCATTTCCGTCGAAGTATCGGAATTGTTAAGTAAAATGCTGAAAAAAGAAAGAATCCGTCATGAAGTATTAAATGCAAAAAATCATGAACGAGAAGCCGATATCATAAAAAAAGCAGGACAGGTTGGTGCTGTCACGATTGCAACCAATATGGCAGGGCGTGGAACGGATATTAAATTGAGTGATGAATCACGCGCATTAGGTGGATTAGCGGTATTAGGAAGTGAACGTCATGAATCACGTCGTATCGATAATCAGCTTCGAGGACGTAGTGGTCGTCAAGGAGATCCTGGGTTCTCTCGCTTCTATGTGTCATTAAAAGATACCTTAATGATTCGTTTTGGAAAAGAAGGTTTATTGGATAGTGCATTTAATGCATTAGAAGGAGAGCCAATCGAATCTAAAATGGTAAGTAAAGCGATCGGAAATGCACAAAAACGCGTGGAAGGGCAAAACTTTGATATTCGTAAGCAACTATTGGATTATGATGATGTGTTACGTCAACAACGTGAAATTATGTATCAAATGCGAAACTTTGTCTTAGAGAATGAAGATGTTCATGCGATTGTCAGTGATATGTTTGAGAAGGTATGTTCGAATGTGGTCAATGCGAATATTGTGAAAGATGTTCGTGGTGAAACAGTGGATACGGAAGCATTGAGTAAGAGCATGACGATGTTGGGATTTGAAGAAGGGGTTATCACACCAATGATGTTTGATGGAAAAACCGTCGAGGAGATGAAGCAGGCAGCTTACGAAGTTGCGTGGAAAGCGTATGATGATAAACTCGTTGATATCAGAGCGCAATTTGCTCCTTTTGAACGCAATGTAGTATTGCGAACCATTGATCGCAATTGGGTGGAGCATATTGATACGATGTCAAAATTACGTGATGGAATTGGATGGCGTGGTTATGCGCAAGCGAATCCATTACAGCAGTATGTAAGTGAAGGATATGAATTGTTTGATCAGATGATGGCGTCCATCTCTCGTGAAATTGTATTCTTTGCATTAAAAATTAGAATTGAAAAGAAGGTTGTTTAATCTATGGAATTATATGAAATTAAAGCCGGCATTGATCGTCACCAAGCCCGTTTGAGAGCGCTTGGTGACTCTCTTTGATTTAGCTGGAAAAGAAAAAAGAATAAAAGAATTAGAAGCCAAGCAATTGGAGAATGGTTTTTGGAATGATCAAAGCAAAGCACAAATGGTAATTCGAGAATACAATAGTATCACGCATACGATTCAAGCTTATCATCTGCTCACCCAAAATGTGACTTCTCTTTTTGAAATGTTAGAAGTGATGAAGGACGAATACGAAGAAGAATTGTTTGTGATGCTAGAAGAAGAATACCTTAACTTTGTCAAACAACTAGAAGTTTTTGAAGTAGAAATCTTGCTTTCCCATGAATACGATCGCTTTAATGCGGTATTAGAACTGCATCCGGGAGCTGGTGGAACCGAAAGTTGCGATTGGGCCGAAATGTTATATCGCATGTATTCGCGTTATGCTACAAAAAAAGGATTTAAAGTTTCCGTACTCGATTATCTCGCCGGCGAAGAAGCTGGGATTAAATCCATTACGTTGTTGGTAGAAGGAGAAAGTGCTTATGGTTATTTAAAGGCAGAAAAAGGAGTTCATCGTTTAGTGCGTATTTCTCCTTTTGATTCTTCCGGCAGAAGACATACTTCGTTTGCCTCTCTTGATGTAATGCCACAGTTTAATGATTCCATCACCATTGCGATTGATGAAAAGGATTTGGAGATCGAGACAATGCGTTCTAGTGGAGCAGGAGGACAGCATATTAATAAAACGGATTCTGCGGTAAGAATTACACATATTCCCACAGGGATTAGTGTGAAATGTCAAAATGGACGCAGTCAGCATGATAATAAGGATCAAGCAATGTTATTGTTAAAGTCAAAGTTATATCAAAAAGAAATTGAAGAGCAGATGAAGAAGGTAGCAGAAATTAAAGGAGAACAGAAGTTGATCGAATGGGGTTCTCAGATTCGTTCCTATGTTTTCCATCCTTACACAATGGTAAAGGATCATCGTACTGGTTTTGAAACAACCAATATTCAATCTGTCATGGATGGCGATTTGGACAATTTTATCTTTGCCTTTTTGAAAGGACAGGTGAAGTAAGGTGAGAATGCGAAATTCGTTTATGGATATTGCGATGGTTGTATTAGGCAATATAATTCTGGCTGCGGGGGTTTCCTTTTTTATCGTACCAAACAACATATTATCTGGTGGAGTCGCAGGGATTGCGGTTGCATTAGCACCGCTTTGTCAAATTTCAACGACATTATTGATTAACGGATTTACCATCGTGTTATTTATTGTGGGTTTTCTTGTGTTAGGAAAGCAATTTGCTATTAAAACTTTGCTTTCTAGTGTGTTATATCCATCATTTTTGTCACTTTTTTCAATTGTTGCAGCGAAAGTGGTTTTTACTAGTGATCCAATGTTAGCTTCCTTGTATGGAGGTGTTTTGGTTGGAATAGGAGTAGGATTGGTGTTTCGTACTGGGGCAAGTACCGGTGGCATGGACATTCCACCTTTGATCATTCATAAATATACCCATATTTCATTATCAACATTAGTATTGATTACCGATGGGCTAACGGTGTTACTAGGACTTACCATTTATGGGGTAGAACCAGCATTAATTGGACTTATTTCCGTATGGAGCACTAGCTATATGATCAATAAGACTTTGTTGCTTGGATCCAGCGAGGCGAAATCACTGTTGATCATCTCGGATCAATACGAACAAATTTTAAAACAAATTTCAGAAAAACTAGAGCGTGGAGCCACCATTCTTAATGCTAGTGGGGGATATCGAAGAGATCCTAGACCGGTCTTGATGGTTGTTATTTTGAAGAAACAGTATCCTATTGTAAATCGTATCATAACATCGATCGATCCAGGGGCTTTTGTAATCATTCAGGATGTTAATGAGGTGCAGGGAGAAGGTTTTACCTTTCATGAACCACTACATAAATCAGGAGAAAGACAATGATGTTTTGTGAATTAAGTAGAGAAGAGTATGCTGTTTTTCAGCAACATTATCGTTATCGGAATTTTTTAAACAGCGTGGAGAGTGCCACTTTAGAAGAAATGGAAGGACTTTCTGTTTTCTTTGTGGGAAGCAAAGAACAAGGAGAGGTAGTTGCTGCGGCTATGTTGGTAAAGCTACCACTAATGAAAAAGTTTCATTATCTGTATGCACCAAGAGGTGTTTTGGTGGACTACCATGATGTACATCGATTACGCGAATTCAGTGAACAACTAAAACAGTATGCAAAAAAACAAGGCGCCGTTTATATCGTTATGGATCCTTATGTTCTATACAAAGAAAGAGATATGGATGGAAACCTTTTGCCAGATGGTTTTGATCATAGTGATGTAGTGGATAATCTGCTGCAATGTGGTTTTCAGCATAAAGGATTTTCGGTCGGCTATGGGAAAAATATGCAGTTTGTTCGATGGATGTATTCGATGTCGCTGCAAGGAATGGATGCGAATACAATATGGAAGAATTTGCATCAACAAACAAGATGGAGCATCAATCGTACTTTAAAATACCAGATGCAGGTGAAAGAATTAAGCATTGAGGAAATGTCGCTGTTTGATGATATTATGAAAAAGACAGGAGAACGCCGTCATTTTGCATCGCGTGAGTTGTCTTTCTATGAACATCAATGCAAAGCGTATGGAGAGCATTTAAAGGTTTTACTTGCCTATGTTGATGTTCCTTTATATAAGAATTCATTGTTGAAAGAATTGCAACAGGAAGAAATGAATGCTGCGAATGCAACAAAAGAATTAGCGGAACATGCTAGTAAAAAATTTGCGAAAAAATTAAAAGTAGCGAAAGAAGCCATCGCATTATTAAACAAAAAAATACAGGAAGCAGAGCAATTAGAAGTGGAACATGGTAGTATCATTCCTATGGCGGCAAGCATGTTTATGCTGTATGGAGATGAGGTTACCTATTTAACAAGTGGTGCTTATGAACAATTCCGTAGCTTTTATGCATCGTATGCAATTCAATGGCACATGATTCAAGAGGCTTTAAAATTAGGCTATAAAAAATATAATTTTTATGGAATCAGTGGGGAATTTGATGAAGAAAACGAAAATTATGGAGTCTATAAATTCAAACGGGGATTTCCTGGACAAGTGGAAGAACTCATTGGAGATTTTGTTTTGCCAACACGAAAAATATGGTATCAAATATACCGTATATTAAGAGAAAAAAATAATTAATAAAAAAGAAAAATAAAGTGCTTAAGCAAATCGTTTTTGCTAGTTTAAGTACTTTTTTTCGTTTCCTTTCCAATAAATACAAATTGAGTAATTAATACCACAGTGTTATAATGGAAACGATTAGGAGTGATAAAATGATACATTTGGAAAATGTTTCAAAAATATACAGCAATGGTGTCCAAGCTCTAAAGGATATCAATTTGGATATTGAAACTGGTGAGTTTGTCTACATCATAGGTCCTACAGGATCCGGTAAATCAACTTTTATTAAATTGCTTGATGGGGAAGAGGTGCCAGATTCTGGGAAAGTAATTGTAGCTGGAACCGATGTGGGAGCGTTAAAGCATAAGAAGGTACCCTATTATCGTCGCAATATTGGCGTGGTATATCAGGATTTCCGTCTGTTGCAAAATCTTACGGTGTTTGAAAATATAGCATTCGCTTTAGAAGTGATCGGAACGAAAAAAATTGAAGTGAGAAGAAGGGTGCGAGAAGTACTTGCTTTAGTTGCGTTAGAAGATAAAGCAAAATCGTTTCCGAATGAACTTTCCGGTGGTCAGCAGCAACGTGCAACCATTGGACGTGCGATTGTCAATCGTCCGAAAGTATTGATTGCCGATGAGCCAACGGGAAATTTGGATCCGCAGATGAGTGATGAAATTATTGATCTATTGGAAAAAATCAATGAAAAAGAAGGCACGACAATTGTGATGGTAACGCATGATAAAGCATTGGTCGATCATCACAAGAAACGTACCATTGCGTTGGAAGAAGGGTTTGTCGTAGCAGATATGATGAAAGGTGGATATATCAAACATGATGCAGAATTTTAAAATGCTTCCTTATCATTTGAAAAACGCATGGCGTAATATACGACGCAATCTAGCGATGTCAATCTCTTCTGCAACTGCAGTCACGGTAACGTTATTGTTGATCATGCTGTTTCTTGTGGTAGCAGTAAACATTGATACTATCAGCAATAAAGTAGAAGATAGCGTGGAAATCTTCGTACAGATCGATACGATCGTAGAAGAAAGTGAATACGAAACGATCGAAGCTCAGTTGAAGCAAATTGCGCATGTAAAAGGAGTTACCTTTTCATCGAAAGAAGAGCAAATGAAGATTTTTTTGGAAAGTGATCTTGGTGGAGATGAGTATGCATCGGTATTTGAAGATGAAAATCCTTTATCAGCCGCTTACTTTGTGGAAGTGGATAAAGGGGAAAATATTAAATCAGTGGCACAAAAATGTCGTAAGATCGATGGCGTATTAAAAGCAGAATATGGAGGAGCAAGTGCTGAGACGATGATTGATGCTTTTCAATCCATTCGAATCGGTGGTAGTATTTTTGTGGTTGCACTTTGTTTTTTAGCGATTTTCTTAATTTCGAATACCATTAAAATTACGATTCAAGCAAGGCGAAATGAAATTGCCATTATGCGTAATGTAGGAGCAAGCAATTGGTTTATCAAAATTCCTTTTATGTTGGAAGGAGTCATGATTAGTATTGCGGGAGCAGTGATACCGATTCTAGCAGTAATTTTTGGATACCAATTTGTTTATCAAGCAATGGATGGAATGTTCTTTAGCTCTTTGTTTTTGTTAGAAAGACCATTCCCATTTGTATTATTGATTTCCCTTATCTTATTAGGATTGGGAATCATCGTTGGGCTATTAGGAAGTTGGTTATCCGTAAATAAATATTTAAAATGGAAACGGTAAGGAGGGAGAGATTTGAAATATCAAAAGAATATTTTGGTTTTGATTGTTTGTGCTTGCTTGCTGATGTGGGGAGTTTTGGCCCAATATAATGGCGTAAAAGCAAATGAATTTGAGGGCAATGAAGCGTATTGGACACGAACTTGCTCAGGGTATATTTCCGATGCTTCGTTGCGAACCAAATGTCAGGAATATAACACATATATTCAGAATAAAATCAATGGTGCTAACAGCAATCTTTCTTCTTTAAAAGACTCGATTGCAAAGGTAGAAGATGACCTTTCTAATTTGAAAGAAGTTTCACAGCAATATGCAAAGTTAATTGCACAAGCAGAAGAAGAGGTTGCTGCATTAAATGAATCCTTAGCACAGATTGCTGATAGTGTTGCGGCGGTGGAAGCTAGTATTGCACAGAAAGAGGAAACGATTGCTAAGCGCTTGAAAAGAATCAAAGAACGTATGGTGCAAATGCAAGGAAAAGTGAATACGAATCAGTATATTGATTACATTATGGGCGCAACGGATTTGGTTGATTTAGTGCAACGATCTAGTAACGTTGAATCTTTCACTAAGAACGATAAGGAACAGATTAAATTATTGAAACAAGAAAAGAAAGAATTAGAAGCAGAAAAGGAAGAAAAGAAACGTATTCAAGAAACCTTGGAAATACAACAAGAAGATTTAAAATATAAGCAGAAAGAACTCGCACAGCTAAAAGAAAGCAACGATGCGATGGTGGAAGAATATGAAGAAAAAGTAGCGGAAATGTTGAAAGCGAAAAATGAAGCAGAGGCCGCTGCCAATACATTAGCTGCTTTAAAACCAAATTTTACTATCACCGATGGAAATGCGGATATCACTCCATCGACTCCTTCTTCTGGTTGGATTGCACCAATTCAGGGAAGTTACATTACACGTGGAGTGGATAATGCGGGGCATCGAGGTGTTGACTATGCGGCAGGAATGGGAACCCCTATTGTTGCACCGGCAAATTGCTACGTAGTATTTGCAAGTAATTCTTATCCGAACACCGGATGGCTTGGAAATATGACTGGTATTCCAGCAGGTGGAGGGAATTCCGTCCGTATCATTTTTAGTGTGAATGGGGAAACATTTGCGATGAATCTTCATCATATGATGAATAATGTACCAGCAATGGCATATAATGGAACGGGAGTAATGGTTCCACAGGGCACATTGCTTGGCTATGTCGGTAGCTCGGGAAATTCTTCAGGACCCCATGCCCATGTGGAGTTGTTTAAACTGAATCAAACGTTACCACAAGCTATTGCTACTTGGTATTCTACCGGGGATTGGCAAAGTTCTTGTGGTTGGGGATTGTATACACCAGCCTATGGAAGTTATGGAACAAGGGTAGATCCAAGAGCCTATCTAGGATAATCAAAAAATCTTAATTGCCTCATCAAAAAGGCGATTAAGATTTTTTTTATTTGCATTTATCGTGGGTGTCAGCGCAATCAAAAGGGAGGAAAGTAAGAGAAAAATGAATCACAAAATCCTACCTTTTTATAGTGGCAAAAGAAAATGAATAGATAATAATGATCGGTTGTATTTACCTCTCGGTTTTCCTTTCTACTTGTCCGGGTTGCGAAAAGTAAAGTGACAATTGGTAAAAGTAAAAGCGCTAGGATGAAATCTTTCCTAGGAATCAATTTTCTTTTTGTAAAAGAATTAACGTTGATGATTGAAATTTTATCCTACGAAGGGAAAATTTTAATTGCCTATGATTGACCTACATAAATAATGATACGGAAAATTTGCCCACAGAAAAAAGGAGAGTATCAAAAGAAATATTGAATCGTGGTTAAGTTTACCTGCTTGCTTTTAGCTTACGGCTCTGTTGTCGATAGGGAAAGCTGTTGTTATAATGGAGTTAAATAAGGAGGACGATTATGGCGCTAAATGAAACCATCCGAAAATATCGAAAATTAAATCACATGACGCAAGAAGAAGTGGCACAACATCTTGGTGTCAGCGCTTCCGCGGTGAATAAATGGGAAATGGGAAATTCATGTCCTGATATTATGTTGCTAGCTCCGATTGCTCGATTGTTTCATATCTCTTTGGATACTTTGCTTTGTTTTGAAGAAACGTTGGATCAAAATCAAATTAATGAAATTATAGAGAAGGTGTATCAAAAATTGCAACAAGAACCTTTTGAAGAGGTATTTTCTTGGGCTAGTGATATCGTTGCTCAATATCCTACTTGCGAAGCTCTTCTTTGGCAGGTGGCAGTACTTTTGAATGGGGAAAGGGAACGGCAAGAAATTTCGAATGCTGCGTTTGAAAAAACGATCCTCTCTTGGTATCAAAGAGTGTTATTGGGGACAGACGGTGCGCTTCGCTTGCAAGCAGCAAATTCTTTGTTTTACTATTATTTGCGAAAAAAAGATTATTCTCATTGCGAAGAATGTCTTTCCTATTTTAGCGAAGAAAATCCTCAACGGAAACAGAAACAAGCACAATTGTTTGAGATGATGGGAAAAAATGAAGATGCTTATCGAACGTATGAAGAGCTGCTGTTTTCTAGTTATGGGTTGATTGACGCTGTTTTGAATGATTTACAACAAATGGCAATGAATAAGGATGAGTCTTGTTATCAGCTCTTTGTACAAAAAAGAATTCAACTGGCAACCTTGTTTGAAATGGGTAGTTATTATGAAAATACTTGTCAGTTAGAAGCATTGATCCATTACCAAAAGGAAGAAGAGCTTTATCACGTAGCAAAAGAAATGTTAGAGTCAATGGATCGTATCGATCGTTTTAGTGAGTCAAAATTATATCAACATATGAAATTTAAATCGATGGATCCATCGTTTATTGAGGAAATGAGAACCAACCTCATTCGTTTTTTCTTAGATGAATCACAATTTTCTTTTATCAAAAATAAAGATCGATGGCGCCGTTTGATTCAAGATTTCGCAGAAGATAATAATGTTGCTTCAAAAAAAGCAAAATAACGTATTGATTCGAAGGGAAAAGTAGGTATAACCGAAAGAAATGCTTTTTTTATGCGAATGAAATTGGTATGATAGATACGGGTGATGATATGAAAAAGACAAACTATTTTATGGCTTATTTAGATGATGTGAATAAGGTAAATGTTTATCTTTCTATGGATAGCTATGGGGGAAAGAGCGATCGCTTTTATATCGAACGAGAAGAAGATCACTATCAGATTCCGTTAAAAATTGTTCATGAAACCATTGATAAAGGATACCACAAGTACGAATGTGAGTTTCAAGATGAGTTTGTGTTTGGGAAAAGCTATGTTGTTTTTCATCAATATGCAAGAAGTACTCCTTTAATTTGCGCTGGAGTAGTAAAAACCTCTGCTTTTGATGAAAAGTTTTACTATGAAGGAAATGATTTGGGATGTGTTTATACAAGGAGACGAACGACTTTTAAATTATGGGCACCGACGGCTTATCGAGTGTGGCTTCATTTGGAACATAATGGGCATACGCGTATGTTAGAGATGCAGCGGGATGGAAAAGGAGTTTACTCGGTTGGAGTCGACAATAATCTATTGGGGGCAACCTATGTTTACTATGTTGAAGTGAATGGTGAAATCAATGTTACGATTGATCCTTATGCGAAGGCTTCTACTGCAAATTCGCAACGTTCTGTCGTCTGTGATTTGAACAGTATTTATGTACGTAACTATCCATTGCCAAAAATGGAATCCTATTGTGATGCAATCATTTATGAAGCTAGTATTCGTGACTATACTACGATTGGAACGATTCGTAGCTTCATTCATAGCGGGCATAATTCGGTATTAAGTTATATCAAAGAATTAGGAGTAACGCATATTCAGCTTTTGCCGGTGATGGATTTTAAGAGTGTTGATGATTTGGATGTTGCACGTTACTATAATTGGGGTTATGACCCTTATCAATGGATGGCTTTTGAAAATAGCTATTCTTCGAACGTGTATGACCCTGTGCAAGTCATGCGAGATTTTGCGATGTTAGTTGAAAATGTACATCGGCACGGTCTTAGAGTTAATCTGGATGTTGTGTTTAATCATGTTTATGATAGAGATAATAGTTCCTTACAGTTGAGCGTTCCTTACTACTATTTCCAATTTGATCCTAACCGTGGCTATTCCAATGCCTCAATGTGTGGGAATGACATTGATACGACTCGTTTGATGTGTCGTAAGTTAATCGTAAATACTTGTGAGTATTTAGCTGGCAAATATCGTATTGATGGTTTACGTTTTGATCTTATGGGTATTTTAGATATTACTACGATGAATGAAATTGTAAAAGCAACCAAAAAAATCAATCCTGATTTTATGATCTATGGGGAAGGTTGGCATATGAATTCTTTCTTAGCGGAGGAAGAACGCGCTAGTCAAGTAAATGCTTGGAAAATCCCACAGATTGCTCATTTTTCGGACCGTTTCCGAGATACGGTAAAAGGCAGTACGGATATGAACCGCATTCTAGATTTGGGTTATATGCTAGGGGATACCAATAAAATTTATCAATGTATGAATGTATTGGGAGGGAGTACGCAAGACGTTGGGAATTCGGTACAGTACGAAAATGCCAATCAATGCATTAATTATGTAGAGTGTCATGATAATCAAACCTCGTGGGATAAAATTGATGCGGCAATCAATCGTAGTACTAAGATAAAAAAACTACATCATTGTATGTTGATTGCAGCGGTGATGCTTGCACAGGGAATTCCATTTATCCATGGTGGACAAGAATTTTGTCGTAGCAAAAGCGGGCTCCCTAATACTTACAATGCCCCGGATAATGTAAATAAAATTAACTGGATTATGGCAAATCAGAATCGCGATGTAATCAATTATACCAAAGATTTGATTCGTTTAAGGAAGCGTTATTCTTGTTTGCGACAATGGAAAGGGGAAGAAATTCGTAGAAATGTTTTGTATCAGGCGATTCATAATGTGGTATTGCGCTATCAAGTAAAAGACGAAAATGATGAATTGCTCATTTTCTTTAATCCTACTTATACAATGTACCCTTATGTGGTAGAATCAGGATATGAAATGATTTTCTATAATGCTTTATTAAGGGAAGCGGAATATCCAACCAATGTGGATATTTATGGTTTAAGCGTGGTTGTGTTCCATCGAATCAATGATTAAAAAAACTGTCGTGCTAGTAGATTTACCAGCGCGACAGTCTTTTTATTTGATTTCCATGATTTTTACTTCCCCTGGTTTCATATCGACATAGATATGATGAAGTGATTCGATATAGCCTTTTTTGCTATCTTTATGGGTTGAAAATCGTTCTACTAACCCTTTTGGGTGGAACGCAAGCTCGCTTAATACGTTGCTTAACTGTACATTATAAACACTATTTTCTGTTAGGTTAGCATTCGCAACAACAAGGATGGCACGATCCTTTTTCTTAAAGAAAGCACCATATCCTAAATCGTTAGGAGAATTGAACCAAGCAGGAATACTGCATTCGACATTGCTGATTTCATTAATGTAATCTTGACGAATGGCATTTGCTTTTGCTAATAGTGGTAATAGATCGGTACGTTCGTAAGTAAAAGCAAATGCATCAAATAAGGCTAGTTTTCCATAGCGGAAATCTTTTTTGTCTAATCGATAACGCTCCTCTTCTTCACAATCAAGTCCTAAATTCATAGGTTGTACTTCGTAAAATTCTTGACCACTATTTAAAAAGGCAACACCGTTTGGCATGAATAAATTCATGATACTCAGCATACGCGCCAATGTCTTATCACCTTTTCGAGCAGCTGCACGTGGTGTATCGTGTGTTTCACATAATGCAAAAACAGGACATTTTAAATTACGACTATCGTAATAGAAATCGTGTAAACGATGTTCTTCGATACGGCATTCTTCACTGAAACCATTACCTAGAATCATTGTATAGCCTTTTTCTAACGATGCTTTATCATTTTTTGTATCGAGTTCTTCAGCTATAAAGCAAATCGAAGGATCTACTTTCTTAGCAGCAGAAATGATTTCATCCACTAATTTTACTGGAAGTGCGTGTCCCATATCAATTCGAACACCATCGATACCAAAGTTTTTCTGATAGTAAGGAATGATACTAGCAAGCAGATCCCATAATGGACGATTTTCCTTTGTTCCTGGATTTAAACTTGATTTTGCTACATCAAATAAAATGTAAGGTGGTTGGTTTTCGCTTACATAAGATTGCGCATTCACTGGATGGTCTAAATACATGCGTAAATAGGTGACATCACTCCAAGTTGGCTGGGGATCGTTCACCTGATCAGAAAAAGCACAAGCAACGGTAATTCCGTATTCTTTTTCAATCATCGTAAGTAGATCATTTCCACTTTTTTTCGCGTTGATGACTAATTGAGCGAATTTATCCGGATCTTGGGTTTTTGGATCAATGTGAAATTGTTTCAAATAGGAAAGGGTTTCTTCGTCTTGGTATACAAGTTCCATGACTTCTTTACTAGCGACCGATAGTTTCGGAACGCTTTTTACCACAGGTGCTTTGAAACTTTTGGCAGTATCAAAACGGATCCAATAAAACCATTCTGGGTGCTCTTCTAATAACTGTGAGCGAATGGCATTTGTTCTAGGGATGATATCGATGATGACATGCATGCCCATCATATGACAAGCTTCCATAAAGGCTTTGCATTCTACCTCCACGCTCAGCTGGTCCAGCATCGGATCTTTTAATGAAGAATCGATAGCGAAGAAATTGCGAACGGCATAGCAAGAGCTAAATTCTCCCTTTTTGTCAAAATCACTGGATTGAAAGAAAGGTAAAAGATAAATCGTATCGATCCCAATTTCTTTTAAATAAGGAAGTAACATGATAAACTTCAAAAAAGTTCCTGTTTCTTTTAATCCATAGAGATTGCTCTGTTTGATATATCCATCATGGTCGTGGTCGAATGCGGCACTGGTACGAATCATTGCAGAGTAAGCAAACGCTTTTTTGATCCATTCCTTATCATTGGCATTTGGATGAATTTTTGAGAGTGGTTTTAAATAGTCTGTGTTTTTTTTGCCATGTTGCTCAACGAAGTATTTTAGACTTTCATAATAGAAAGTGTAGGGATTTACGATGAAATGATCGTTGTAAGTGGCATTTCCTTCAACATTCGCAAAATTCCATAAAGAAGGAATTTCGTAATTGTAAATGGTGTCAGCATGCTTGATTTGCTGCGCTTCTAAATTTGATAATACTTTTTTTAAATTTTCCATAATCATACCTCACTGTTCTTATTATAAAAGTTAATGGAAAGAAATACAAAGTATTTGAGGGGGTTTAAAGAAAAATGCAGTAGAAGAAGAGAGGAAATGGTAAAATAGTAAAGAAATGAGCAAAAGTAAAATAAAAAGAGAAAATAGAGTTGACAAAGAGAGGAAGAATTGATAATATAAACGAGCGCAAAAAAAGAAGCGCAAGCCGAGTCGAAAAAAACTGGAAAAAATCGAAAAAAGCGATTGACAGGAAGAGAAAGATTTGGTAATATAAATAGGCACTCGGGAAAAAGAGGGCTCGATCTTTGAAAACTGAATAGGAAACGTCAATTTCGAA
>JBGUVL010000005.1:0-38589 GCA_045134375.1 Breznakia sp. | reverse complement strand
ATAAATTTATGATAGAATCATACATGGTATATACCTCCTTTGTGTTAAAAAATCTCGGCAAAGACATATTAACACAAAGGCTTTTTTATCTATAAAAAAAGAACCCCACACAAAGTGTTAAAGGGGTTCCAAAAATAACACATCAAAAGTTATAGGTATACCACACCCACACACGAATTTATTGCGCCGAAATAAAAATACAAATTGTTAAAAGGTATCTAAACGGAGAAAAATCTTTACGCAAATTAGCAGACGAAATCGGTTCAAGTGAATCACGTGTTTCTAGATGGGTCAAAAATTATAAAAAATATGGTGAAACTGTTTTTGATATTAAAAAGAATAATTCATCCTATACAAAAGAATTCAAATTAAGTGCAATACAGTCATACCTTAATGGAGAAGGATCCCTGGATGATATTGCGATTCAGTATAATATTCCTTCATCAGGAACACTTAGTATGTGGGTTTTGAATTATAATAATCATATAGAGCCAAAGGATTATATTCCTGGAAAGAAGGAGGTCTATATGAGCAAATCCCGTAAGGTGATATTAGAAGAAAGAATTGAGGTTGTAAACTATTGTATCGAACACGATCTTGATTATAAATCAACTGCCAAAATCTACGAGACAACCTATGCCAATGTTTTTAGATGGGTTAAGAAATACAGGGAAAATGGAGAAGAAGGATTAACGGATAAAAGAGGCTGTCATAAAAAAGAAGATGAGCTTTCTGAAGTAGATAGATTGAAGCGTGAACTCAAAAAGAAGGAACATGAATTGGAAATGGCAAGATTCGAGGTTGATTTCTTAAAAAAAGTTCAGGAAATAGAAAGAAGGTGGTCTGGCGAGAAAGCCGGTATGAAGCAGAATACGAATCAATCAAAGAAATAAGAAAAACGAATAAATATAACCTGAGTCTTTGTGAAATGTGTAAAGCAGCGGGCATCAAACGAGCGAATTACTATAAATGGCTTCATCGTGAAAAGAACGATCACGATCTGGAAAATGAGGAACTGCTAAACATAATCAGAGAATATGAAGAAGAAAGTGACTATATTCTTGGTTATCGAATGATGACCGATAAGATTAATCGTGAAAAGAATAAAAATTACAGTGATAAGCGCATCTATAAAATAATGCGTATCAGCGGTATACAGAGTTGGATCAGAAGAAGACCAAAAAGTTGCACCGTAAGAAAGAACAATAATACAGCTGAAAATATTTTGAAACGTGATTTCAATGCCGAAAAACCCAATGAAAAATGGGTAACCGATGCGACAGAATTTAAATATTGGCAAAGAGCGAACACAAATTGTATCTCAGTGCATTCCTTGATCTATATGATAGAACAGTCGTTGGATATGCGCTGTCTGATTCAAACAATAATGCCCTTGTATATGATTCATTCAGAAAGGCAGTTGAAAACAATCCTGGAGCCACACCACTAGTACATTCCGATGGCGGGTATCAATATACAAGTCTTTTCTTTATAAAATGGTTAAAGCATCTAGGCATGACACAAAGCATGCCAAGGGTACACTGTTGCATCGATAATGGACCGATGGAAGGATTCTGGGGAATCCTAAAATGTGAAGCGTACAAAGGAAAACATTTTGATACTAAGGAAGAATTGATAGAAGCGATTGAAAGATGGATTGATTACTATACGAACAGAAGATATCAGAGAAGATTTGGTGTAAGAACACCATCCGAAATAAGAAAAGAAGCATTTGCTTTGGAAACTCCAGTGTATTATCCAATTCCAAAAAACAAGCGAATTGAAAAATACAAGCAAGAACACTACAGAAATAATACGGATTCCATGACATTCAAATTATAATGAATCGTCTTGAAAAGTCAAAGGCATGATGAATCTCACAAGCTCGACCTTTGACTTTCCTTCACCGATTCATTAGAGGATGGAATTAGTCATGGAAATACAGTGTCTGAAATCCTATTAAAAAAGGGACAAAACCTGAGTTCTGTCCTTCAAAGATTTTTAATTATTTAAGCTGTCTACTTGACAGGGCGGTTCATTATGTTGTGAAGATGCAAATTCAAACACTTGAATATGGTGCAAGTGATAATTTGTATATTTCAGAAATTCGTATGAAAGGGGTCATTGGGACAACACCTGATCTTAATAAAATTGCACAGAAACAAACTTTAGTAAACACCAATTCAAGTTCAATAAATGCATATTCCTATACATTACCAACAAGTAGCATGTTGTGTAATGTTAATATAACTCCAACTTTTATCATTAATTATACGGCAAAAAAATCTTCGCCTGTTACCTATAAGGTTGATTCTACTACCAACACCGTACATAATTATTTATCAGGCGATGTTCCAATTGGATTAAATTCAGTCACGGTAAGCGATTCAAATAATAATTCTACCGATTATGTCTATTGGGCAAAAATAGATGGACAAAATATAATAGGAAGTATTTTTCAATATATTGTGGATATAATTTCTGGTAATTCGACTTATTATCCTCATTATGTATCAGATGACGAAATTATATCAAATAGCAGTTATTATAAAGCGGAATTGAATATTTACAAATCAAATGTGCTAAATCGAACTTACCATTATGTTTTACAAGGAAGTGATCATACATTTGCTGTAAAATTATTTGGTTATGGAAATAATCCAACTTCCACTGAAAGCACTATAGTTATAGAAAATGGACCTAACATTGAGGAATATAATTATTATTATTATTATTATTATTCACCGATTTCATATCAAGTAAATTATGATGATAATTCTACTTATGCTTGGGATGTAGAAAGTGGTGTGTACACTTTGAAAGAAGGCTATGGATTTAGCGATATGGATGACATTGTAGTTTCAATAAGCAACTGTATTGGAAATATTTCTTTAGTAAAGAAAAATTAAATAGCAGACAGCACAGATCAAATAGCGGATTGTGCTGTCTGCTTTCTATTGGAATGAGAAAGTTATCAGACATTAACCTCAATTTATGATAAAATAGCAACGGCAGAGGTAATTAGATATGAAAATGATTGTAATGGACATGGATGGGACACTGTTGAATAGCAATAAGGAAATTAGCAATAGAACAGTGAAGATATTAAAACAGTTGCAGCAGCAAGGCGTTCGTTTGGTGTTAGCAAGCGGAAGAGTAAAGTCTCGTTTGGAAGAGTATGCAAAACAATTAGAGATAGATGTGAATGGGGGTTTTTTAATCGAGGCGAATGGTAGTTGCATTTACAGTTACGAAAAAGACGAAAGAGAAATTGTCTATCAGATGAGTTATGAGGAAGCGGAGGAGCTGTTTCAGTTTATTCGTAACCATTATCCCAATAATGAAATCATGGTTATGGCAGATGTGAATGCGTATGTATATTTGCCAGAGGGAGTAAAGGAAAGCAGTTATTTTAATACGAACCATATGGAGAGTTTAAAAAATAGAGAAATTATTTATTATCAAGATGTTCATGAGATAAAGGAACGTTTTTTTAAGGTTTGTACCTATGATACACCGGAAAAAATTGTATCCATTGTGGATTTTATCAATGCCCATTTTTCGGATCGTTATTGGTGTGGAAGAACGATGCCATTTTGGTTGGAAGTTGTTGCGAAACAGGTAAGCAAAGGCAATGCGTTATCAAGAATCATGATCGAATGTGGGATTAATGAAGATGATGTTTATGTGTTCGGGGATGGTGAAAATGATATTTCCATGTTAATGAAAGGTCATGGAGTTGCGATGGCGAATGCAATCTGTAGTGTGAAACAATGCTGTCAATTGGAAACAAAAAGCTGTGATGAAGATGGGGTCGCTTACTTTTTAGAAAGGATGTTGGAACATGGAAAAATTGCAGAATAATAATTTTGATGAAAAGATTGCAAAGGGAATCGTACTTGTCGATTTTTATGCGGATTGGTGTGGACCATGCAAAATGCTAGCTTCGGTATTAGAGGAATTGAAAGAATCCTATCCACAAGTTCACTTTTATCAAGTTAATGTCGATGAAGAGCGTGCTTTGGCAAAGCAATATGGGGTCATGTCCATTCCTTGTGTGTTGCTTTTTAAGGAAGGATCTTTGGTTTCTACAACCATGGGATATTCTCCAAAACCGATGATGGAAAACTTTCTTCAGCGAGCACTATCAAAATAAAATAAATGGGTGAAACAGATGAAAAAGCAGCCTAAAGAATAAGATTCGACTGAAAAAATGGCTGTTTTTTCTTTTGCGAAAGGGTCTGCCAACGTAAAGATATTGTAAAAGATTATGAAATGAGGTAGAATGAATTAAAGAATATTATTCTTTTAAAGGAGAAATTATGAAAAGCGTTTTTTTTGTAATAAAAGAAAATGTGGTTAATGCCTACCGTATCTTTTCTATCGCAAAGTATGAATTAAAAAGTGATGTAAGGGATACGCGATTAGGAATTCTTTGGAATTTCTTGAATCCAATCATTCAACTATTTACCTTTTGGTTAGTGTTTGGTATTGGAATTAGAAGCGGTCGATCGGTTGGGACGGTTAGCTTTTTACCTTGGATGGTCGTAGGTATGACGGTTTGGTTCTTTATCAGCCCGTGCATTACGCAAGGAGTTGGCTGCATTTATTCAAAGCGCAATATTATCACTAAAATGAAATTTCCAGTAAGTATACTACCAACGACAATTGTGGTCAAAGAATTATTTAACCATATTTGTTTTCTAGCTATCATTATAGGTTTACTTCTGGTTCGAGGACATGTACCTAATATCTATTGGTTTGGTGTATTCTACTATATGTTATGTGCCTTCTGTTTTTGCGTGGCACTTAATATGATCACTAGCGTATTAAATATGTTTACTCGAGATGTCTCTAAATTAGTTAAGGCATGTATGCGTATGCTGCTTTATTTAACACCGATTTTATGGACCATGGAGAAGATGGAATCTTTTTCAAAAACATTGGTTTATGCCTTAAAGATGAATCCGCTTTACTATATCGTAGAAGGATATCGTGATTCATTATTTTTTCAGATACCATTTTGGGAACACCCAGCACAAACGATGTATTTTTGGTTGTTAGTCATTGTGATGTTTACCATAGGCAGTATTTTAATGTATAAGTTTAAGAGTCGATTTATTGATATGATGTAAGGAGAAAGAATATGGGCAAGGAAGTTGCTGTCCGTTTTTCACATGTAGATAAAATTTTTAAACTGGATAGTAAAAAAAGGAAACGGTTTGAAAAAAAGAAAGAATTCTATGCGCTTAAAGATATCTCTTTTGAAATAAAAAAAGGCAGTGTTGTTGGTATTTTAGGGAGCAATGGAAGTGGGAAGAGTACGCTTTCCAATATCTTAGCAGGAATTTCGATGCAGAATGACGGAAAGGTAGAAATCAATGGCGAGCAGGCACTAATAGCGATTCAAGCAGGATTGAACACACAGTTAACCGGTTTGGAAAACATTGAATTAAAGGGTGCACTGCTGGGGTTATCAAAGAAGAAAATTGATGAAATTACCCAAGGGGTAATTGATTTTGCGGAATTAGGAGAATTCCTTTATCAGCCAGTCAAAAAATATTCGAGTGGAATGAAATCGCGATTGGGTTTCTCTATTTCTATTTGTCTTGATCCGGACATTATTATCGTTGATGAAGCATTGTCGGTAGGAGACAAAGGATTTTCAGCAAAATGTTTAAAAAAGATGAATGAATTAAAAAACTCTGGCAAAACCATATTCTTTATATCGCATTCCATTTCTCAGGTAAGAAGTTTTTGTGAGGAAGGGATTTGGATTGAAGGCGGAAAGTTAAAAGAAATTGGGGATATTACTACCGTTGCTGACCATTATGAAGAATATATTGATAAGTTAAAACAAATGAGCAATGCGGAAATTAAAAAGATGAAAGCAGAAATTTTTGAAAGTCGCATTCGGAAGTAGGAGGCAGTATGAAAAAAGTAATTACTTATGGAACGTTTGATTTATTCCATGTGGGTCATCTAAATCTATTAAGAAGAGCAAAAGCATTAGGGGATTATCTAATCGTGGCGGTCAGCAGCGATGCGTTTAATTTAGGAAAAGGCAAGAAATGTTTCGTCAAAGATAGTGATCGTATGGCAATTGTGGAAGCAATCAAATACGTTGATAAAGTGATTCCAGAAACAAGTTGGGATCAGAAAATCGAAGATGTAAAAAAATATGGAATTGACGTATTTGTGATTGGGGAAGATTGGAAAGGTAAATTTGACTTCTTAAAAGAATATTGCGAAGTTGTGTATTTACCAAGAACGGAAGGAATCTCAACGACACAGATTAAAGAAGAACTAAAACAATAACGAAAAGGGGAAGAATGATGAAGATAAGTGTAATTATTACTTTTCATCAATATAAAAACTATCTGAAAGAGTGTCTTTGCGCTCTTAAGGATAGTTCTTTTCATGACTATGAAACCATTTTAGTTTGTGATCATGAGAAAGAAAACATTGATGATCTTTTTGAAGAGTACCAAAAACCATGTCATATGCGTCGCTTTGCATTAGAAAATAAACATGGAGTTGCTGCTGCACGTAATTATGGGTTATCACTAGCACAGGGGGAATATATTCTGTTTTTGGATAGTGATGATTATGTATTAGAAGATACCTTGGCAAAATTGGCAGAGAAAATGGATGGTAAAAATGAGATCATCTATGGCAGTGTACATAATACATGGAATAAAAAAGAGAACTATTTAGAAAAACGTAAAATGCGTTTAGAAGATATGGATGAAGAAGAGTCCTTAATGATGGAAGAAGAAAAACAACAGCGGATTAATGAATATCTATCTTTACATCAAGGAAAAGAAAAGGAAGAAAAACTTCTAGGGATTTATCATTTACTGAAAAAGAAAAAGGGATTAAATAATATTACCGTACTAGGAGCGGCTTATCAAAATCGATTTTTACAGCAGCATCAACTGCAATTTCAAGAAGATTTTACCTATTATAGTGATTTGCCTTTCCTGTTGGCTGTTTTGGAACAAGGGGAAATTTATGGGGATGCGCTAGAAGCGGTGTATGTGAAAAGAAAACATAATGATCCAATTCATTATCCAGCGTTAGTACAGATGGAAGATGAAAACCGTTTTCCAGAGCGAATGAATGTATTTACCTATGCGCGAAGTGTCATTGCACCAGATGGGTTGCTGCGCTTTCATTTAGATAATACGATTATTAACTATTATATCCGTCACTTTATTCGCCGTTTGCGAAGAAGTGAAAAGGTGGAATGGCGAAACGATTACTATCCGATGTTTTCAAAAGTGATGAAAGAGGTTCGTTTGGATGTCGTTAACAATCGTAGTCGTAGTGTAAAGAACATGGTTCAATCACTACAAAACAATGATTTGAATAAAACATTACGACAGGTTCGTTGGTATTTGGGGAAAAAGAAATTTTCTAGTATGTTAAAAAATAAGAATGTATTCTATAAATTAGCTTACTATCATATTTTCTTGAAACAACCAATAATAAAAAATGTTGTTGTATTTGAGACATTCACCGGAAAGAATTACTCGGATTCACCCAAATATATTTATGAATATCTAGCAAAAAATTATAGTGATCAGTTTACTTTTGTATGGGTGTTAAATACAAAGACAAAGCCAAAGTATGGAGGAAAAAAAGTAAAACGTTTCTCTTTCCGCTATGCTTATTATTTAGCAAGAGCACAATACCTTGTATTCAATGCTCGTCAGCCACTATGGTATCGTAAAAGAGAAGGACAAGTATTTTTAGAAACATGGCATGGAACGCCACTGAAACGTTTGGTATTTGATCAAGAAGAAGTTACGGCTGCTTCACCAAAATATAAACAGCAATTTTATAAGCAGCGCCAGGATTGGGATTATTTGATCTCAGCGAATGATTTTTCTACGGAAACCTTGCGACGTTGTTTCCTTTTTGAAGGAGAAATGTTAGATTATGGTTATCCTAGAAATGATATTCTGTATCAGGAGAATCGAGAGGAACTAGCGGATGAAATCAAACGTAATCTGCACATTCCTTTGGATAAAAAGACGATTCTATATGCGCCAACATGGCGAGATGATGAATACTATGGGAAAGGACAGTATAAGTTTACGTTAAAATTGGATCTAGAGTTGCTTAGAAAACGCTTAGGAGATGATTATGTTATCCTGTTAAGAACGCATCAGTATATTGCGGATGCTTTGGATATCAGTGGGATGGAAGGATTCGCTTACAATGTTTCAAAATATGACGATATATCAGAATTATATTTGATTAGTGATATTTGCATTACCGATTATTCCAGTGTATTTTTTGATTTTGCGAATTTAAAAAGACCAATGTTGTTTTATACTTATGATATTGATAAATATAAGAATCAGTTAAGAGGATTCTATATTGATATGGAAAGAGAACTTCCTGGACCTTTGCTTTATACGAGTGAAGAGGTGGTAGATGCGATTGTGCACATTGATCAAGTGAAGGAAGCGTTTGCGGATAAATATGATGAATTCTATCAACGATTCTGCCATCTCGATGATGGAAAGGCATCACAACGCGTGGTAGAGCGAGTATTTTTAAACCAAAAATAGGAAAGAAAGGAGAACCGCATGATCGCTAAAATAAAATTGATCTTGGGAAAACTGATTCGTTTTGCCTATCGAGTTAGTTATCGTTTAATACCCTGCGATGAAAAGACGGTGTTATTTCTCTCCTTTCATGGACGTGGGTATTCGGATAATCCAAAGGCCATCTATGAATATATGAGAAGTCAAAAAGAATATCAGGGATACCGTTTTATATGGGCAATTAAACATCATAAAAAGAAAAATCTAAGCATTGAGGGAGCTAAGATCATTGAATATTTCAGCATTCCTTACTTCTTCTATCTGGCAAGAAGTAAATATTGGATCGTGAATTGTAAATTACCGGCTTATGTGTTGAAAAAACCATCGCAGATTTATTTGCAGACATGGCATGGGACACCTTTAAAACGATTGGCACATGACATTCAATTGGAGGAGGGAACGACCTTCTATCGTTCGAAAATGAGTGCGGAACAGATGTATCAAACCTATGATGTTGATGTAAAGAAATACAATTATATGATTTCTCCTAATCGTTTTAGTAGTGAAGTCTTTCAAAGCGCTTTTCGAATCAATCGCGAACGTTTAATTGAGACGGGATATCCACGAAATGATATTCTTGTGAATACCAAAGAAGAAGAGATGATTTCATTGAAAAAGAAATATCATTTGCCGTTAGATAAAAAAGTAATTTTGTACGCTCCTACTTGGCGAGATAATTCTTTTACAGCAAAGGGATATACTTTTTCCTTACAAGTGGATTTTGGTAAATGGAGAGAGCAATTGGCAGATGAGTATGTTGTGATTTTTAAACCTCACTACTTGATTATTTCCGATTTTGATATCAAGGATTATCAAGGCTTTGTCTATGAGGTAGATGCCACTAGTGATATTGCTGAACTGTATTTAGTTAGCGACGTATTAGTGACGGATTATTCCAGTGTATTCTTTGATTATGCGATATTAAATCGCCCTATTTATTTCTATATGTTTGATAAAAAAGAATATGCGCAAGAGTTAAGAGGCTTCTATTTTGATATCAACGAAACACTTCCAGGACCCATTGTGGAAACGGAAGAAGATCTATTGAATGGTCTGGTAAATAAGCATTTTGATCAACATAAACAGAAGGAGTTTAATCAGAAGTTCAATGTATGGCACGATGGAAGAAGTGCACAGAAAGTTTGTCAAATCGTATTTGAGCAGAAAGGGTGAGGAAGATGAGATTACGAAAAGCCATTATTTATGCTGTTTTAAGTATCTGTCGTATCTTTTTGCTGTGGACGAATGTGAAGGAAGATAAAATTACGTTTATTTCGTTGGAATCCGATCATTTAACGGGTGATTTTAAGCTTTTATCCGATAGTTTAAGGAAAGAAAATCGGTATGAGTTAAACTATATTTTAGTGAAGTTTGAAAAAAGTCTAAAAGGCAACTTTCTTTATTTTATTTCATGTATTCGACAGTTATTTGCAATCAATACGAGTAAACTAGTAATCCTAGACTATAATAACTATGTCGTCAGTAATTTTAAGCGGGACAATGTGAAAGTATTGCAGTTATGGCATGCTTCGGGTGCCATCAAAAAATTTGGCAATGATGTTAGTCGAGATTATGCAATTAGTGGTTATGATTATGTGATCGTTAACTGTGATTATTTTGTAAAACCATTTGCCAGTGCTTTTGGGGTAAAAGAAGAAAATGTAAAAGTAACAGGGATACCAAAAACGGATCGTTTGTTTCAATCCCATAAGATTCGAAAGGATCAAAAATGGATGTGGGAACACTATCCACAAATCAAGGGGAAAAAGGTAGTTTTATATGCACCAACATTCCGTGGGAAATTGATGCATAATTTAGGAAATTCAACGATTGATCTTGATCGTGTTGCGCAAGAATTAGGTAGTGATTATGTGATTCTTTATAAGATGCATCCGTTATTGGAAAATGTTATCATCAGTGAAAGTCAAGATGTGATCTGCTGTAACGGCATGAGTATCAAACGTTTGTTCTCAGTGAGTAATTATTTAATTTCCGATTATTCAGCAATTATTATCGATTATTCTGCTTTTGAGAAACCAATGTTGTTCTATACCCCAGATTTAGAAGAATATCGTAAGGATGTCGGATTCTATGTTGATTATGAGAAAGAAATGCCGGGACCGATTTGTTTTAATGAAGAGCAAGTCATCGAGGCAATAAAAAAAGATGCGTTTGATATTAACAAAATACGTGCTTTTAAAAAGAAATTCTTTGCTTATACGGATGGAAAAAGTGTTTTGCGTGTGCATGGACTAGTCGATGATATTATGGGAGGTAAGCTATGAAAAAACGATGGTTGTTGATCGTTGTCTTACTTTTGTGTGGTTGCAATGGAGAATTTAATGTAGATACGATGGTATGTGGCTTAAAAGGAAAAAATGTCACTTATGAAATTCGATACAAAGATCATGATATCAAGCGATTTAGTGTTATCGACAGTTATGATTATGAAGAATTTTCGGATGTTTATTTCAAAAATCGAAAAAAGTATTATGAAGAAAAAGCCAAGGAATTGAATCAAGTCGATGGCTTGGATATGACCATTACGATTGATGGCAAGGCAATCACTGCGGTGGTTGATGTGGATTATACGAAATATGACATCTATAATGATCCAAACTATGTTCTTGATTTTGATATGAAAGAAGAAGATTTTAAAAATATTGAAAGCATTCGATCGATATTCATCTCCCATCATTATATCTGTGATGAAATCGTTGATCCGAATGCAAAAAAACCAGTATCAGAAAATGAATAGCAGGAATCCTGCTTTTCTTTTGGCTTATTTTTGTAAGATGTTGTGTTATAATGGAAAAAATGGAGGTTATACTATGAATCAATTTAATTTTCATATTCCAACACAGATTAAATTTGGAGAAGGGGCAATGGACCATATTCCTTCTTTGCTTTCGGTTTATGGTAAAAATGTATTACTCGTATATGGGGGAGGAAGTATTAAAAAAAATGGTATCTATGATGAAGTAATCGATTTGCTATCCTCTTTTCATGTAGTAGAATTGGGTGGAGTGAATCCGAATCCTAGAATTGAAAGTGTAAGAGAAGGGGCGAAGTTGTGTCGAGAACATAATATCGATGTGATTTTATCCGTTGGAGGAGGAAGCTGTATTGATTGCAGTAAAGCCATTAGTGCTGCTGCATATTATGAGGGAGATGCTTGGGACTTAGTTTTAGATGCTACAAAAATTACGAAAGCATTACCCATTGTTACCGTCCTGACATTAAGCGCGACCGGATCGGAAATGAATAATTCTGGTGTTATTACTAATTTTGCGACAAATGAGAAATTAGGATTTGGTAATCCACTACTTTATCCCAAGGCATCTATTTTAGATCCTTGTAATACGTTCACTGTTCCAAAGAATCAGACGGCGGCAGGATGTGCGGATATTCTTTCTCATTTATTTGAACAGTATTTTAATGTTACACAAGGAGCCATGGTACAGGAGGAATTAGCTCATGGATTGATGCGTACGGCAATCCATTATGGACCAATCGCATTACAAAATCCAAACGATTATGAAGCTAGAGCGAATCTGATGTGGGCAGCGACTCTTTCTTTGAATGGCTTGGTTGGTGCCGGGTTTGGGAAATCTTGGTCTTGCCATCCGATGGAGCATGTATTAAGTGCGTATTATGATATTACCCATGGGACTGGATTGGCAATCTTAACACCGAAATGGATGCGTTATATTCAAGATGATATGACACGTTCTCGCTTTGTTTTATATGGAACGTCGGTTTGGGGAATCAATCCAACCTTACCAGAAAAGGACATTGTGGAACAAGCAATTCAAGCAACCGAACATTTCCTATACGATGAATTAGGGCTTCCATCTACGCTTCGTGAAGTGGGGATTGATGATCGTAAGTTAGAGGAAATGGCACAAGCTGCTGTTGACAGTAAAGGTGGAAAAATTAAAGGATTTAAGTTATTAGAAAAAGAAGATGTTTATAACATTTATAAAATGTGTTTATAAAGGAAATCATTTAAAAAAATCTCTAGAATGAAGCTAGAGATTTTTTTGTTAGATGAATTTTCAATTAATGCAAGAGAAAAAGAAAAAATATTGAATTTGATGACAATTGTTAGTTTAAGTGATGACATTTTCAACTACTTTTCACAATATAGCTCTTTTATAATTATTAATGTAAGCGATTACGCAATATTGAAAGGAGAAGAAATGATATGGTTAGAGAAATTCATATAAAGCGGGTAAGGATCATAGAATTTTATTATATAATCTAGCCAACGCGGAAAAGAAATACAACAAACGAAAATCAACCTGCGGTAGAAAAAAGATAAGCGATGAAAAATTATTATCCTATATTAAAAGTAAAATTGAATCTCATTGGTCACCAGAGCAAATATATAACAAATTAACCTTTGTAACAAAGGGACCATCAGCTTCTACCTTCTACAGAATGATTCATAGAAAACAGCTTAGAACTATTACTATGGAAAAATTGAGAAGAAAAGGTCAATTTAAGCGTCCAGCTGAAACTAGAGGAAAGTTTAATGATGGTGGCAGAACTATTAAAAAGAGACCAAAATAAGTGTATAAACGAGAAGAAATAGGTCATTAGGAAGGCGATACAGTTGAATCCGGTAGATACGCTCACGAAAGAAAAAGCAAATATTGCTTTGTGACATTGGTAAAACGAAAGTCTAAATAATACATAGCTATATTGGTTTCTGATTGAACTGCAGTGAATGTAACACCTGCAATTATATGCGCATTAAAAGAATTTCCTAGGGGAATGGTTAAAACAATTGCTTTTGATAGAAGGAAGGGATTTAGCGGATACGAAGAAATAGAAGAAAAATTAAATTGTAAGACATATTTTTGTGATCCCTATTTTGTATGGTGAAAAGGATCAAATGAAAATACGAATGGATTATTAAGAGAGTTTTATCCAAAAGGGATGGATCTTTCTTTAGTAGATACCAATGAGTACCAAGAAAGTGTTTAAAATACAAAACACCCAACGAAGTTATGAATGAACACGACTTACATTAGGTGTTGCGCTTAAATTGACAAATCATCATTAAAAAAACTGGCTAATTCAGGGAAAAATACGGTCCATATAGGATACAAGTTGAATCTTCGCTTTGGTTCTCATCTTGATTAGATTTCTACGAGAACAGCAAAGGGAATAGATTTCAGAGAAAGTATCTTCACGATGTAAAGTGTTTTTCTGTTCTTCTCTAGAAAGAGCAGAACAAATAAGTAATGCATCAACGGAATCCGTCTAGGTATTACAAATGTTTGCAATACGTAAAGAACTCGTTACTAAAGGATTGATTACTTTAAAAACGAAATTGTTTGATATAAGAAAATGAATGAAGTTATCAGCGTAATGGACAGTTGATTCAAAACCGATAATAATTATTTCAGATTCTTTTTGAGAAGATAAGGTTGAATTCAAAAACAAATCGAAACCTAGTTTTGAGTTTTGAAAAGGAAATGGTTCGATCAGGATTTCACCATGCTGATTAGTCATCGCAGCATAGTGCGTTTCTTTGGCGATATCTACACCGACAAATAGAGTCAAAAAAAACGACCACAGGCATATTAATATCTTACTATAGATGACTAGAAAGGAGAGCGATGATTACTACCTTCAAGGTATGTAATTATCATACAAGGAAATAATGAAAAGTATAATTGAAAAATGCGTTAAGAGTATTTTAGCATTGACGATGGTATTTACTTCTTTGATTGTTGGCAATTTAAGTACAACTGTAAACGCTTCAGAAGAAGGATATCCAGTGAATGAATATGATGCAAAATATGGAAGTTCTATAATTGTTGATAGATGGGATGGGGATCATGAGGTTGCACTACCATCATTTCCAGCGGCTACAGAATTTACGTTTACTGCAGATGTGGAAATAGAAAGTTCAGAAAATGATCAAGAATCTGTTGCTTTAATATTTGGTGCTAACGAAAACGGTAAGAATTTCGCTAATGTTCACGGACAAGGGCAACACTTTGCACAGGCTTGGGGATATTCTGCTGGAAACTGGGGTGATGTTAATCATCTTTATTTAGGTTCAGCTAAAGGACAGATAAACTTAAGTGAAAAATTTAGAATGAGTTTAAATGTAACTTTAGAGGGAGGAAAATATAAATTAACATATAGTTTAAGTTCACTTGACGCACAAGGAAACATAGCTCATACTTATGCAGTTGATGGAGATTTAACGAATTACACAGGTGGTTCTTTTGGATTAATGACTCATCATACAAAAGCTACTTTCTCAAATATTCAATTAAATTACAAAGATGGAAATAGCACAAAAACAGTCACCTATGGTACATACCAGAAAACATCAGATGGATTTACTGTTAATGGTGTAAATGGAGATGCACATTTATTAATGAGTGATCCAGATGTAGTAGCAACTGATTTTGTATATGAAACAGATGTTGATTTAATAGCTGGACCAAGTGTTGCTCTAACTTTTGGTATTGAAGATCCAAATAATATTGGAGCTAGTTGGGTGGGGGCTAACTTTAATTTTAACGATTACGGTGGAAACGGACAAATTCGTGTTTTCCAGGTTAAAAACGGAGACCCTACAATTTGTAATGCAACGGAAGATGCTCGTGGAAATAAAGTTTCACAAGTAATTCAAAAAAACAAAACAATTCATTTAAAACTTGTTGTAACTAAAGAAGGGCAAGTTACTTTTACAGTTAAGAATAAGGATGATGATGAAGCAATCGTAGCAAGTGGAAGTTTCGCTGATAAAGGTTTAACTTATAATCCTGGAAAATTAGGGATTTTGTGTTTTGATTCAAGTGCGAAATTTTCAAATACAACGATTCAATTAGGTAACAAATTTGAATTGTCTAACTCTAACGATTTTGTAAAAGTAAATACAGATGAATTCTCTGTAAATGAAGAAAACGATACAGTAACACTTGGAAAAGTAGATGGAGACAACTTCTCTATGTTTGCTCTTCCTGTAAATACAAATGCATTCACAATGGAAGCAGATGTTAAATTTACAACAGACGGAAACAAATCAGCGGGATTAATGTTTGGAACTTCTAGTGCTACAACACCAGGGTCAAGATGGTACGCAGCTAATGTAGATACTTCACGCGCCAATAACAGCGACTGTTTCCGTATGTTTGGAGATGGAAGAGAATTAACAACTGATAAAGATGGTAGCAAAGGTAATATCGATTTAGATGCTCCATTACATTTAAAATTAGTAATGGATGAAAACGGAAACTACACATATACATTTGGAAATGTAACTGGTCCTACAAAATCTATGAGTGGAACTATTCCAAATTGGAATGGTGGATATTTAGGGTTGTTAACACATAAATCAGGTGCTGAATTCTCTAACATTCACATTATTAACAATTATACTGTTAAAACAGTTACTACTACTCCATTAGTAAACGATGGTAAATGGAAAACAAATTTAACGAATTTATCATATGATGTTGGTACTTGGACAATTGATGAAAATGGATTAACAAGTAACGCAAAAGGAATTGGAGATTCATTCTTATTAACAGAAAGTACAGGATCAAACTTTGTATATTCTACTACATTAACATTCAAAGAAAATGTAGGAGCTGCTGGGTTAGTATTCCGTTCTGAAAATGATTTAGTTGAAAAAGAGGCATATGCGGTAAATGTAAGCCCAACAAATGGAGACAAAGCTGAGGTTAAATTCTGGAGATGGTATCGTAATGATGCATTACAGTTAATTGATACAAAACAGATTGATAAAGCAGCAAGTTATGAATTAAAAGTTGTCGCATATGATACTTGGATTTTATACTATGTAAATGATGTATTAGTGGCTAGTTTAGGTGATTACAACTTACAGTGGGGTAACTTAGGTCAGCCTACTGCTATTAAATCAGGTAAATTTGGACTTGTGAACTGGAACGGATATGTTACATATCAAAACACATACTTCAAAGAATTTACAAGTGATTTCAACCCTGTATTAAGTGATATTGAAGTTACATCATCTACAGGAACAGTAGAACACAAGGCGATATTTACACCAGAAGAACCAACTATGATTCAATTTGTGAAAAATGATGCTACTACAGTTAATGTTACAGGTACTTCTACATACGGATCAACAATTGTTGTGAAAGACAGTGAAGGAATTGTTTATCCAAATGGAACTAACATTCCTGTTAAAGAAGGGAAAAATATTATTACTGTAGAAAGCACAGATAGTTTTGAAGATGGAACAACTGCTAAAGCAACATATCATGTAGATGTACACAGACTACAGAAAGATGAAGTATACTATAATGAAGCATATCGTGGACAGTACCATTACTCTGTTAAAGAAGGCTGGGCAAATGACCCTAATGGTATGGTCTATGATGCTGAAAACAAAGTATATCACTTATTTTACCAGTTCATGGACTCTGTTGATCATGGGCCAATGCACTGGGCGCATGCAACAAGTAAAGATTTAATTCGCTGGGAAGAAAAACCTATAACATTCTATCCAGATGCAAATGGAACAATGTTCTCAGGATGTGTAGTAAATGATACTGAAAATACTTCAGGATTGTTTGCAGGAGCAGGAAGTACAAATTTTGTTGCAATTATTACAGAAGATGGAAATGGACAGCGTCTAAAATTAGCAACAAGTACAGATGGAGACAATTGGACTAAACACGATACAATTGTTGCCGATTGGACAGATGATCCTGTAAACAGTGCGGCATTCCGTGACCCTAAAGTGTTCCGTTGGGAAGGTAAATGGTTCATGGTAATTGCAGGAGGAAGATTAAGAATTTATTCTTCTAATGACTTGAAAACATGGGAGTGTGAATCATACTATGATGGAACAGCTGGATCAAGTGGATTCATTGAAACAGAATGTCCAGATTTATATCCATTAATTGCAGATGATGGTACTTTAAAATGGGTATTATCTGAAGGTGGACGTTTCTATAGAGTTGGTGATTTTACAAATGTAAACACTGCTTCTGGAAAATGGGAATTTATTGAAGATTCTCAATATGCAAATAGTAAACCAGATGGAAGAGGCTATGAAGAAATGAACTTTGGTGCTGATTCATATGCTGCAATGACTTACTACATTCAGGATTTTGGTGGAATAACAGAAGGAAGAACGCCAAATATCCCAGAAATTATTGAAATTAACTGGATGAATACTTGGGCAGGGGGACCCTTCTGTCTAACGGTAGGACATACACTTGGACAAGCATTCAATGGTTCATTCAACTTGAATTTATCTTTAGGATTAGTAAAACAAGGAGATAAATACGTATTAACACAGACTCCAATTCAAAAGACTACTAGTGGTCTAGTTCATGGAGGATATGAGGAATTACGTAGTGAAACTCCAATAGTAGATACAGATGGTTTCAAAACCGTAACTTCTAACAATAATATTTTAGGTGATTTAGTAGACGATACTTATGAGATTGTTGCTACTTTCAGCCCTGGAACAGCAACAAAAGTTGGATTCTCTTTACGTGAAGGAAATAATCAGAAGACCGTTGTTTTATACGATTTAGGCACAAAAGAAATTTCTATTGATCGTAGTAATTCTTCTTCATACTATACATCAGGATACTATACAGAAAAGATGTCACAGTTTGTAGAAGAAAATAGTGATGGTACTATTGATTTCCATATCTATGTAGACAAATCCAGCGTAGAAGTATTCATGGAAGGTTATACAGTGGCAGGAGCTGCCCAAATTTTCCCTGATCCTTCAAGTTTAGGAGCAAGTTTAATCGTTGAAGGTGGAGAAGCATCAGTAGACTTAAAAGTTTATGATATGAAGTCTATTTGGAAGAAAACTCCAGTAACTAAACCAATTTCAATGATTACTACAGTTAATGAATTTAACTGTTTAGATATCAATGAAACTTTAGAATTATCTGCAAATGTTTTACCAATTGATTTATCACAAGCAATAAATTGGGAAGTAGTAGATGGAGAAGGAGTAATTTCCTTAACTACTAACAATAACAAAGCTACTGTAACAGCGTTAAAAGATGGTGTAGCGACAATTAAAGCGACTAGCGTATTAGATGAAACTATGTATAAAAAATTTACAGTAAAAGTTCATAACAATACTGTAAATACTAATGAATTCGAGAACTCTTTAGGAGATGCGTCTAACTTTGTTGATACTAACAATGTATTAACTATTACAGACCCTAAACAGAACTCAACTTATATGAGCAAAGAAAATGTTCCAACAGACTTTGTATTAGATGCAGATTTATCATATACAAATGGTATGGTAAATGTGTTCTTCTCTTCTGATGTTGCTAATCCTATTGCTAGTAAGGCTTATGCAATTCAGTTTGATAACGCAAGAAATGTGGTTCGTTTATTCAGATTTGACATTGATGGAGATACAGCTTTAGGTGCATTACCAGCAAACAAAGCAGTAAACAATGGAGACTTCTTCCATGTGACAATTGAAAAGAGTGGAAAAACTATTAAGGTATATGTAAATGATGAATTATGCTTAACTCACACTTATTCTGATGTTGTTGATTACTTTAACAATCCAGCTAAAGTAGGAGTAGGTGTATGGGATGGAAGTGTTAAAGTTAAAAACTTTGTAGTAAACACAAGAAATATTGAAAAACTTTCTGGCGATGACTATACAAATTCTTCTTATGCTACATATGAAAAATTAGTAGATAAAGTTGCTAGTGTTGAAGCATCTGAATTAGCTGCATTATTGAATGAAATTGAAAAAGCAGAAGCTGCATTAGTAAATGTTGCTTCATTAAAAGAAGTAATTGCTAGAGTATGTGATACAGATACAGATTTATATACTGAAGAATCTGCAAATGCATTTATCCTTGCTTATAATAGAGCGTGTGCTGCAGTGGTGAATGGAACAGTTGAATCTGTAGAAGCTGCTGAAAAAGCATTAGTAGATGCATACGATGCATTAGAAGAAAAAGCTACAGAAAGTGTTCCTGGTGGAGAAACTGGTGATTCAGATAGTTCTGATGAAGGAACAACAGGAGGATCAACTGGAGGATTAACTGGAGGATCAACTGGAGGAACTAACACTGGAGATTCTACGAATGTAGCTGGATTATTAGCGATGATGTTGTTGTCATTAGGAGTAATCTTATTAGGAAAACGCAAAAAAGCGTAAGGAATAATTAAAATGATATATAGTTATTAATGTCAGATAATAACTTATATAAAAAAATGAAAATTGCAGCGATCAGACAGGGCGCTGCAATTTTTATATAGTTTTATTATAATGGGGATTATAAATAATCCGATGGATGGACAATAACACACATGCGGATAGACTTTTACAGTTGATGTTTATGATCTATAAATAATTGTGTTGATGAACTTTAACACTTTGTGGATTTGTGAAAAAAAGACGACATTCATTGATGTCATCTTGTCACAAATCCTTTTTTTTAATTTATCTTTATATTTTATATGTGTCTTCTTTGTTTAAACAGTATAGGATTCTATTTCGAGTACGTTTGAAATTTCTAAATCCGTATGCGTTGTACATCAATCTTTCAATTTGATTGTTTCTTGATTCTATGTAGCTATTGTTGATTCTTCTGTTGTTGATAATAATAAAAGAGTTTATGATTTCTTCAAACCAGTTGATTAAAAGATTATAAAATTCATCATATTCAGGAATTGTATTATTGGCAAATTGTTGAAGCTGCTTTGTTAGTT
Source organism: Breznakia sp. (assembly GCA_045134375.1). Taxonomy (GTDB): domain Bacteria; phylum Bacillota_I; class Bacilli_A; order Erysipelotrichales; family Erysipelotrichaceae; genus JBGUVL01. The sequence continues at coordinate 18,235 of JBGUVL010000005.1, read as the reverse complement.
CATCTCTAGCGTTTTCAAAGTTTGATGTATTGTTGAATATAATATAGCTTTCTTTTAAGTTATATGCTATTTGAAGTATAGGAAAACGATCGAATAGTAGATTCATGATGTCACGATAATTCATATATCTTTTGAATCTTTTGTTGTATTTCGCTTTATTGTCTAGGTTGATTCCATGATTGAATATAAATTTGAACTTTGATAAGAGATACTTCATATTTTCATCTTCTGTGTTTCTTCTACATCGTAAGCGGATATTACGAAATGCTTTCGTGAGGTGTTCAAGAACATGAAAACTATCAGCACATATTTTTGCTTTTGGAAAATAAGTTTTAGCTATTTCTCGATAGTTGTCATACATATCGATTGATATGTATTTTACGTTATCTAATTCGCTGTGATTATGGTTATCTAAAGTTGTATTTCGAATATTACCAAAATATTGAGAAACAACCTTTTTCTTTCTATCTGGTAATATATCGATAAGCGTACCTGTGTTGAAATCCATAAGGATACAAATATAAAGAGATTCATAGTTTGATTCTGGAAAATAGTGTTCATCGATGGATAATACTTCAGGCAGTTGTTTACGCTTGATGTCTACACAGTGATCAAATATTCGAATAACTTTTGTGACAGAAAGATTGAAACGCTGAGCAACGGCTGAATAAGTATTTGTAACATACTTTAAATCTTTTAGAACGTTGATTTTAGTTTCTATTGTTAAAGATTCGCTTGTATTTATAAATGGATTTCTTTCACTAAATGAAAGATTACACTCCTTACATAGGTAACGTCTCCTTTGAAATATAATCGTACATTTACGATTAACTAAGGTAGAGTGAATGAGCTTTCTAGAAGTAAAACCATTTTTAATGGTAGATTTTCCACAGTACGGACAATGGACATCGGAAACAGACTTTAGACGAATGCGAATCAATATTGAACCATCTGATTGAGAAAAAGAATGAATAAATTCTATATCAGATTTATTGATATTGAGCATATCTGTGATAAACTTAGTATCGGACATAAAAATCCCTCCTTTATATAGACTGATTTGTGACAATCTCATTCTATATGAAGAGGGATATTTTTTTAATTAAATCAACACAGAAGTTATAGACTATCCACACAATAAGTTAAAGATGATAAACTCATGTGCAAAAGGCTATGTTATCAACACAAAGTGCTAAAGCTCATCCACAACACAATCTTTGTGATATACCTTTATAATGGAGATTCTTTGTTTTCTTTTGGCTTTTGTTACAAATGTCATCGTTTTTTGGATTAAAAAAGAGGTATAATAAAACCATAATAGAAGTATATGTTATGTATACGATAATCAAAGTGGGATGAGACGCTTTGATGAAAAAAACAAGTGGAAGGAGCTTGTTTTTTTTAAATTTTTTAACCACTAGATAGTTATGTTAAAATAGGGAATAGATAAGGAGAAAAATGGTATGAGAGATAAAAAATTTTTAATGGTAGCCTCCATCATTGTTATTGTTTCTCTCATGATGGTAGGGATAGGGATACATACGTTTCAAAATTCCCCTTTTTTCTACTTGAGAGGTCAAAACAAAAAACCGATTTATTTTGGTGCCACTTATATGACAATGAACAATCCTTATTTTGCAGTTATCAATGATGAAATAGAAAAAGAAGTGGAACAGCATGGCGATATTTTGTATACGATGGATCCGGCGCTTTCCGTTGAGAAACAAATCGATCAAATTCATTATTTGATTGATAAAGGAATTCAAGTGTTATTTGTCAATCCGATTGCCATTGATAGCCTTCATGATGTATTAGAAGAATGTCGCAAAAAAGAAATCCTTGTCATTGCAGTAGACACCAATCTAAATGAGAATGACTATGTCAGCTATACGGTGGTATCCGATAATTATAATGCGGGTGTATTGGCGGCGAAAGACATGATGCAACAGAAAAGCAGTGCTCGTATTGTTTTGTTGGAACATTCGCAAACAGCGTCAGGATCACAACGAATTCAAGGTTTTGTGGATACGATTCAAGGGAAGGAAGAATACCAAATCGTAGCAAGAAAAGAATGCGAAGGACAGCTTGAGATTGCAACACCAAAAATGCTTGAAATGATTGCTTCTGGTATCGATTTTGATGTGGTAATGGCATTAAATGATCCTAGTGCTTTAGGCGCGATGGCAGCGATGCAGAATCAGGGAGTCGAGGATGTACTTGTCTATGGTGTCGATGGTTCTCCGGATGGAAAAGTATTGATCAAAGATGGAAAATTACAGGGAAGTGCCGCACAATCTCCTATTCAAATAGGGAAAGAAGCGGTGAAAGTGGCGTATTCCATGTTAGATGGCAAGCCAGTAGAAACAACCATTAAAAAAATACCAGTTACCTTGATTACCAAAGAAAATGTAAGTCAATTTTCTTTGAAAGGATGGCAATAACATGAAGTTGATGAAGAAATACAATATCGAATATAAGCGTTTAACCAATATTCTATTGGTGATGTTAATGGCTCTTAATTTTTTAATGGTGGCTTTTATCAGTAGTGTGACCAGCATTACTTTAATGAAAATCGTATCGACAGCACAGGCAGCTCTATTTTTAGAACAAACGGGTCATATACCGTTGTTTTCTCCTCATACCTTGTTTATTGCTTCCAATTTCTTTTATTTGTTGCTTGTTGTGCTAATCACTATTGGCATGAAAAAAAATAGCAATCGAAATATCAGTCGTATGATTAGCCTATTGGGAATTATTTGTTGTTGTTGTATCATGTACTATTTACAGTTTTCAAATAATGCTGTGTTACTTCTGTTCATTGCTTATATTATCTATACGAATAAAGAAAATACGGATCGTTTTTCCTTTCTGTTTATTGCGATCATCATCTATTTAATATCGAATTATAATATTCTCGCTATTTTTCATCCTATTTCTTTTGAAGTGTATGTTTCATGGTATAGCAGTAAGACACAGTTCTTTATGAATCTAGTCGAAAGTTTTTTGGATACTATGAATATGATTTTGTTTATTTTAGTAATGTTTGTCATGGTGGTGAATGAGTTCAATGAAAACAAACGTGTCAAAGCATTGAATGAGGAATTGCAGCATTTAAACCATCAGTTACAGGAATATGCAAGTTTGCAAGAAAAGATGGGAGAGACGAAGGAGAGAAATCGTCTAGCCAGAGAGATACATGATACCCTAGGGCATACGCTTACCGGTTTATCCGTTGGAATTGATGCTGCGATGATGATTATGGATGTGGATCAAGAGGCAACCAAAAAGCAGTTGTTGGTTTTGTCGGAAACGGCTCGACAAGGGCTGAGGGATGTTCGTCGTTCGGTGGAAAAATTGCGCCCGGATGCTTTAGAGCGTTTTTCTTTACAGGAAGCCTTGGAAAAAATGATCATCGATTTTACCTTAGTTTCGAATGTGGATATTAAATTTATCTTTCATTTAGAAAACTTTGTATTTCAAAAAGATACGGAAGAAGTCATTTATCGTGTCGTACAAGAGGGTTTGACCAATGCGATTCGCCATGGGCATGCGAAGCATATCTTTGTTTCCTTCGCTTTTGAAGAAGAGAGATCGATGTTAATCATCATTATAGAAGATGATGGTGTGGGATGCCTTCACATTGAAGAAGGATTTGGCCTCCATCATATGCGAGAACGATTGGAGATATTAAATGGGCGATTACGTGTGTATGGTTATGATGGTTTTGTTGTGATTGCTGAAATTCCATTAAGAAGAGAGGAGAACAAAATCGTATGATAAAAATAATGATTGCAGATGATCAAAAATTATTACGAGAAAGTTTAAAGATCATTTTAAGTACCAATAAAGAATTTAAAGTTATTGATTTGGTCAGTAATGGAAATGAAGTGTTGGAAAGTATGAAGAACGAAGTTCCGGATGTGATTTTAATGGATGTACGGATGCCAGAGATGGATGGAGTGACATGTACCAAAATTGTAAAGAAAACGCATCCTCATACGAATGTTATCGTATTAACGACATTCGATGATGATGAATACATTTATAATGCGTTAAAATTTGGGGCAAGTGGCTATCTGTTAAAAGGGGCCTCTTTGGAGGAATTAAGCTCTGCCATTTATACGGTGCAAGAGGGAGGAAGCATCATCCATCCGCGTGTTGCCACCAAAGCATTTAAACTATTTTCTGATATGGCGAATCACGAAAATAAAAAGGGTGAAATTCTTCGTAGTGATGGGGATGTTAAAGATCTTTCAAAAACCGAATGGAAAGTGATTGAAAAAGTCTCCAAAGGGTTTTCCAATAAGGAAATTGCTTCTTCGCTTCATTTTTCAGAAGGAACCATACGAAATTACCTTAGTGTAATTCTTGATAAATTACAACTAAGAGACCGTACCCAGTTAGCGATTTGGTTTATTCAAACCGGTGAAGAAATCTATCAGAAAGTATTGAAGGAACAAATATGAAAAAAAGAGTAATCGGTTTTTTTGGTGTTTTGTTAATGGTTGTTTCACTTTTGTTGGTAGGGTCAAATTTATTTCAAATAAACAAAACCGTAACGATTACATTGGGAGTTTTTGCAGGGAGTAATTGGGATGTTCCTAATGGGGATTGTTATCGAATTTTTGAGGATGCGATTCGTTATTTTGAACAAAATCATCCTAATGTTAAAGTTGAAATGGTAAGTGGGATCGTAAAAGAAAATTATGTGGAATGGATATCGCAACAAGCCATTTTGAAAAAGGTTCCTGATGTTATTATGGTTCCATCGGAGGATTTTTCCATGTTTGCACAAACGGGAATTTTATTGAATTTAGATGCCAATATTAAAAACGATCGGAATTTTGATCTTTACGATTTCTATACTCCTTCTAGAGAAGCAGGTGTCTACCAAGGAAGTCAATATGCACTTCCTTTTGAAAGTGTTCCTACTTTGATGTATGTCAATAAAACATTATTAGAGAGGGAAGGGATTCCGCTTCCTGATAATAATTGGACTTGGGAAGAGTTTTATCAAATCTGTGATCAAGTTACAAAAGATCGAGATGGAGACGGTATATTAGACCAGTTTGGTGTTTATGGTTATGATTGGTTAAGTGCTGCGCATTCCAATAATGCAAGTTTATTCAATCAAAATGGAGAGATAACATTGACGAGTGACGCGATGGAAGAAAGTGTTCGTTTTGTGAAAAAACTGAATGCGTTAAATCAAAATATAGAAATTACAGCACAAGATTTTGATGAAGGGAAAGTGGCTTTTTGTCCGATGAAGTTTTCGGAGTATCGTGCTTATAAACCATATCCTTGGCGGGTAAAAAAGTATTCGAATTTTGAGTGGGATTGTCTTATGTTGCCAGCCGGAATCAACGGCGATAATACATCTGAGATTACTACCTTGTCGATGGGGATTAGTAGTCATAGTCAAAACAAACGATATGCATGGGAATTTTTGAAAACACTGACCTATGACGAAACCATTCAGAAAGAACTTTTTAGTGTTTCGCAAGGAGTTTCGGTTTTAAAAAAAGTAACCGAATCCGAAGATGTTATTCAGATATTGATGCAGGATAACCCAGGGGATTCTACTTTTCAGATGCGTATGTTATCGGAAGTGATGGAAAAGGGCAGTGTTTCCACTTATTTCACCGGATATGAAGAAATCATTTCCCGATTGGATGCCGAAATGTATCGTATCATCAACGATGGAAATGGGGATATTGAAGATGAATTAAATACGTTACAGCAGAAATGTCAAACGTATATGAAAGAATAATAAACAAAAGATGTTGTAATGATGTATAATAACAATAGCAATGGAGGTCATTTATGAAAAAAATAATGCTGGCAATTTTGACTGTATTCATGTTGAGTGCTTGCAATGGTAATGCAGAAACAGGATTCATTGCATCGAATGTACAGAATGTTTTGAATAAGATTTCCAATCAGGAAAGCTTTTTGGTTTTGATTGAAAAAAAGGATTGCTATTCTTGCCAGATGTTTCGGGAAGATATACAAAATGCGATCGAAAAAAATAAATTGAATATCGATACGATTTGTGACGATGATATTAGTGATTCGGATCGGGACCAGCTCCAGATAGCATTGCGGGAAAATCGCTCATGGCCAGTATTATTTTATGTGAAAGAGGGCAGTGTTTCAGAACTTGCTGTTTATGAATATTCACTTGACCCGGAAGGATGGGAACAATGGTTAATCGATATGAAACTAATCAGCAAGTAAAGACATTTCATAATGTTATTTGCAAGGATGATTTAATAAAAGAGTTAAAGACGATAGGCTTATCTCGGGGAATGATCGTTTATGTTGAGATGGCGCTTCAAGACACTTACATTAACGGAAAAGAGCAGACGGTAATCGAGGCATTAGAACATGTCATTGGTTATGAAGGTACGATGGTGGTTCCTGCTTTTAGCAATGATTCACAGGATCCTGCTTGTCGTAGAGATGTTCAATTTGAAAAAGATGTATACCAACAGCTTCGTTATAGTAATCCGCTATTTCACAAGAAAAGAACACCGGCTAATAATGAACTTGCGAATCAATTGATGAGAAATGATGGTGTTTATCGTTCCAATCATCCCACTCACTCTTGTTTGGCGTGGGGAAAATACGCAAAATTATTTTGTGATAAACATCCATTGCACTTTCCATTAGGCAGAGATTCTTTTCTCGATAAGCTGTCCTTAATGAATGGCTATGTTTTATTGTTAGGAAGTGATTTTTCTAATAGTGATATCTTAGCACATGCACTTAGTTTGACCATGAATGGTGTGGTAAAAATCGTTAGTGCTGCTATTGATAAAAAAGGGAACGGGGAATTTGTCGAATTTCTTGATATGGTATATGAAGATATGCATGGGAAAGAAATTATGGCAATGATGAAAGAGCGCGAAGTGGTAAAAACGTTTTACTTAGGAAATACTTGCTGTCATCTATTTAAAGCGAAAGAAGCTTGCGACTTAGCGATTGCTTACTATCAGACAATGGGTAAGTAATCCTCAACAAGAAGGGAAAAAAGCTGTAGAATTAAACGTTTCTACAGCTTTTTAAGTGTTGTGCCAATTGTTTCATACATTCTTCTAATAAGAGTTGATCGTTTTTCTGAAAGCGATCAAAGCGGGTGGAGTCGATATCTAAAACTCCATATAATGTGTCATTAATTAAGATAGGAACGACAATTTCAGAATTGGATGCACTATCACACGCAATGTGGCCTTCAAATTCATGAACGTTTGGAACGATCAATGTTTCTTTCTTTTGTGCACAAGTACCACAGACACCTTTTCCAACGGGAATGTGAGTACAAGCTATTTTACCTTGGAATGGGCCTAAAATTAATTCATCATTTTGGAACAAATAGAATCCTGTCCATGAAACATCGGTTAAGATCATGGAAAGAAAGGCACTGGCATTGGATAGAATGGTTATTTCTTCTCTTTCATTTTCCATTAGAGAAACAAACTGTAATACTTCTTCTTTCATTTTTATCACCATTACGATTATAGCGTATTTTGTTGTTTTTGCCTATCAAAAGAGCGCTTTGACTCTTGTTTCAGCGCTCTTATTAACATTCTTTATTTTTGTATTTTTGATATTCTTTTTTGATTGCTTCTTTGGTTTGGTAATGGATTTGCATATAGCCTAGTTCGACCATAATATCATAACATCTTCTTTGCAGTGCACTTATTTCTTGATAGGCATCTTCTACAACATGGACGACATTGTCATTACTGGCTTCTTCCATGAAGGTATTAAAGAATGCTTTCATATGTTTTAAAGAAAGCAATGTATTGACCAATACTTCTTGTTCATTCATGCTTCGCAAGCCTCCTTTAATAATGTTTTTATCGCATCAAAGTGGGTGGTAAATGCACTTTCCATGTCTTCCATGAAACGCAAAGCAGAAGCATCATCGATCTTGTCTTTTTCTTCCATAATTCTTTTTTTGATGGCACATAGTTGGGTTAAGCCATCATCGATATACAGACAATCTTTCGGCGTTAGTTTTATTTTTTTCATCGTAATCTCCTTTCGCTTTTAGTATGGCTTCTGTCTTTTATTTGATACATGTTTCTTAGCAAAAGATAGTGAAGTATTAGAGGAAATTTGTTATAATATACTAATTGAGGTGATAGTATGCTGCCAAAAGAGAAAGATATGATTTTTATTCAAGGTTATAAACATGATAAAAGTTTACATCGCACCTGGTCACAGGCTTATGTGATTGAAAGCAATCCGAGGCGAATTGTCGCAATTACCGATCGTAGCTGGGTGATAGAGAGTGATGGCAGAAGATGGTTGACAAGAGAACCAGCGATTTGTTTCTTTTATCCCGACCGCTGGTACAATGTCATCTGTATGATTCGTAAAAGCGGAATTCATTACTATTGCAATTTGGCTAGTCCTAGTGTCTATGACGAAGAAGCTTTGAAATATATTGATTATGATTTGGATGTCAAAGTAAATCCGAAATTTGAATATACCATTTTGGACGAAGATGAGTATAATGAGCATTCGCAAGAGATGGAATATGGAGATCGATTGGACCATATCATCCATCGACAAATGAATAAGCTATTGGTGGATATTCAATTGCAGAATTCACCATTTGATCATTTTGAAATCAAACATTTATATCAAAAATATCAAACCCTGTTAAGGATGAGGGATGAGGAGGAAGAACATGTATCGATTTAGTGAAAATATTAGTGCCAAAGAACATGATGAATGGAATCAGTCAAGTCCGCTTTGTAATTTACTGCAGACAAGTGATTGGGCGAAAGTGAAAGATAATTGGGATCATGCGATCGTAGGAGTTTATGATGATCAAACACTTATCGCATCGGCTATGGTCTTGATCAAATCACTTCCATTGCATTTTACTATGATGTATATTCCTCGTGGTCCAATCATGGATTATGAAAATCCGCGATTAGTGAAATTCTTCTTTCAAGAAATCAAGAAATGGGCTAAGAAATATCACTGTTTATTTATAAAAATGGATCCGGGGATTCATATTAATGATTATAAAATTGAAGATAAAAATGAAAATCGTTATCCCTATTGCGATACGATCATTGCGAATATGAAGCAAGCAGGAGCGATTCATAAAGGATTTACAACTTATATTGAAGAAAGCATTCAACCAAGATATCAGGCGAATGTTTATTGTTGTGAGGATTTTGATGCTTCTTTGCCTCGTCATACAAGAAGATTGATAAAAGATGCGTTAAAACGGGATGTAAAAGTCGTGAAAGCGGATCGTTCACGAATTCAGGAATTTAGTGATGTTGTCGCGTTGACCGAAGCTAGAAAACATGTCAATTTAAGAAATCGAGAATATTTTCAACAATTGATGGATATTTATCAAGAAGATGCTTATCTGTTTTTAGCGGAAGTGAATGGAAAGGAAACATTAGAGCGTTTGCGAAAAGCACAGGAGGAAAATACCAAGGAATTAAAGGCATTAAAAGAAGGTTCTCCGAAAAAAGCGAGACGATTGCATGATATTAGAAATGCTTTAGAAAGGGATATTAAAGAGATGGAGAGTTTTTCGCAAGATTTTGCGAAAGAAGGAAATACGGTAATTGCTGGTATTCTTTCCATTAAATGTGGGGATACGATGGAAATGCTGTATGCAGGAATGAACGATCGCTTTAAAAAATTTATGCCTCAATATTATTTGTATACCGAGAATATGAAGTATGCGTTTGCCCATGGCTGTCGCTATGCCAATATGGGAGGAGTGGAAGGCGATTTACAAGATGGCTTGACGAAGTTTAAATCGAATTTTGCTCCTTACATCAATGAATTTATTGGTGAGTTTGATCTGCCAGTCAATGCAATCCTTTATCAGGCTAGTGAATGGGCTTATCGAATGAGGAAAAAGAAAGGAGCAGGGAAAAAGTAGTGGTTATGGAAAAAAAGATAATCGTTAATTCATTAACGGAAACAGCTGCTTTAGCGAAACAGATTGCGCACCATCTTCCTAGACCAGCGTTGATTACCATGAGTGGTGATCTAGGGGCAGGGAAAACAACGTTTACAAAAGCGTTAGCAAAAGAATTAGGAATTGAAGAAACGATAACTTCTCCTACTTTTACGATCTTAAAATCCTATGAAGCAAAGGATGTTACCCTTCATCACATCGATGCCTATCGTTTGGAAGGCATTGTTCAGGATCTTGGATTTGAGGAGATTTTCGATGACGAGAATAGCATTTGCGTCGTCGAATGGTTTGATTATATCGATTATGTATTGCCAAAGGAAAGATTGCATATTGCGATTGTATTGGATGGGGAAACTCGTATCTTTACAATTGCGGCAGTGGGAGAAGCTTATGAGAAACTGCTGGAGGAATGGGAATGAAAACATTATGTATGGATACCTCACATCGCCATTTAGTATTGGTGTTGTTGGAGGATGGAAAAGTGATGGCTTCATCACAGCAAGAAGCATGGAAAAGACAATCGGAGACCATCTTTGTCGAATTGATTGCTTTAATGGAAAAAGTAGGGTGGCAGGTGGATGATCTTGATGAAGTGGTGATTACCAGAGGACCGGGAAGTTATACTGGTATTCGTATTGTCATGAGCATTGCGAAAGTGCTATGTACACAAAAACCAATTGCCCTTTATTCCATTTCGACATTATTGCTTTATGCCGGTCTTGAGGATTGTTGTGTGATGTTAGATGCTCGTGGGAAACGTGCTTACTTTGGCGATTGCTGCAATGGTATTGTAAAAAAAGAATGCATTTTAACGTTGGATGAAATCGCAACGATCAAAAATCGTAAGATCATTGGTGATACGGATTTGATTGGTTTTGAAAAACCGTCGATTAATTTTGTGGAAAATTTTGCACAGCTTCGACCGTATTATGAAAAGGTAGAAAATGTTCATGCTTTTGTGCCTGTTTACTTGAAAGAAGACAGTGCTTATTTGGTGAAATAATATGATAAGAAAGATGCAATTAAGCGATCTGGATGCGATTGATCAGATTGAAAAAGAAAGTTTTAGCAGCCGTTATAAAAAGGAACAATATGAATATGAGCTGCAGGATAATCCTTGTGCCTATTTATATGTATTAGAAGTCGAAAATGAGATTGTTGGTTTCATTGATTATTGGATTACCTTTGACAGTTGTCAGTTAACAAAATTGGCAATCGCAAAAGCGCATCGTGGGAAAGGATACTCTTTGGAATTGATGGATCATATGATAGAAGAAGCCATTGATTTGGATTGTGAAGCAATCTTATTAGAGGTAAGGGAAAGCAATCAAATTGCACAAAATCTCTATGCTTCCTATGATTTTATTGAAATCAATCGTAGGAAGGGCTACTATACCGATAATAAAGAAACGGCAATTGTGATGGGAAAAGCGATAGGAGGTTTAAAATGAAAGATACCTACATACTTGCGATTGAATCCAGCTGTGATGAGACCGCATGCGCGATTGTAAAAAATGCAAAGGAAGTGATTTCCAATGTGGTAGCAACTCAAATTGATACCCACAAGCAGTTTGGAGGTGTTTTGCCAGAGGTTGCCAGTCGTATCCATGTGGAAAATATCTCGATTGTGATCGAAGAAGCATTAACACAAGCGAATATGCGTGTGGAAGATGTGGATGCGATTGCAGTGACACAAGGACCTGGATTGATTGGTTCATTGCATGTCGGTGTGCAAGCAGCCAAGACGCTGGCTTGGGCTTTTCAAAAGCCATTGGTACCGGTCCATCATATTGCCGGTCACATTCATGCGAATAATTTGATTGCAGAATTAGAGTATCCATTAATTGCTTTGGTCGTAAGTGGGGGCCATACGGAATTAGTCTATATGGAAAATGAATGGAGTTTTGAAATTTTAGGAACCACACAGGACGATGCGATTGGGGAAGCAGGGGATAAAGTAGGACGTGTTCTAGGACTTCCTTATCCTGGTGGTGTTTATGTGGATAAGATTGCAAAAGAAGGGAAACCAATCTATTCGCTTGCCAAACCACATACCGAAGGGGAACTCGATTTTTCATTTAGTGGATTGAAGAGTAGTGTGCTGCAGTTTCTTGCTCGATGCCAACGTAAAAAGGAAACGTTCTCAAAGGAGGATTTAGCAGCATCCTATCAAAATAGTGCATTTGGGGCTTTGTTGGAACGGGCAGAAAAGGCAATTGTAAAGTATCAACCGAAGCAAATGGTATTGGCAGGTGGTGTTGCTGCAAATTCCTATTTGCGTTCAAAGATTCAGGATGAACTTTCTCAAAAATATCCAGAAACAACCTTTATTTTACCACCTTTGTGGTGTTGTACCGACAATGCTGCGATGATTGCAGCAGCTGGTTATTTTGCCTATCATCATGGAGTGCGAGGAGATTTTTCTTTGAGTGCTAAATCCAGTATGAAAATGCAGTAAAATCATTTGTTAATATAATAAAATATTTCACAAGTAAATAAGCTGTGGTATACTATTATTGGTGGTCATAATGAGTGAAAAAAAAGTGCCTAAGGCAACGTTGCAACGTTATCCTGTGTATTTGAAAGCGTTGCGAAGAATGAAGAAATATGGTAAGACAAGAGTCATGTCAAAAGAGTTAAGTGAGTCGGTCAATATTGAATCAGCGACGATTCGACGTGATTTTTCCTTATTAGGAAATTTAGGAAAGCAAGGATATGGTTATGATATTGATGCTTTGATTGATCGATTTAATCAGGCTCTTGGTATTGATTTTGATGAAAAGATTATTTTAGTTGGTGCTGGTAATTTGGGTAGAGCGCTCATGAAATATAATAAATGGGATCATGTCGTAGGTGAGCTAGCATGTGCTTTTGATATTAATCCTGACCGTCAGGGGGTACGTTTTCACATTCCAGTATATGATATGAATGAATTAGAAGAGAGGATTCCAGAGGGTTGCCGTATTGCGATTCTTGCGATATCGGATAACGTACAAGCAACGGTAGATCGCTTGATCCAATGTGGCATCGTAGGAATTGTCGATTTTACGCATAAACATGTAAAGGTTCCGGAAGGAGTCATTGTTAAAGTAGTTGATGTTGTGGCTTCCATTCAAGAACTAGTATTTGAGACCAATGCGATGAATAAATAAGGAGGATATGTTGTGTTAGAATTTATGACAGTGCGTGAGTTGTACGAGATTGTTTGTAGCGGCTCACATGTAGAACTAGATACGATTGATTATGTCCAGGTAGAGGGATGGATCAGAACCAACCGATGCAGCGGTAAAGTGGGATTTATCGAATTGAATGATGGGTCCTATTTTAGAAATGTGCAGTTGGTTTATAATGAAGGAATGAATGGCTTTGATGAAGTACGAAAATACTCTACGGGTGCTGCCATTAGTGCAACAGGAAAACTAGTGGTTACTCCAAATGGGAAACAGCCATTTGAAATTGTTGTCAATGAATGTGTGTTGGAAGGAGATTGCGAGGAATCCTATCCATTACAGAAAAAACGTCACTCATTTGAGTTTATGCGTGAAATTCCTCACCTTCGTCCAAGAGCCAATACGTTCTATGCAATATTCCGCTTACGCTCTATATTGTCTATGGCGATCCATGAGTTTTTCCAAAATCAAGGGTTTGTTTATGTACATACCCCAATCATCACTGGAAACGATGCGGAAGGCGCAGGGGAAAGTTTTACGGTAACCAACCGCAGCGATGGAAATTATGAAAAAGATTTCTTTGGAAAGCACGCTTCTTTAACGGTATCGGGACAGTTGCATGTAGAAGCTTTTGCGATGGCATTTCGTGATGTCTACACCTTTGGTCCAACCTTCCGTGCGGAAAATTCTCATACGACCGTTCATGCGAGTGAATTTTGGATGATCGAACCAGAGATCGCTTTTGCGGATTTAGAAGATGATATGGACCTGATAGAAGATATGGTAAAATTCTGTATTGATTATGTATTAGATAATGCACCGGAAGAAATGAAATTCTTTGAAAAAATGATTGATAAGGATTGTATCAATCGTATTACAAAGGTTCGTGATAGCGAATTTAAACGTATGACTTATTCCGAAGCAATTGAAATTCTAAAGCAAGCAGAAGTAAATTTTGAAAATAATAATATAGAATGGGGAATGGATCTACAAACGGAACATGAACGTTATTTGTGTGAAAAAGTTGTCAATGGTCCTGTCTTCTTAACGGATTATCCAAAAGATATCAAAGCCTTCTATATGCGTATTAATGACGATGGAAAGACGGTTGCCGCATGTGACCTATTAGTGCCTGGTGTTGGTGAATTAGTAGGTGGTAGTCAGCGTGAAGAACGTTATGATGTATTGAAGCAGCGTATGGAAGAAATGAATATGGAACTTTCCACTTTGCAGTGGTACATGGATTTGCGTAAATACGGTGGTTGTAAGCATGCAGGCTTTGGTTTAGGATTTGATCGTTTCTTAATGTATCTGAGTGGAGTGGCTAATATTCGTGATGTAGAACCATTCCCAAGAACACCAAAAAATCTAATATTCTAAGGGAGTGTTAAAAAACACTCCTTTTTTGACATTGTTTTTTTGCGAAAATGTGGCATAATAAAAAAAACAATGAATTGTGGAGGCAGAAATATGAAACATATCATTTTAGTCAAAGATATGCAGTGTGCTCACTGTGCCAAACGTATTGATCAAGCATTGAATGACGCTGGGATTGAACATGAAGTCAATTTGGAAAACAAGTCCGTTTCGGTAGAGAAAAATGGGGATATTGTAAGTACTGCAAAACGCATTATCACAGATGCTGGTTATACCGTATTGTAAAATAAAGTCCTGTGGGACTTTATTTTTTTGTTAAGAGTTCATAAAAAAATAGCATCCAGCAAATGAATAAGAGAATCGCAGAACCAAACGTAAACGGTTGGATTTCTTTAAAAAAGAAAAGTGGTAATTTAAAAATGACATACAACGAATAGAGAAGACTATAGGACATAACATAGCATTTCGCAAATAGAAAGATTCCTTTCAAAAGATCACCCGTAATAATTTATGCATGAAACGATGATTCCATGCATACAGTGTGTTGACAGAAAGGAAGAGAGTATGAAAAAGAAAGGAATTATTATTGGTGCAGTTATCATCGCTGTACTTATCATCATCGGTTTATTTGCCTTTCAATCGGAGCCACCAGAAAAACGTCTGAAAGGGATGATGAAAGATGTTACTTCCTATCAGCTAGAAGGCAATATGGAGATTGTCAAAGGCGAAGATACGAAAGGATATCAAGTTGTCGTCGGCTATAAAAAAGCGGAAAAAGAGGATTATTTTAGGGTGAGCATTACCGATAAGGAATTAAATCAAACGCAAGTAATCTTACGAAATAAAGATGGGGTATACGTACTTACGCCTACGTTAAATCAGATATTTAAATTTGAAGGTGATTGGCCATTGAATTCTTTAAAACCATACCTGATTCAATCCATGGTAGAAATTATCAATAATGAATCGGCTGAAATTGTGGAAGAACAAGATAGTTATATCGTAACTAGTGATGTGAATTATCCTAATAATGCTAATTTTAAAAAGCAAAAGATGGTGTTTTCGAAAGACAATAAAATAAAACATTTGGAAATCAAAGATGAAAATGATGCGCAGCAACTGAGTATTGATTTTACGAAAGTGGATTACGATGCAAAGCTGAAATATGATTATTTCAAACTTCCTGATCGTATGGAAAAGGAAGTGATGGCACCAGTTATTTCTACGCAAGATTTACCTCTTTATCCAAATCGTGTTTATGATTCCGTATTAAACAGTAGCAGTGTATTGGAAAGTGAGAATGGAACTCGACATGTGTTAGAATACAAAGGAGATTGTAATTTTACTTTAATTGAATCGATTGCACAGCCAAAAGAAGAAACACAGACCGTGATTATGTCAGGAGAATTCATTGATAGTATTGATGCTTTTGGTTTCTATGACAGCAATCATATGGTGATGGTAAATCAAGGAGTAGAATATACGATTTATTCGGATGATTTAACACCAATGGAGATGGTGGAGGTATTAAACAGCATGCAAGTGGCAGTGATGAAATAATATGATCAAAAGAGGAGATGTATTTTATTGTGATCTTTCCCCTGTGGTAGGTAGTGAACAGGGCGGAATTCGCCCTGTGGTCGTAATTCAAAACGATAAAGGAAACAAATATTCCAATACGGTAATTATTGCGCCAATTTCTAAAAAAATGTCAAAACCCCCGATTCCTACTCATGTTATTTTCTCATCTTCCCATCTTAACTATGTATCCATGATTCTATTGGAGCAGATACGTACGGTGGATAAAAGCCGACTGCAACAATGGATTTGTTCTTTGGATACGACCACTATGCATTTAATTGACGAAGCCTTAAAAGTAAGCTTAAGCTTGTAAAAGGAAACGAGGAAGAAAAAGAGGATTGGTTCAATCCTCTTTTTCTTTGGAAGGGGTATGATATTTTATAAAATTTTCTATTGTCAAAGAAATTGATTTATGATATTATTATAAGGCAAAGTCGTAATGGAGTAGTACTCAAGAGGCTGAAGAGGCGCCCCTGCTAAGGGTGTAGGTCGGGAAACTGGCGCGAGAGTTCAAATCTCTCCTACTCCGCCATGATTTTAGCAAATATTTGGCTATTGCATAGCCTTGTTAATGCAGATGTAGTTTAATGGTAGAACACAACCTTGCCATGGTTGATACGGGAGTTCGATTCTCCTCATCTGCTCCATAAGTTAAAGTTAGATCTCAATTCATATTGAGATTTTTTTTGTTTTTCCAGATTGATATTGGATGATTCTATGATAAAAAAGGGGAGACCTTCATTCTCGCTGAAATTATGTACTCTTATTTGATTCATAATAAAAAATATGATAATAGGAATCGAATCATCATCCCAATTATCATGAATGAATTCCACATAAAATGAATCGACCATGCAGATATATAATTTTGATTCTTTTCATAATAATGACTACAGGCATATCCTAATAATGCATAGATTATTCCATAATAGAAATAGCTATTGCTATCACAGTTTATCTTATAAAGATGTAGAAAGGAAAACAGTAATGCACTTACAATGTTTATGGCGTAGACGTTATTTGTAACATTTCTGATGATAGAATTTATCGCTATTCTTCCAAAGAATTCTTCAACGAAAGGGGCAAAAATAATGGATGTGAATAAGAGATATAGGATAGGATCCTTATTCTCATTTGTGTTAATTTGCCATTGATTCCATAATAAACTTAAAATTGATGTTAGAATGATTAAAACAGTGACAATGGATAAACTTTCATTGGCATTATTTTTTGTAAAATTTTTTATCCCAGAAATGATTTCTTTATAATATAAAATAATCAAGATCAATGATTTTGGTATCGCATGGGAAAGAATCTCAAACATTTTAAAATAACCGATGATAAATAATAATGAATAGATATCATTTTTTATTTTATCCGTCCTTTTTCTACCATCGCTTTTCTTTTTTATACCAAACCTATTTAAGCAATTGTCATTCATTTCTATATTTCTTTTTAATACAATTTATTCACGGCTCCTTAACTTCTTTGCGATATCTTTTTTAAAAGCTTTGCTTAGTAGTAATGGAAGGAGTGTATTCTCTATCTTTAATGCGCCTATTTTAGTTTCTTTCGTGTCAAGAAGATACCAATGATCGCTGTGATAAGAATGATTGGTGCAAATCGAATGAACAGCCATTCAAATGCGTGAAAAGTGACTCCAATAACGGCGGTTTCAGGATCACCATAATTCCAACTTAAGTAAGGACTGTTCATTATTATGAGAATCGTAGCGATGGTTACTAGGATCAAACAAACAAAGATCGATAGCCAATATAGTATTTTTTGTCTTGTATTCTTTTTTTGTGAAAGCTGTAAATTTATAATCTCTAGTTTTTCGCAAATCACTTTTAATTCATCTGCCTTCGATTCATGAACGGTTTCGCCAAGTAAAGTGCTTACAGGGGTTTCAAGTGCTTCCGATAGAGCAATTAACATATCAGAATCAGGTACTGACAATCCCTGCTCCCATTTTGAAATTGTTTGTCGTACCACGTTTACTTTGATTGCAAGCTCTTCTTGTGAAAGCCCTTTTGATTTTCGGATTGCTTTGATGTTTTCGTTTAACATGGAAAATAACCTTCTTTCTTTTGTTATCTCTATTGTATGGGAACTTGTCGGTTGCGACAAGCAACGC
>JBGUVL010000004.1:0-56060 GCA_045134375.1 Breznakia sp. | reverse complement strand
TGACGCGTACGGGATTCGAACCCGTGAATGCCGCCGTGAAAGGGCGGTGTGTTAAGCCGCTTCACCAACGCGCCACTTGCGGCTTGTTACTCTTTCGAGTACATTTGATATTTTATCAAAAATAAATAGATGAGTCAATAGAAAGTTTATTTTTTGTATCCTTTCTGTTGAAAAATACCTTTCGTTTTTTTAATAAAATTTTGCTAGATATGCTTTTTTTTATCGTCAACATAAAATTCAGGATAAGTTTTTCTCAATTTTTGAAACAAGGTTTCTTCGGTTTGTATGTGAAGGAGGGTTCCTTCCTGCTGATACTCTTGCGATAATATCTGACAATTTTGATTTAAGATTGGAAGCAGAGAGCTGTTCTGATAGGGAATAAAAAAATAGGCAGAAACATCGTGGTAGAGCGCATGATCGATAGCATTGATCAATAATTCAATGCTTTCTCTATCTTTGGCGCAAAGATAGAGGCAATTATCTTTTTGAATGGGATATGGAAATTCACTGATATCACATTTATTAAAAACAGTAAGGATAGGGATATGTCCAGCGTTTATGGTTGCTAGTGTATCCTTTGTTGTTGCCATATGTTTTCCATAATTTTTTGAACTGCTGTCAATGACTTGTACTAATAAATCCGCCATTGCGACCTCTTCTAACGTAGAATGAAAAGCTTGAATCAATGAATGTGGTAAGTCCGATAGAAATCCTACCGTATCGGAAATTACAAAATGATGATGGTTGTTTGAGGTAATGCTGCGTGTATTTGTGGTTAAGGTAGCAAATAGCATATCTTTTTCAAATACTTGTTTGTCATCCTTTTTCATCCATTCCATCAATCCATTCATTATGGATGATTTTCCCGCATTTGTGTAACCGACAAGGGCAACGCTTTTGATTGCTTTTTTCTTGCGCTGGGAGCGTTGGATGTTACGTTGTTCGCTGATCTCTTTCAACTCTTTCTCCACTTTTGTGATGGCTTTTGAAATGGTCCTTGAATCCATCTCTAATTTCTTTTCTCCAGTTCCTTTGTTTTTGTTTCCACCTCGTTGGCGATCTAGACTAGCGTAACTTCCTGCTAATCGCGGCTTTTGATATTTCAATAAGGCGGCTGCTACTTGCAAAGTCGCTTCCTTTGTTTTCGCTCTTTGTTCAAATATTTGTAAGATGAGATAAGTTTTATCGACGACTTCGCGTTGAAAAGAATCCTCTAAATGATGTTGTTGAGAAGGGGTTAATTCAGCATCGAATAAAATTAAATCGATCGTATCATTGATCGCATGAATGACTTCTTCCACTTTTCCTTGGTTGATATAAGTTTTTTTATGTGGCGTTTTTAAACGTTGCGTGATGGTTGTTTCGATGGCAATGTCACAAGCAGCGGCAAGTTGTTTCATCTCTTCTAAATTTTCTTCAAATTCACTGTATTGATTGCTACAGACACCGACTAATATTGCATTTCTCATAGAATCACCTAATCTTATTATATCCGATAAAGCTAATTTTCACTATCTTTATTTAAAAGGGGGAATGCTTTTTATGAAAAAATGACATAGATTTTTTCTATGTCATGAAGTTATAGATAATAAATTTGATCTGCTATTTGCGCTACTTGCTTTGAATGTGTAACAAGAATGACGCATTTATGATCTTCATAGGCAGCTTTTTGAAATAGTTCCATAATCGCACTTTGCGTTTCTTCATCTAAATTTCCGGTTGGTTCATCGGCAAGCAAGATTTTTGGATCATAAGCTAATGCGCGGGCGATTGCGACGCGTTGTTGTTGTCCGCCGGATAATTTTAAAATTTTACGATTTCTATCACTCTCTTCAATACCTACCTTTTGGAGCAGTAAATTTGCTTGTTGTTTTTTATCAATGCCTTTCATTTTTGCGATTTCCATAGCTAATGTGACATTCTCTATTGCGTTTAACTGTGGCAGTAAGTTGAAATTTTGAAAAATGATACCTACTTGTTGACTGCGATATTCATACGGATCCATTTCGGATAATGGTTTTCCATCCATCCATATGGTTCCTTCTTTTGGTTGGGTAAGTTGGGAAAGAAGGGAAAGAAGTGTGGTTTTCCCAGCTCCACTTTTTCCACAAATAGCATAAATTTTACTATCTTCGAATGTAAAGTTCAAATGGTTTAATACCATTTTGTCACTGCTATAGTAATAAGTGACATCATTTAATACGAGTCGATTCATAATAAGTTACTCTCTTTCTGATAGAATACGTAATGGTTCATAACGTAGTAGGAATAAGATTGCGATGGAAGAGGAAAGGAGCGTCAAGGCAATGGTAATGGCAAACAGTTGTGCGATGACAGTTCGATTTGTTGCACTATTGACTTCGTTGACATAATCCATGCCAAATGCGATAGGATTATTAGCTTTTTCCATTACTGGTCGATCTCCATTTGCTTCATTCATTCTATCCTTCATTGTTCCTTGTCCTTGCACTATTGCGATTGTTTCACTAGAGGAAGAGGTAGAGCTTGCAAGTAAAGTATTGGTCAAAGGAACACTACTAACACTACCGATGGCAATTCCTAGTGAGGAAGCGATTACTGTGACAATCAATATTTCCATCATAAATTGGCAGGCAATTTTTCTCTTGTTCATTCCAATTGCGGCCAATACGCCAATTTCATATTTTCTTTCTCGCATGCGTAAGAAATGAAAAATAATGAGGATCACAGCTCCAATGATGAGGATTACGATAAGAAAAATTTTTGCATATTCGGATAAACGATTCAATGGTATGAGACTTTGTTCATAAGCGTTGAGATCATTGCTTTGAATAACATATTCATTGGATAATCCTAATTTTCTAGCCTGTTCTTCAAAGGCTTCATAATCTTCTATGCTAGCGAAAAGATAGGTTCCATTCACGGTTGGTTCTTGGGATACGTTTTCCTTTAAAGCATCTATTGTGAGTGTGTTCGTATAGATTTGATTAGCAGGATCATTTCGATGCATAAAACGATCCGTGCTAATTGCTTGGCGATAGATACCGCATACGGTAAGAGTATAAGTTTTACTATCCTCTTCTGTTGCTACTAGAGTAATGGTATCACCGACTTCAATTTCGTTATAAAGGGCAAGTTCTTCTGAAATCATACATTCATTCGTGCTATCAAAAGAAAATAAATTTCCTTCTATGATGCTGTTACTGCCACTATTAAAATCAAAGTCTTGCATCGCCGCTTTGCTGCTATAACCAATTATGGTAAAGTCACTTTGATTCATTTGCATTCCACCACGTCCCATGGAATTGCTATTTTCTATGGGGTTGAACGTATCGTTGCCATTCAATGTCAAACTAGCAGTGTAGTAAAAATCGTTTACACTGTCTGCTTTTGCATAGGTTTCTAATTCTTCTAATGTTAATGATTCAAAAGGAATGGGTTGTTTGATGATTTCACCATTTTCTCCTTCGCTGTCATCGTTGTTTTTTGAAGAGTCCATATCCGTTATCGCTTTTTTACGATCATAGCTGATATTTGCACGGATACTTAATTCTTTTAAGCCTTCTTCTTTTGTTGTTAGAGCGGCTTGTTGTATGGATAAAGCAAGGGTACAAGCGCAGCTAATAATCAAAATAATCATGCCGATGAGAATATTTTTAGGGAGCATTCTTCGAATGTTTCGACATGCATTTTTCCATAAATACATAGTGTTACCGTCCTTTCAATTAAGCTAACTTTAACAAAGCTAAGTGAATGGATGATGAAGAGAAAAGAAAAAGCAAGTGAAATTCACTTGCTAGTCCAATAGCATTTTATCGGAAAGATCCTTGGCATTCGCAGAGGCATAAACTTTCATGACATCTTCTATGCTCATGGATGCTTTCTCTTCTTTGGTAAACTCCATTAAAATCTTTCCGTCACACATAACGATCATACGATTTCCATATTGCAATGCTTGTTTGATGTTGTGGGTAATCATCAAGGTTGTGATGTGATTCTTCTGAATGATCGTATCTGTGATTTCCATTACTTTTGCGGCAGTTTTTGGGTCTAATGCTGCCGTATGTTCATCAAGTAGCAGTAATTTTGGGGGATTGATGGTTGCCATCAGTAAGGTCAATGCTTGCCGCTGTCCGCCAGAAAGCAGCCCCACTTTACTGTTCATACGTTCCTCTAATCCTAAACCAAGTTGTGCCAGCTTTTTTTTGAATGCTTCTTTTTCTTGCTTTTTTAATCCTATTTTTAAGAAACGGTGATAGATGTCTTTTTTCTCGTTACCGCGTCGATAAGCGAGCTCTAGATTTTCTTCAATGCTCATATTCGGTGCAGTTCCTTTTAAAGGATCTTGAAATAATCGACCGATCATTTCAGCTCGTTTATGTTCTTTTACATATTGGATTTCTTTTCCATTTAATAGGATCTTTCCATTGTCGCAGCAACAAGTCCCACTAATTCCATTGAGTAGAGTGCTTTTTCCAGCTCCATTACTGCCAATCACGCTAACAAAATCACCATCTTGTAAAGTTAGGGAAAGATTGTCTAATGCTTTTTTTTCGTTGACAGTTCCTTTGTTAAAAGTAATGCTCATATCTTTAATTTCCAGCATAACGATCTCTCCTTGTTTTGTGATAATTCTTTAATGTTGGTAACGAAATGGCTCCTGCTACCAGTAGTGCACACAGCAGCTTCCAATCGTTAGGATTCATTCCTAATGAAAGTGCAAATGCCAGCAGCAAGCGATAGAGGATAGCACCTAAGATGAGGGAGATAAAACTATTTAAGATGCTTCGTCTACCAAAAATGGTTTCTCCTAGAATGATTCCGGTCAGGCCTACCACCATCATTCCAATTCCTACAGAGATATCATAAAATTGCTGATACTGGGTAAAAATAGAAGCTGCGAGTGCGACAAGTCCGTTGGCAATTGCCAGTCCTGTAATCTTCATTGCATCCGTGTTGATTGAGCTTGCACGTACCATGTTTTCATTGTCTCCTGTGGCACGAATTGCCATGCCACATTGGGTTTTGAAAAAGAGATGAAGCAATGTTGTGATAATCACAACCATTCCTAGAAGCAGAATCAACTTACTATTAGAAATTAGGAAGGAAGGGGCATTGATCTTACTCAGCAAATCTTTGAAAAGAGAGAAGATGGAAGCTTTGCCAAATAGAGAAAAATTGGGAGCCCCACCGCCAATTTTTAAATTGATGGAGTAGAGTGCTGTCATCGTTAAAATACCAGCTAAAATATATTGTACTTTTAATTTCGTGTGCAAGAAGCCGGTAATGAAGCCAGCCAATGCTCCTGCCAAAGTTGCAAGTAAAAGTGCAACGAATGGGTGGAGATGCAGTGTGAGTACCGCTGCAGCACTAACGACACTTCCCAAAGTGAAACTACCATCTACGGTCAAATCAGGAAAATTTAGTATATTAAATGTAATGTAAATACCAAGTGACATAATGGAAAATATGAGACCGATTTCCATTGCACTGAGGATGGCAGAAATACTCATAAACATCTCCCTTTCTTTTATTCAAATAGAATAACGTTGTAGTTTTCTTGTAATGATTCTAATCCTTGATATCCAATGGCAGCCGCGGTTGTCTTATTGAAATAAACATCGAGATCATCTTTAAAGACTTTGACTGGAAGATCTTCTACTTTCGTTCCATTTAACACTTTGATTGCCATGTTCGCTGTTTCTTTACCTAAGTTTTCGTAATTGATTCCATAGGTTGCTAATCCACCATCTTGTACCATGGAGTCAGCACCGGTAAAGAAAGGTACTTTTGCATTATTACAAATTTCACGAACTTGATCCATTGCACTGGCTACGGTGTTATCGGTTGGTGAGAAGATAATATCGCAATCGTTTATTAAACTTTGTAAGCCGGTGGAAACATCAGCAACGCTTGTAACCGCTGCTGTTTTTACATTCAGACCATTTTCTTTTGCATAGCTTTCTAATTTTGCTCGGTTGGAAACAGAATTTGCTTCTCCTGCATTATAAATATAACCAATCGTTTTTGTTTCTGGATACATTTCTCTAGCTAAATCCATAATGGAAGAAACTTGGACTTCATCACTTGTTCCAGTGATATTCATATCCGGTTTTTCCATATCGTTAACAAGACCAGCTTCGATTGGATCGGATACGGCAGAGAAAATGACTGGAATCTCTTCTGCATAAGGTGCAGCAGCTTGTGCTGCTGGTGTTGTAATAGCGATAATAATATCGACTTTCTCTGACTTGAATTGTTCACAAATGGTTTTTAAAGTAGAAGTGTCTTGATTCGCATTTTGGAAATCAATTTCAACATTTTCTCCATCGATATATCCTTCGGCTTTCAATTCATCTAAAATTGCATCGCGAATGGTATTTAAAGACGTGTGATCCATTAGTGTCACGATACCGATCTTATAAACCTTTGATTCGTTTTTTGTAGAACAAGCAACAAGTCCCATACATAATAATAAACTGCAACATAATAGTAATAATTTTTTCATTGTTTTTCTCCTTTTCCTTTTTTTTCTTATTCTATGTTTGATTGATTTCCTTTGTTGTTGTCCATATCTGTGTGAATTTCACACGACCACCCCCTTACATTAAAAAACACTTGTCATTAGGTCAATTAACCCAAGGACAAGTGTTATTTGAAAAAATCAAAATTGAACACGTGCGGTGCCACCTTGCTTGTATGAATCACTCATACCACTTTAGAATGCTATCACATTCCTTGCCAGATAACGTTGGCTAACGTCGTTAATACTCGCTATTGCTTTCTTGTCGCCCTCACAGGTCCATTTGCAGTACAGCTTCTCTATCTGCCTTCCACCATCGGCAAACTCTCTATCAGCGCTTATTACTACGTTATCTCCTGTTCACTGGTTTCCTATAGTTTACAAAATGGAATGTAAATTGTCAACACAGTTTTTCAGAAAAAAATGAAAATTTATGAAAATTGATAAAGGGATGTTTCTTCTTGCTGCTGCCATTCTTCTTTGGTACAACTTTGAAAAGCATCGGTTAGAATGGGATTAGAAAAGGAAGAGAGAAATGAGAGAATCAAATCATAAGTATTTTTGTTTTCCTTACTATGAGCATCGTAATAGTCGATAAAAGCGGTTGTGATACTTTTATCTTCACTCATAGAGAAAGGATCGGCACGAAGTAAAAATTCGTCTAGATCGATTCTCTGAAAACGGTCTTTATTTTGTTTTAAAATGGTAAACATTCGAAAGTATAGTTGAATTTTTTCCATTGTTTATTGCTACCTCCTATCGATATTTCTATTGTAGAAGGAAGAATGAAAAAAGAAAATAGCAGTTTGTATTGTTTTACGTAAAGTTAACTTATGCTTAACAAAATAGAAATGCTTGTCAGAAAAGATTACCTTCCGTTATAATAATTAAAAAAGGGGTTGAATTTTTCGTATGGATTATTCAAAAAAAGAAAAAATGATCTATACCTTGATCCTATGTTTGGTGATGGAATTTTTCATGGCATTCTATAATAATTTTTTTCATACGGATGCTTTTTTGGATGAAGCTTTTTTGCTTGCTTGTGTTGAATTTGTTCCGGCCTTTCTCTGTGGCTTTTTTTGTGAATGGTTTTTGATTAGTAAACCAGCAAAGAAATTAGCTTATTTTTTACATCAGAATCATTTTCAGGATCATAATATCATTCATATCAATGAATTTCTTATTGCGATTGGAATGATGATCGTGATTTCCTTGTTTGGTGCTTGCTATCACGCGGATCATGAAACGATCAGTGGTTTTTTTCAATTGGTTGTCAATGATTTCTTTAAAAATGCAGTCGTAGGCATTCCACTGTTTATGTTATTGGTCTCACCGCTTGCAAGAAAAATTGTTCAATGGTTGTTTCATGAGGATCGGGATTCGCTATTATTATCCTAATCGATAAAGATAAAGACGTGTTTTCTTTCAACTCTTTATCTTTTTTTTATATAAAATAAATAAAAATATAACCGATAATAAAAAAATAAGATATAATAATAAAAAAAGGAGTTACTATGAAACTTGTAAATCGAAAACAGATGACACAGATCGATGCTCTTGCTAGTACACGTTATCACATTCCAAGCCTCATTTTAATGGAACATGCCGGGAGTGCGGTCGTGAATCATCTATGCCAGCATAATTATGATAAAGATACTTCTTTCTTGGTGGTTTGTGGCAATGGGAATAATGGAGGGGATGGATTTGTAATTGCTCGATTGCTTTTTCAACGTGGCTATCATTGTGAAGTGGTCATGGCAGGGAATCGGGATCATCTTACCAAAGATGCGGCACAAAATTTAGCAATTATTGAATCGTTATCCATAGACGTGATGGATGCCTTGCCCGATGCGTATTTTGATATCGTTATTGATTGTTTGTTAGGGACCGGTCTTTCCCGTACGATTGAAGGACATTATCGTGATGTTGTAGAGGGAATCAATGCTTACAAAAGGCAAGGAAGTACTATTATCAGTGTTGATATTCCAAGTGGCATTGATAGTGATAATGGAAGCATTCATGGGGTTGCCGTAAAAGCGGATGTGACCTATACAATGCAATGTGGGAAATGTGGCATGTACGTCAATGAAGGGCGGATTTATAGTAACCAAATTCATGTATTAGATATCGCTATTCCACAAACCTTAATTGCGGAATGTGAAAGTGAGATCGAATTGCTAGAAAAAGCTCAAATGCCCGCATTATTGCCAAAACGAAGCATTCATTCCAATAAGGGAACCTATGGTAAATTGTTGTGCATCGGGGGCAGTCGTGGCATGAGTGGTGCTATTTCCATGGCGGCAGAAAGTGCGTTACGATGTGGTTGTGGATTGTTGACCTGTGCCATTCCTTCTTCCATTCATGCCATTGTAGCACAAAATATTTGGGAAAGCATGAGCGTTGTTTTACCAGAAGAAGATGGTTTTATCAGTGAAGATGCACTTCCAATATTGCAGGAAACAATCGATCGAATGAGCACTATTTTGATTGGCTGTGGATTAGGAAGACAAAAAAGTGCGGAAAAGATTGTGAAAATGCTCTTGGAAAGTGAAAAACCATTGTTGATTGATGCGGATGGGTTGGTCGCATTAAAACCTCATCTTCCACTATGTGAAACGCGCAAGGATTTGATCATAACTCCACATGTAAAAGAGTTCGCTGATTTGATGGGAGTCCATGTGAAAGAAGTGGCAAAAAATTGTTATTCTTTGGTTCGTTCTTTTAGCGAACGCTATCCAGGTGTTGTGTTGGTATTGAAGAGTGAAACAACATTGATTGCAACCTCTGGGAAATGCTATGTCAATACTTATGGCAATAATGGACTAGCTGTTGGTGGCAGCGGGGATGTGCTAGCAGGAATCATTGCTGGTTTGTATGCCCAATGCAAAAATGCGCTGCAGGCCGCGACGTTAGGAGTATTTCTCCATGCCTACAGTGCGGACCTTCTTTTAGAAAAGAAAAGTGTATACTCGATTACACCACAAGATATCATTGCGCAAGTACAGCAAACCTTGGCTTTATTAGAAAAGGAGAAACGCTATGATTAAAACCATTACACTTGATGCGGCAATCGAAAAAAGAATTTATGGAAAAGGGGATGGCGTCCAGTATGAAATGGATCACACGGTCGTGAATAGTGGTGGTTGTGGGATTGTCATATCTCGTATTTTAAAAATGCTGGGTGTCGAAAGTGAATCGTTGATCCTTACTTCGCATGGAATTGCTGACTTTATTAAAACAACCATGTTAGATAAGAAAATTCCCTCTTGGATCGTTGAACATAAAGAAGAAGCAAATGAATATTTTTACTTTTTTGAAGAAGGAAAGGGTTGCTATATCAAAAAACAAATGGTTCCCTTACAAGATCATCAATTACAATTGTTTGCTTCTTGTATGGAAGAACATATTCAAAAAAACGATATTGTCGTATTAAGTTATCAAGAACAGGATGTTAGTGAAAAGGCCATGTCACAATTATTTGATGGGATAAAAGGAAATACCAAAGTACTTTATCTTCATCCAAAATATTGGCCATTATTAAAGAAACAGCCGGCAGCAATTCTTTTGATCGATAAAGAACAATGTTTATCGTGGCTTAAAAAAGAACAGATGCCACTGAGC
The DNA here is from genome assembly GCA_045134375.1 of Breznakia sp. Classification (GTDB taxonomy): domain Bacteria; phylum Bacillota_I; class Bacilli_A; order Erysipelotrichales; family Erysipelotrichaceae; genus JBGUVL01. Next base: position 45,937 of record JBGUVL010000004.1, on the reverse strand, counting down.
GAAATGATGGAAAAAATCAAAGAAGAAATCGTCCTTTTCAGTACGATTGTAATTTGTGCGTTAGCGTGTAACGATTTTCTCTTTTTTGTTGAAGACAAGCAATATCGAGTGATTGGTGGTGGCAATAAGAATGGGCATATTCATGTCGAAGCGATTCTAAGTGGAATTGCGAAATGTTTCGTCCAGGATGGCAATCTAAAGAATCTTGGCGAAGAATGTTTAAGCATGAGTATTGGAAGTGCAATCCATCAAAGTTTTGATAGCTTAGAACCAAAAAGTTTAGCAATTTTAAAAAATAATGTAATAATGTATGAAATATAGAATAAGGAGTATCCGATGACAAATGAAGTATTTAAAATCAACATGCTGAATGGCTTTACGATTACGTATGGAGAGGAAAGTGTTGATGTAACTAGATATTTAGGAAAGCAGTTAATCAATTTGTTTCAAGTGTTGTTGTATTATCGTAAGCAACCGGTTTTGAAAGAACGCTTAATTGAAATTCTTTGGCAAAATAGTGAAAATCCAAATAGTGTTATGAAATTTACCGTATTTCGCTTGCGTAAAGACATTCAAAAAATATCTTTTTTTGCGGGAAAAGAACTGATCGTAACCGCTCGAGGTGGCTATCAGTTGAATCCGGAATTTACATGGCTGGTGGATTATGAAAAATTTGATGAAATAAAAGCAGAAATCGATGCCAGTGATGGATTTGGTAGCAAAGAATTGCGTTTGGGATATCGATTGGTCGATCTTTATAAAGGGAAATATTATGTTAGCAATTCTCATTTATCCTGGATGTTAGAGCGTTGCGATTACTATCGACAAGAGTATGTTAAAATCGTTGTCAAGATGTGTGGCTACTTATTAGAAAAGAATTGTTATGATGAAATGATGACATTAAATTATCGCACAACGATGTTGGAACCATTCTATGAGGGATTGCACTATTACTACATGAAGGGATTGTTGGAGACCAAAGACTATCATGGAGCCTTAAAATATTATGATGATTTAAATGAGGCTTTTTTAAGAGAATTAGGAACGGGATTATCGCAACGTTTCCAAGAATTATATGATGTCGTATTAAAAGATCATCAAGCGGTAGGACGTCTTGATATGGATTCCTTAGTGAAAGAATTATCCGTACGAAGCAATGTTCAAGGAGGATTCTATTGTACTTTCGATATGTTCAAACATATTTATGAATTAACCGTGAAAGAAGATTTGAGAGGCGGAGAATCACATTATTTGATTACTTTTGAAGTAATCAAAGAGGAGGAAAAAGAGGGAAATGAAATCTGTATCATTACCAATAAAGTGAAAAAAATAATTTCCGAGTCTTTGCGTAACTGCGATGTGTTCACAAAAATAAATGATGGACAGTATGCTGTGCTTGTCGATTGTAAGAAAAAAGAAAATGGTTATTTAATCATTCAGCGTATCAGTAAAAAATTCTCTTATCGTTTTCGTAATAAAGGCTATCATTTGAATTCCAATATCATTGCAGCCACTTTCGCAAAATAAAAAATCAAGAATTGCAGTGACCTCTCTTAGGTTGATTTCACTTTTGGGGTCACTTTATTTTTCTTGATTTTTTATTTCGGTTCTACTTTATGAGCTTCGACTTCTAGTGTAATACCAAAGCGATGCAGTGAATAACGAAGTTTTCGTAAGACACGGTTCATGACCAATATCGCATTGCGATGATCGCAATTCATTAACATCACGATCCATTGATTTTGCGCAATCTTAGAAAGAATATCGCCCCTTCGTAATCCCAATTGTAACGCTTGTTCTACTTTGATAGAAGCATCATTGATTACCGTATCATTGTTTCTTTCACGAATCGTTTGTCCTTTGATATGAATGAGACAATAGTAGGCAGGAACCTGCAAACGATTTAAGATTCTTGCTTGTACTTTATAGATTTCCTTAAATGTTGTGTAATCACAAAGATAGGCACCGTTTATTTCCGTATCATAGTTAAGTTCATCATCAATTTGTTTGTGTGGAGCTTCTTCTCCATAGATTTCTTGATGGATTAATTGATAGAGCGCCTGCATGCTCTGGGAAGGTTGAATGCCCAGTGTTTGGTAAAGGAATTGTGCTGTGGATTGGTAAGTTTCCAGCGCTTGTTGATAGCGTCGTTGCAGGAAAAGAGAAGTAATCAATGCTTCATAGATTGACTCTTCCAAATGATCAATTTCTAATGCCTTACGAAGAATCTTCTCCATTTCGACATATTCTTCTTCCCCTTCTAATAAATTAGAATATTCAATGACACGTGAAATATAAAGGGAATGATAAAACGTGCTTTTAATTAAAATATTATGATCATCTTTGATTTCATTCATATATTTACCGTTATATAAAGAAAGCATTTCTTTGTAATCCTCTAAAAGATGATATCCTTTTTTTTGTATGATTTGTTCATTAAGAAATTCAAAATAAATCGCATCCACAATAATTTCATATTCTTGATTTAATGAGTATGCACCTCGGCCGGTAACGATCAAATCGTTGATATCAAAAAATTTTCGTAGTAAGATGCGAAGACGATAGACTAAGTTTTTTAAAGCATTCGCAGGGTTATCAATTTCATCGTTTTCCCATAAATAATCACTGAGTTCATTGCTTAAAATGATTTTGTCGTGATTTAGCATAACATAAGATAATAGTTTCATTAACTTATTGCTTTTCATTTCTTTGTTCGTCAATACAATATCATGATAGGAAATTGTGAAATTACCAAACATCGTTACTGTGATTGTTTTTGTGCGTAATGTCATGGGTTTCCTCCTACTTGCTTCTATTATAGTCCTTTCCTTTTTTTATCACTATAAAAAAATGGGGAATTTTTCCAATTCTCCATTTTTTTGTTGTTTAATTAGAAAACATAGCAGCAGTATAAAAGGTAGATTTGTTTCCTTCTACGACGACATAAGTACTTACCCCAACATAACGATAGTTTGCGTTTATCATATTGGAATAGTGACTGGAACTGTTAGCCCAATTGTCTACGATACGTTGGGCTACCATAGAAATATCTTCGATTGAACCCGTGTAATTGTAAATAACGGTTTTCGCAAGATTTTCTCCGCGGTATTTTGAAGCGTCAATGAGATCAATTCCTCTTCCCCCATTTGGGCGAGTATGGCTCCAACAATAGCTTACTTCTTGTGCGCGGATACTAGCGATGTAATTAAGGTTTCCATCGTTACTTAATCCATCGTTTCGCAAAGCATTCATATTGTCAATGACAAGCGAATCAATGGCACTAAGGCTAGCTTGTGGTGCATTTGGTAAGGAAGCAGGAGCTACACTTTCACTTGTATCCTGCGTGTCCATCGTGTTTGATGTGTTTTCTTCGACACTTTCCTTTGTATTTTCCAATTCCATTTCCTTTTCTTTTTTGACTTTTTCTATCGCATTCACTCGATGGTTCTCTTTCTTTCATTTTCTAGATACTTTTTCGATTGTTTTACGATTGGTTTGTTCTATCTTTGTTGTTGTTTGTACTATTTCATAACCACTAAATAGAAAAATCATCACAAAGGTGAATAATAGGATGGATTTCTTAAACATGATCAATCTCTCACTTTCCACTAGAGAGATAGGACAACCAAAAAAACCATGTTCGTCAATAACATGGTCATTCCTAATCGGTTGTATCGTGAAGAATTCGAAACTAGCAACTGGCTGTCTGTTCATCGTTGGATGAGGAAAGACCCTATAGCTTTGCGTCACTATCTCTCAATAGCTTTGCCAATATTCTTTTTTTGCCTACATTATAGAAAGAGAAAAAAAGTTTGTCAATTTAAAATCAAAAACATAATAAATAATTAGATTTTATTGTTAAAAAATAAAGAAAATAAGGATCAATAATCAGATATAAGTTCCCAAAAATAACTTACAAAAAGAGTAATAATGCTTTTCACGACAAAGGAAATGACACATTTCAATTATCCTTTCATAAGATGGATAGTGGAGGGAAAAAGGAACAACAGAGATTGAATAAGCGTAGTGTTATTTTAATCAAAAAGGGAATCAATGGCGGAAAGAAAAGGGGTTATTAAAATAAAAATAATGATGCATAACTTCTTTGCCGTATTCGATTTCTCTTAGTTTTATGAAAATCGCTTTTTTTCATGAAATTAAGAAGAAAAACAGTATTTCATGGTGCGTGTGACATTCGTGTTACCAAACGATTATAAAATTGAATCGTAAGAAAGGAGGAGTATTTATGATGAAAAATAAAACTTCAAAAAGTATCTATATAATGTTATTTGCATTCAGCATGATGCTCACCTGTTTATCCAGTGGTTTCATAAATATTCATGCGGAAAATGCAAATAATACAACGACGGAAAGTGCACAGCAAATTGTGCATGAAAAAGACACAGCTACGGTCGAAACAGATAATGTTAGTTTTTCGAAAACAATATCAGGAACGGACACGGAAAATGTTTTTGATATTACATTAGATGTGGAAACGAAGGAGGATCTTTCCACCATACAGACTTCGCCTGATGCAGCAACGGTATTAGTGTTAGATGTTTCCGGTAGTATGGCTTGGAAGGAAAATGCTGATGCTAAATCAACTCGTTATGAAAGCATGAAGAAAGCCGCAATTGCTTTTATTGATGGCTATGCAAACGTGAGTGCAAATAGTGATGGTAGTAAAGCAAGTCGCTGGATTTGTATCATTACTTTCGCTAGTGATGCCAATCGTCAGTTGAACTGGGTTAATGTTGCAACCAATGAGGGCAAAGCAAGAGCCCTCGCATTATTAGACGGCAATGAATGGAACGGCGAAATTCCTGGACCTAATGGGGGAACCAATATTGAAGGTGGCTTACAGCTTGCCTATAATAATTTAAATAATTTTAAGAATACAACCGGGAAAGAGTTATGTGATAATACCAATGTGATATTATTAACCGATGGCTGTCCAACGTTTGTTATTGATGGGAAAAAAACCAGTCTTACTGCGTTACAAGGAAAAGAAGCTGGAGGAATTAACGCTGAAATGAAGGCTTGGATGAATGTAGGTGGTAGTATTTATACCAAATACGATGACGATGGAAATCCAGCCACAGGGGCTAAAAAATATGATAGCACAAGCAAAAATCCAATTGCCGATTCCATCAAAGCAAAAGCGAATTTATTCACCATTGCTTTTGCGACATCATCAAGTCGGTTTGAATATAAGGAGGATAAGGATAGTTGGGCACAATTAAATCCACATTATTGGATGAAATCCTTTGCAACACGTGCCTTAATGGCAGGCGATGAAGAAGAATTATTAAAAGAATTTGAAACCATCAATACCATTATTAAATTAAGTGCACAAGCTTGGATTGTAAACGATCCAATGGCTTCTCATATCATGATGGATACCAAAACCATTGATCCAACCAATAAGAATGCAACAACATTCAACGATAATGAATTAGTTTGGAATTTAAAGGCAAGTGATTGTACGGTAATAACAAAAGAGGATAGTACGATTTATCATTATCAATTACAATATCGAATTGCGTTAGATACGACTACCGAGGGTTCCTATGATTATGTTCCAACCAATGAGACGACAACATTAAAATATTTCTTGGCCTCACAGATCGGTGATGAAGATCCAAATGAACTTTTAAAATCGGTTAGTATTTTCAATGAAGGAATGAATCCTAGTGGAAAAAATCCAATTGTTCCAGCGATAAAAGCTAATTTTGGTTGCTTAGAATTTATTAAACTGGATGAAAATGAAAGACCACTACCTGAGGTAACATTTACATTAAATGGAACCGCAACAGGCTCCAATAAGGCGGTTACATTGTCTTCCATTTCCAATACGAATGGGACAGTGACATTTGCTAAAATTCCTGCAGGAACCTATACGTTAACAGAAACAACACCGAATGGTAGAGAAGGGGCTGGTCCTTGGACGATAACAGTAAGCTATGGAAAGACAACGGTTAGTGATAAAGATGGAAAACCGGTTGCATTAGCAAAAGTATTCAATTATCCAGAAACGCAAAGTATTACGGTTAACAAAACATGGACCCAATTAACAAACGAGGAATTAGCTTTGATTCCAGATGCTGTTGATGTAACGATTCTTCAAAATGGAAATGAATATAGAGACATTACGCTAACGAAAGAGAATCAGTGGTCTTTAACAATAAATGATTTACCTTGGGGAGATGCCAACCATCAAAAATATGCTTATACGGTGAAGGAAAAGACATCGCTAAAAGGCTATGAAACAAGCGTGAATTATTTCGCTGTTACCAATCGTTATCATGGTAGTCCAATGACGATTGAAGGAACAAAAACATGGAGTAATCCAAATGATGTTCATCCAACGATAACGATTACTTTGCAACAATCATTGGATGGAGAGCAATGGGTTGATATCAGGAAAACCGAGCTAGATAATGGGGAATTAACCTATCAATTTGAGAACATTAAAAAATATGCACCAAATGGAGAGGAATATCAGTATCGAGTCCGAGAAACCACGGTTGATGGCTATGATGCAACCTATGATGACTTCGATATTTTCAATGAATATGTTCCAGGGAACACTAGCGTTAATGTAACCAAGATATGGGATGTAAAAGATGCATCAGAGTTACCTTCCGTTACTATTAAATTATTACAGAATGGAGAGGAATATCGCACAATCACATTAAATGAATCCACCGGATGGAGTAGTTCATTTACTGACTTACCTGAAATTGCACCAAATGGAGAAAAATACAATTATACTGTAACAGAAACCCCAATTACAGGATATACAGCGTCCTATCTTGGTAATGCGAAGGATGGTTATACGATTACGAATACATTTGATTCATCAACGATAGAGGTAAATGGTACAAAGACATGGAGCAATCCATCAACGACCCATCCAAGCATCACGGTTAATTTATATCAAAATGGTGAAGTAATTGATAACAGAGTATTAAAAAATGGAGAAAGTGATTATTCCTTTACCAATCTTCCAAAATACAATAAGAATGGTAGTGAATATCAATATACGATAGGAGAAGAACAAGTCGATGGTTATCAGACAAAGGTAGAAGGAAATAATATTTATAATGTATATACACCAGATCAAACGTCGGTCAAGGTAACCAAAATATGGAGTAATCCAGAAGCAACGCATCCAACGATTACCATTCATTTATTACAAAATGGAACGACGATTGCTACTCAGCAATTACCTTCAGGAGTTACAAGTTATGAATTTGAAAATTTAGATAAATATGCACCGGATGGTTCCCAATATCAATATATGGTAAGAGAAGATGCGGTGAATGGATACACTTCAAAAGTCGATGGTTATACCATCACCAACACTTATACAGGGGGAGAACAAAAAACGATTTCCGGAACAAAAACATGGAAAGAGCTACCAAGCGATACTAAGGTTCCAGAAATAACCATTCTTCTAAAACAAAATGGTACTGTCTATAAGGAAATTAAATTAACGGATGGTAAAACCGATTATGAATTTGAAAATTTACCAACTTATGCAGAAGATGGAACGGAATATGTTTACACAATAGAAGAAGTTGGTGTTCATGGCTACACATCGGAAGTAAAAGATTACGATGTAATTAACACTTATACTGGCGGTGAAAAAGTAACGGTGTCTGGTACAAAGACGTGGGTGGCACCAGAAGGAATCAAGGTTCCTGAGGTAACGATCCATCTATTACAAAATGGTAAAAAAGTGGATTCCATCGTATTAAAAGATGGCAACACATCGTACGAATTTAAGGATTTGCCAATGTATGCCCCAGATAGCACGAGGTATCAATACAGTGTCAATGAAGATCCTGTCAATGGATATTCTTGTGAAGTCGATGGTTATAATATAACCAACACTTATACAGGTGGAGAAAAAATCACCGTATCTGGTACAAAGACATGGAAAAAAGTAGGTAAAAACGATAAAGTGCCAATCATTACGATTCGTTTAACACAGAACGGTAAAGAAATGGATTCGATTGAATTAGAAGGTACAACGGAATATGCATTTAAGAATCTTCCAACCTATGCTCCAGACGGTTCGAAATATGTCTATGATGTCAGTGAGGATCCAGTGAATGGATATGAATCACAAAAAGAAGGATATAACTTTACCAATACAAAAGTCGATGAAGTATTAGGTGATAGTGACACTCCAAGTACCGGTGATTACACTAATATTAGTCTATATGGAATGTTAGGAATCGCTTCCTTAGCAGTATTGCTATTGGTAGGAAAAAGAAAAAAGTCTTAGGAAATCTTCCTTTTCTTAAATCGATAAAGAGTTATGCTTCCAATGCATAACTCTTTTTTCAGAAATAATTAGATTGTGAAAAAGCCAATATGACCGGTGCGTGACGAAAAGTTTCTATAATGTTAAAAAAGGAAAGAGAGGAATCTATGATGAGGTACTGGAAAAAAGTATTGTACATTGTTTGTCGCAGTAGTGATGATGCTGACTTTTACTGCATGGAGTCATGTTTCTGCGGAAACAAATACAGTAACGCCATATGTGTTAGAGGATGGAGTTACTGTAATCAATCGTAATGTTAGTAATCAAAGCTTCACAGTGGGGGAAGGAAAAGTCGTTGTTTTTGGAAATTCGGACCAATCAATCGTAGTCGAAAATTGTACCTTTACCATAAGTGGATCCGTTGTTCCATTACAGGGAATTGCTCCTGATTATTCTGCAAAATTAGCTTTTACAGGGAATGTAATTTTTAAAAACTGTACGATTTTAGCGAAGGAAGCAAGTGCTTCTAGTGCTGGAACATCGGCAACTATTTCATTTTTAAATGGTGCAAATGTGATTTTTGAAAATACGAAGGTTACCGGAATCGATGGAAATTATCAATTTATGGCTGCTTATCATAATGTGACAACAACGTTTAAAGAATCGTCAATTGATGTAACAGGAAATAAGAATGGATGGGTCTTTGCTTCTTATCCATTCCATGATGAAACCGTAACCATGAATTTTGATCAAACGGATTTTATTGCTACCAATGGAAATGTAAGGGTATATGCACAGTGTCAAAATGGAAATCCAACAGCAACGACAGTCACGAATATTACAAATCGATCGAATTTTGTATTCGAAAACAACATTGGCGGTGGATTTGTATTTGGAACAGGAATCAATAAGGTTAATATTAAAGATTCTACTGTCAATGTTTCCAATAATGGTGGTAATGCTTCCAATGGCGCTATATGGGATGTGGAAAATTCCACTTTGACAATGAATGGTAATCGAAGTGGACATGGCTTATCGTGCCAATCATTTACGATGAAAAATTCGGCATTTGAAAGTATTCATAATGGATTTGCTGGTGTTTACGTACAGTCAAAGGATTCTAGCTTTACCAAATGCAAAGTCGATGTACGTTGTAATGGAGAAAATATGCTAAGTTATTCTGCAGGCGATTTTTGGTTGAATGGACATACATTAACGGTGAAAGAATGTCAATCGAAAGTGATGGAAGGAAGCGCTTGGCTTGGTGCGGTAGGAAGAAAAGGGTCGATTATCACGGATCAATGTAGTATTGTTGCTTATGATTTAAATGAAAATGCGATAGATCAGTTAAAAAGTAATACGACAGCAATTTTACATCCGGAAAATGCAATGATTGCATTGAATGGCGATAGTGATACGCATTATTTATTCTTGAATCCAAATATGAAAAGTGCTTATGCAAGAGGAAATACACAGGGTAAAGTTGGCAACAGCAATGATGATGACTTATTTGAAGATGTAACAAAAGAAGTTGCAATCGGCAAGGATAGTGCTACCATTGGAATACTTACCACAGCGCAGTTATCACATCATTTATACGATTGGGAAAATGGGGAGATAATGGATCAAGCATCTTTCGATCATTATGGTGTAAAACGCTTTGAATGTGTGGATCAATGTCAAAGCCATAAAGATTGGAAAGAAAAATATCCTAATAGTTTCAATTGTGATGGTGTTTATGTCTATGCTCCGTTGGTTGGTATAACCTTTGATGCGAATGTAGAAGACAATAGTGTTAAAAATTTAGCAAAAGCACAAACAGAAATCGATTATAATGGAATGGCAGTCGTTCCAGAAAATCCAACCAGAGAGGGTTACCTGTTTGGTGGATGGTATGAAGATTCGGAAACGACAAAGGAATTTGATTTTAAAAAGAATTTAAAGGAAAACTGGACTGTCGTTTATGCAAAATGGATTAAAACAACAGAAATTACAGGTAAAAAAACGTGGAAGAATGTGAGTGAAAAGGATGCAATACCTCCGATTACGATCCGCTTAACGCAAAATGGGAAAGAAATCGATTCGATTGTTTTAAAGGGGACAACGGAGTATACTTTTTCAAATCTACCAATGTATGCATCGGATGGCAGTGAATATGTATACGATGTAATAGAAGATCCAGTGAATGGATTCGAATCAAAAAAGGAAGGATATAACTTTACCAATACAAAAGTCGATGAAGTTTTAGGGGAAAGCCAGACACCAGAAACAGGAGATTCCAATCATGTTGCATTTTTAGTGGCAATGATGGCGTTGGCTGGGGCTGTTATTGTAGTAAGAAAAAGAGCTTAATCAATGAAAAAAAGCAGGAAGAAATATCCTGTTTTTTTTGTTCTTTGCTAAAATAGCGGTTCCTCATAGTGGATAGTCCGGATCATTACTTACTAAATGTATTATGGGAAGACAATCTCGAACAATGAAAAGAGAAATGGGAATATCGCAATATATATATACTTTTATAAGTAATGGAAAAGGATGAGGGGAGAACTTGAAATACCACAGTTTGAGGAACAAGTAAAATCGATTTCATGTTATAAAAAACGATTTCCATGATTAGAATAATCCACTTTTTTGCAATGCTTGTTTGATATCCCAAATAATATCCTCACAATTTTCTATTCCTACACTTAAGCGAAAGAATCCTTCATGAAATTCCTTTGGATATAAGTATTGTCTTTCATCCTCTTCTCCTAGGAAAACGATCAAACTTTCATCGTGTCCTAATGATACCGCAGAAGTAATTACTTTAAGATGGGAAACAAATCGATTGTGTATGTCATGATTGGCTTTTAAACCAAAGGAAAGAACCCCTCCAAATCCAGGGGACATCTGTTTCTTTGCGATCGCATGTCCCTTGTGAGAAGGCAATCCAGGATAAGCTACAAAGCGAACACAAGGTAGGCTTTCTAGATATTGCGCAACTTTTAATGCGTTATTATTATGTTCTCTCATTCTTAAAGAGAGAGTCACAGCGCCACGCATGATCAGCCAAGCATTGAAAGGAGATATCGTGGCACCAAGATTGATTTGTGACTGTGCGCGTATAATATCTAAATATTTTTTTTGACCAATGATGGCACCACCCATCGCATCCCCATGGCCATTGATGTATTTGGTTAAATTTTCAATGGTAAAATCAGCTCCTAATTCCGTTGGCCTTTGATTCCATGGAGAGGCAAAAGTGTTATCTACAGAAAGAAGGATTCCATTTTGATGGGCTAATTGAGCAATTGCTTGGATGTCTGAGATCATTAGCGTGGGATTACCAGGCGTTTCAATATGAATTAATTTTGTGTTGGGACGTATGGCTTTCTTGATGTTCTCAATTTCACTTGTATCCACGATGGTTGTTTCTATCTGAAATTTATTATTTAATAGTTCGTTTAATAAACGATAAACTGCAATATAGGTAACACTAGAAAAAATGACATGATCACCTGTTTTTAATAAAGCAAAAAACAATCCTGATAAAGCTGCTACCCCACTTGCTAGCACGATACAGTCTTCTCCATTTTCCAAGGAAGCTAGTTTTTCTTCTAAATATTTTTGATTGCTGCCACCATTTCTAGTATATAAGTTTTTATCCGCACTACTCCAATTCATCGTACTAGGATCGTAAGGTAATTCATAGCTATTTGCCATTGTGATGGGACGTTTAATAGCACCACTTTCTTGATCAACATCATTTCCAGTATGTACAGATCTTGTTTGAAAACCAAATTCTTTTCCATAAGTTCTTTTTGTCATAGATTTACCTCAACTTTCTGCTTTTATCCTAAAATAATCTTTCATGTTTCATGCATAGGGATCCGATTCTATCTTTTTCAATGAAAGAAAAGGACTACGATAATTTTTTATATAAATAATTGCCTATGCTTTGTACGATTTGAACAATTACAATTAGAATAATGCTTGTAATTAGTAAATAAGAAAAGTTATATCCTTGGTAACCTTTTCGAATGGCAACATCGCCTAATCCTCCAGCACCGATTGCACCACCAATCGCACTATAACCAATTAAACTAATAAAGGTTAACGTGATTCCAGAGATAATCGAAGGAATGGATTCTTTAAGATAAACGCGTAACATAATTTGTCGATCGCTAGCGCCAAAGGAGCGTGCTGCTTCAATTAAACCAGGGTCAACACTTCGCAATGCGCTTTCGAATACTCTTGCGACAAAAGGAATCGCGGATATGGTTAAAGGAACCAAAGCGGCAGTTGTTCCAATGGCTTTCCCAACAATGCTACGAGTCAGTGGAGCCACTAAAATCATTAAGATGATAAAAGGAAAGCTTCGAAAAATATTAACCAGGACATCAAAAATGGAGTAGATGGTAGGGTTTGGTTTTAATCCATCTTTTGCTGTTAAGGTCAAAATAATCGCTGGTATAAATCCTAAGATAACAGAGAATAAAGTGGATCCAATGACCATATAAAGGGTTTCTAATGTCGCTTCAATCATTAAATGACTCATTCGCAATCACCTCCCATTTCATGTTGTGTTTTTCAAAATAATGGAGAATCTTTTCTTGATCTTTTGTCTCTATATTAATAATTAGACTTCCCATGGTATTGCCTCTAAAGTTTTCTAATTTTCCTTGACAGATATCAAAATCAATATTTAATTCTCTTGCAAGTGAGGTAATGGTATGAGAAGAAGCATTATTACTGGTAAAGAATAATTTGATGTTAACGCCTTTTTTTGGTAGAAGATTGTGATGGTCACCCACAAAATCTTGAATCACTTCGTTGGATGAAACAAATAATTCTTCCGGTTTTCCTTTTGCGACAATTTTGCCATCTTTCAAGAATACCATTTGATTACAGATCTGTTTGATTACTTCCATTTGATGCGTCACGATAATGATGGTAATGTTCATTTCTTGATTGATTTTTTTTAGTAAGGCTAAGATATCTTGCGTAATTTTTGGGTCTAAAGCAGAAGTTGCTTCATCGCACAGCAATATTTTGGGATTTAATATCAATGCACGGGCAATCGCGACTCTTTGCTTTTGTCCCCCACTTAATTGGCGAGGATAAGCATTGATTTTATCCTCTAACCCTACTAGTTTTAATAGTTCATGAATTCTTTTTTTCGCTTGTTCTGATTTTGGGTTTTGTTTCCAGAAACGTAAAGGAAGTGCAACATTTTCAAAGACGGTCAGACGATTTAATAAATTGAAATTTTGAAAAATCATGCCCATCTCTTTTTGAATTTGTTGTAATTCTTTTTTGTTTAACGAAGAAATGTCCTTTCCTAATGCAGTGATAGAACCGGACTGGAAGTTTTCCAGTCCGTTGATGCATCGTAGTAAGGTTGATTTTCCTGCTCCACTTTGCCCGATAATTCCAAAAATATCACCTTCATTGATTTCAAAAGATACGTTTTGAATGACGTTTAAATCACCAAAGTTCTTGTTGAGATGACGAATGGTTATCATGATGGATCCTCCTGTAAATGAAATAGTGAAAGTGGTATATGACAGTAACCGTTTGGATTTTTTTCTAAATATTTCTGATGGTATTCTTCCGCATCATAGAAATGTTGGATGGGTAAAATTTCTACTACAATTGGTTGCTCATATTGTTGGGCCACTTTCTTTGTTACGGATTCAATGATGGCTTGATCTTCAGGATCACTATAATAGATTCCTGTTCGATAGGATATTCCTTCATCTTCTCCTTGCTTATTCAAAGAAGTAGGATCAATGATGCGATAGAAATAATACAGTAATTGTTCTAATGTGATTTGATCGCATTCATAGACTACTTTTACGGTTTCACTGTGTCCACTTTTCTGTGATTTAACTTGCTCATAAGTGGGGTTTTCAATCGTTCCATTGGCATAACCTGTCGTCGTCTCATGGACACCATTAAATTGATCAAAGAAATGTTGCACGCCCCAGAAACAACCTCCTGCAAAATAAATCACTTTTCTCATTCGAAGGTACCTACCACTGCTTTTCCATATTTTTTAGCAATATATTCTTTTACTTTTTTATCGGTAATTGCTTGGATAAGAGCTTTCGTTTTTTCGCTATCTTCATTGCCTTTTTTAACGACTAAATAATTGATATAAGGAGCGGCTTCCTCTGTGGTAAATTCTTCGCTTGCTAATGTAGTAGATTTATCCTTTAACCCTGCTTCTAATGCATAGTTTCCATTCACCACAATAGCGGCAGCATCTTCTAAGTGGTTGGCAATTTCTTCCGCTGCTAAAGGCGTTATTTTAATATTGATATGGTAAGCAGTGATTCCAGATTCTGGATCTGAAATATTACTTGTATAATCAATGAAACCATTTTTCGCTAATAGCTTTAAGGCACGATCTTCGTTGGATCCATCATTAGGAATCAAGATTTCATCACCATCTTTTACATCGCTTATGGATTTTAAATCTTTTGAATAGATTGCCATTGCTTCATAATGAACCCCTTGTACGGCAGTTAAATGCCAATCATTTTTTTCGTTACTTTCGTCTAGATAAGCCAATGTTTGGAAATAATTGGCATCTAATTCATCTTCTTCTAATGATTTATTGGGTTGTACATAATCCGTAAATTCGACCACTTTTAGCGTCCATCCATCTTCTGCTAAAATATCCTTTACTACATCATTTAAAATTTCTGCATGTGGAACGGATGTCGCTCCTATGGTAATGGTTTTTTCATTATCCGTTTTTCCTCCACAAGCGGCAACGGATACGATGGCTGCAAAAGCCACAATAATTTTTACTATTTTTTTCATTTTGTCCTCCATTCTCCCCCTACTTACATGGGATTTTTTATTTTTATTCTTTTTTTCACATTCTGTTTTTTACTTTCTACTCATCATACGCAACACTCCTTCGTTTTATTTTCATCGAATACAATAAAACAAAAAACTCGCCCTACACTAAGGGCGAGTTATGCGCGGTACCACCTTAATTCAAAATAATCTCACAATTATTTCCTCATCGAGTACACCTAGCCACTAGGTCTATACTCTATCATCGTAACGGGTGAATCCGTCATAGCTTAATAAGGGTTCAGCTATGCAACTCCGAGACCATCTTCATTGGATCTTTCATCGTTCTTTTTCACCTACCAAGAACTCTCTACGCATGTTGGATCAATTACTCTTCTCTTCAACGTCTTTATTTTATTGTATGAAAACATACTAAACTAATATGAAATAGATGTCAAGTTTTTTTTATGAGTTTTGTTTATATTGTTGCGATGAGGGAATCATCATTGGGAAAATACCGTAAAAAATAGAGAGTAATCTTAGATTCTGTTATAATAGAGTGCAGATTGATAGGAGTAATGAAAATGAATCATAAAATTATAGAACGGATTGCAAAGCAACTTTCCATTCAAGCAGTACAAGTGAATCATACGCTTTCCCTATTAGAAGAGGGATGTACGGTTCCATTTATTGCCCGCTATCGGAAAGAGATGACAAAAGGATTGGATGAGGAACAAATTCGTGTTATCGAAGAAGAATACGAATATCAAATGAATTTAGAAAAGCGAAAAGAAGATGTGTTGCGTTTGATTGAAACACAGGGGAAATTAAGTGAAGAAATCAAAGAGCAAGTGATGAAATGTGAGAAACTTTCGCAAGTGGAAGACATCTATCGTCCTTATAAACAGAGAAAGAAAACAAGAGCGAGCATGGCGATCGCAAAAGGGCTAGAGCCGCTTGCTGATGGGTTGCTTTCTTGCCCTCGCTATTGGCAGGATCTTGCGGTAGAAAAATATGTCAATGATGCAGTGCCAACCAAAGAGGAGGCATTGCAAGGAGCCATGGATATCATTGCGGAAAGAATCAGTAATCATGTTGATTATCGAAATAAAATTTACGATTCCATGATCCATTTTGGAAAGTTAAAAACGAGCGCAAAGAAGGATCATACGGATCAGGAAAAAGTGTATCGTATGTATTATGATTATGAAGAAAAAATATCCACATTAGCTGCGCATCGTATTATGGCCATTGATCGTGGGGAAAAAGAAAAAGTGCTTCAGGTTGGTATCGAAGTGAATGAAGAATATTTGTTTCAGTGGATTTGTCGTAGGGTGATTGCTTATCCTAACAGTCCTACTGCAGAATATGTAAGAAATGCGATTGCGGACGGGTTGAAACGATTGGCTTACCCTTCCATCGAGCGAATGGTTCGTATGGAATTAACGCAAAAGGCGCAGGAAAGCAGTATTGATGTATTCTCGATGAATTTAGAGAAGTTATTACTGCAACCACCGATGAAAGATAAAGTGATTCTTGGATTTGATCCTGCGTTTCGTACGGGATGTAAGTTAGCTATTATTGATGGTTCCGGTAAGAAATTATATGTCGATGTGATCTACCCACACAAACCGAATGCAAAAGTGCGGGAAGCAGAGGAAAAGCTAGTGAGAATGTGCCAAGAGTATCATGTTGATTTGATTGCGATTGGTAATGGTACGGCAAGCAGAGAAAGTGAAGCATTTGTGGCGGATGTCATTCGTCGTTATTATTTACCTGTTTCCTTCACCATCGTATCGGAAGCGGGAGCCAGTGTTTATAGTGCTAGTCCTTTGGCAATCGAAGAATTTCCCGATTTGCATGTAGAACAGCGTAGTGCCATTTCGATCGCAAGAAGATTGATGGATCCACTATCGGAGTTAATTAAGATTGATCCCCAATCCATTGGAGTTGGGCAGTATCAGCATGATCTTCCAGTTGCTCGTTTGAAGCAGCGTTTATCCTTTGTGGTAGAGAAATGTGTCAATCTTGTTGGCGTTGATATCAATACAGCGAGTGCTGTATTGTTAAAAAATGTAGCGGGATTAAATGCGGCAATGGCAAATAGTATTGTTGCTTATCGAGAAAGTAATGGCAGAATTCATTCGCGAGAGGAAATCAAGAAAATTCCAAAGATAGGAGCGAAGTCCTTTGAACAAAGTGCTGGTTTTTTACGAGTCGTGGGTAGTGAGGATTATCTTGATCAAACAAGCATACACCCAGAATCCTATGCTCTTGCGCGAAATGTCATCCAACAATTAGGATTGCAGGATTTTGATATGGGATCAAAGAAAGCACAAGAGGCAATTCAACAAGCGGACAAAGCGATGTTAATGAAGCAGTGTCACTGTGATGAATACTTATTAGAAGATATTCTTTCTGCAATTCAACAGCCATTACGAGATTATCGTGAATGTAGTGATGGTGTGATATTACGTAAAGATATCGTAAGCATGGAAGATTTGCATGTTGGGGATGAGTTAAAAGGCACCATCCGAAATGTCGTTGATTTTGGCGCCTTTGTGGATATTGGATTACACGAAGATGGGCTGATACATATTTCTAAATTAAGTAAAAGAAGAGTAAAACATCCAAGTGAAATTGTTAATGTGGGTGATATTGTAACCGTTTGGGTATATCATATTGATGAAGAGAAGCACAAAGTACAGCTGACAATGATCAAACCATAGGAGGAACAAATGAATATTTTAGAAAAGGTGAAAGAAGATCAAATTGCACAAGTAAAAAACATCATGGAAGGGGCAGCGAAAGCAAAGCCAAAAGGCACGGTGCTATTTGGGGATTCCTTACTGCAATTCTTTCCCATTGCAACCTATTTTCCCAAAGAAGTGATGTATAATTGTGGTTGTCAAGGGGCAACGACGGATCTGTTATTACATCTTCAACCCTATGCCGTAAGAAATTATGATCCTAGTCGTGTCATCCTCTTGGCGGGAACCAATGATTTAAATGATGAATGGCGATTTGATCGTTTAGAGATTGCATTTAATATATATAAACTGATTACGATTATGAGAAATCATAATCCATCGCTCCAAGTCATCGTGATTTCTCCATTGCCAATAAGAGAGGAAACAATGAAGTGCGATGCAAGAGACAATGTTCAGCTTCGTCTGCTTGGCGATGAGATTAGAAATAACTGTGAAGAATTTACCAATACCTATTATGTGAATATGTATCCATTTTTTCTTGATGCAAAAGGTCAGTTGAAACAGGAATTGACAAGTGATGGACTTCATCTAAATGAACAAGGATATGCTCTATTTGCTTCTTTATTACGCGAATATATCGAAGTTGAATAAAGATCAATGAGGATTTAATAAAACGCTTTCTTCGTTTAAGAAGGCGTTTTTTTATCGTATTCTTTACGTTTTATTTACAAAAAACAAGCAATACTTTTAGTAGAATAGATAAAACGAAAGTGATGTGAAAATATGTTAGTTGGTATTGTCGATATCGGTTCCAATACGATTCGAATGAATGTATATCGTTGTGAAGGGGAAGATGCGGTTCTTTTGTTTACTAAGAAAGAAACGGCAGGATTGATTGCGTATGTCAAAAAAGGGGTCCTAAGTGAGAAAGGAATCCAAAAAGCATGCAGTGTAATCCGTTCTTTTCGTTGGGATATGGAATGTTTAGGGATTCAAGAATTTCATTATTTTTCTACCGCATCGTTACGAAATTTAAAAAATCGTGAGGAAGTTCTAAAAAAAATACAAGAAAAATGTGAAGTGACCATCGAAGTACTTAGTGGAAATAAAGAAGCAAGATTGAGTTTTTTAGGAGCGTTGGGTCATCTGGAAGAGAAAGATGGTATTTTCATTGATGTGGGTGGGGGCAGTAGTGAAATTGTCATCTTTGAAAAAGGAAAGATTGTGGAAAGTGGTAGTATGCCGGTTGGTTCTTTGTCCTTGTTTGAACAATACGTAGGTAAGTTATTACCTCAAAAAGAGGAAAAAAAGAAAATGGTAAAACGGGTGGAAGAAGAATTAGATCAACTTTCTTTGAGTAGAAAAAAGTATTCGTTTATGTGTGGAGTTGGCGGAAGCATTCGTGGAATTGAGAAATTGTTGGAAGATTTGGATTTGCAGAAAAAAGATTCGAAAGATATGAATGTGGATAAGCTGAGTCGATTGGAAGCGGAACTTTGTGAGAATGAGAAAAAATGCTACCAAAAAATTTTACAAGTAAAGCCGGATCGCATTCATACACTAGTGCCTGGAATCTTGATCATCAAAACCATTGCACAATATTTTGGTGTGAAAAAGATTCAGATTTCAAAATATGGTGTTCGAGAAGGTTATTTAAATGAAAAAGTGTTGAAGATAGGGGATTGTTATGAAACATTACGATAATCATTATACTCAGAATCGAGAGCTATCTTGGTTGAAATTCAATGAGCGAGTATTAGAGGAAGCCGATGATAAAAAGGTTCCTCTACTAGAACGATTGAAATTTATTTCTATTTTTTCAAGCAATCTAAGTGAATTCTTTCGGATTCGTTGTGGAAGTTTGTTTGATCTTTCTTTGATTGATACGGATGCGATCGATAATAAAAGTGGGATGAGTCCAAAAGAACAATTGGATGCGATTTATGAAAAATGTCATGCACTGTACCAACATCGGGATGCTAGCTTTCATCAAGTAAGCAAAGAATTGCAATCCTATCAGGTGAAAGAAAAAGCAATGGAACATTTGAAAGAAAAGGAAGAGGAGAAAGTTCATGATTATTTTATCCATCATGTTCTTCCCTTATTATCGCCTCAAATTATTGATATTCACCATCCCTTCCCTCATTTGATCAATCAAGGTTTGTATATTATGATGGTTTTAAAACATAAGAAAAAAAATCTTTATGCATTGTTGCCAATCCCGACCTCTCTTCCTCGTCTATTCTTTTTGAAAAAGGAGGGAGGAACGCAGTATTTACTAATTGAAAAAATAATACTGCATTATGCACAAGAAGTATTTTCAGGATACCAAATGTTATTTAAGACCATTATTTCGGTCACTAGAAATGGGGACATTAACTTAGATGTTGCGGATATCGATGAGGATGAAGATTATCGACAACATATGAAAAAGATTCTAAAAAAAAGAAATCGCTTGGCTCCGATTCGTTTGGAAATCGAGCAGAAGAGTACGGAGGAATTAACGAATTACTTATGCAATCGTTTATCAATTAGTTTTTCGCAAGTATTTATTTCAACGACACCATTGGATATGTCTTATGTGTTTCCTTTGATTGAACAATTAGATACGATCACACGTAGCCAATTGTGCTATGAACCATTTCTACCACAGCCGCATGCACAAGTAAAAACATCGTCTATAATACAACAATTGGAGTATCATGATTTACTATTACATTATCCTTTTCATTCGATGGATCCATTCTTGCGATTGCTAAAAGAAGCGGCGAATGACCCGAATGTAATATCAATCAAAATGACGATTTATCGCCTTTCTTCACGATCAAAAATCATTAAATATTTATGTGAAGCTGCCGAAAACGGGAAAGATGTTACCGTTTTAATGGAGTTAAGAGCACGCTTTGATGAATCGAATAATATTAATTATGCAGAAGTGTTGGAAGAAAGTGGATGTCGAATTCTCTATGGGTTTGAAAATTATAAAGTACATTCTAAAATCTGTCTCATCACAAGAAAGAAAGGACGTAATATCGAATACGTTACGCAGATTGGAAGTGGAAATTACAACGAAAAAACAAGTAAAATGTATACCGATCTTAGTTATTTAACAACTCGTGAGGAAATCGGAAGAGATGCTATGCTGTTCTTCCAAAATATGGCAATATCCAATCTTCAAGATCAGTATCAAAATCTTTTGGTTGCACCAAATGGAATGAAGAAAAAACTGTTGCAATTGATGGATGAGGAAATCGAAAAGGCAAAGAATCATTGTGATGCCAGCATCATTATGAAAATAAATTCATTGACCGATCGAGATATGATCGATAAGCTAAAAGAGGCTAGTTGTGCAGGAGTCAAGATCAAATTGATCGTTCGAGGAATTTGTTGTTTGAAGCCACAAATTTCAAAACAAACGGAAAATATTGAAATCATCTCTATTGTAGGGCGCTTTCTAGAGCATTCAAGAATTTATTGTTTCGGTAGTGATCGTTATGCCTCTATTTATATTTCAAGTGCTGATCTAATGACAAGAAATATGGAAAAAAGAGTGGAAATCGCTTGTCCTATTGAAGATGTTAGAATCAAGAAAGAATTGCTTCATATTCTACATGTCATATTAAATGATAATGTAAAAGCAAGAAAAATTAATTCTGATGGAAATTATGAAATGGTGGTAAGTCAAAATGATGCGATTGATTCACAACTATTTTTTATGAATGAAGCAAAGAAAGCTTCTCAATTACAATCAAAAAATGCCAAAGAAGAGAATGAAATAAATTTCTGGAAGAAGCTTTTCTCCTATCGAAAAGGGAGTCGATCATAGTAATTCACTTTCATCTTTTTACTCGCATGACTAGGAAAAAAAGGGGACTCATGATACAATGGTAAAAGATAAGTCAGGCAGTAGAAAGGTGGATTATTACTATGAATTTATTGAAATTGGAGCCAGCATTTAAAGATTATCTTTGGGGTGGAACAAAACTGAAAACCGATTATGAAAAGAAAAGTGATCTTGCAATCGTGGCAGAAAGTTGGGAGCTGAGCAATCATCCAGCAGGAAGTAGTATTGTTACCAATGGGGAATACGAGGGAAAGACATTTGTGGAATATTTGGAAAAAGAAGGAAAAGCGGTTTGGGGAACCAATGCTGCATCCTTTGAAAATTTTCCAGTATTAATCAAATTTATTGATGCGAAACAGGCGCTTTCCATTCAGGTTCATCCCGATGATGAATATGCATTACGTGTAGAAAAAGAATTTGGAAAGAATGAGATGTGGTATATCTTGGATTGCGAACCAGGCAGTTTCTTGTATTTTGGTGTGAATCAGGATCTAACGAAAGAGGAATTTAGAAACCGAATTGAAAATAATACACTGTTGGATGTGTTGAATAAGGTAGAAGTTCACAAGGGGGATGTGTTCTTCATTAAAGCAGGAACGATTCATGCGATTGGAGCAGGAATCATGATTTGTGAAATTCAACAGAATTCTAACTCTACTTACCGTGTTTATGATTTTGGCAGAAAAGATGCGAATGGTAATTCTAGAGAGTTGCATGTAGACAAAGCGGTTGATGTATCACAATTAACACCATCAGAAAAAACGTATGGGCAACAACCAAAAGAAGCAATTGAAAATGGCAATACCAAATCAACATTAGCAAGTTGTAAATACTTTACAACAAATTGTTATGAAGTGAAAGAAAACATTACATTGAATGCAGATGATAAGAGTTTCCACTCATTAATTATGTTAGAAGGAACGGGAACAATAACTTGCAAAGACGAAAGTGTTTCATATAAGAAAGGGGATAGTATTTTCTTACCAGCTGGTGCAGGAGAATACATGGTAGAAGGAGATTGTTCCTTCATTTTAACGACGATCTAACATGAAGGTCAAAAAAAGATTAAACGTTTCTGCCGAAGCATATTTTTCGTTATTACAACATTATTTGTTGAAAGATCTAAGAAAGACGGTTTCCAAAAGCATTCGCCGCAGTGATTTGAAAAAAGGATATCGTTTTGATAAAGTGTATCATACGGAAACGGGAGAAGATTTTATTTCTCATCAAGAAATCACGGCAATGGAACCGGGTGTGATGTATCAGCTTAGATACTCCATTCCAAAAGGCTATCAAATCATTACCCATCGCATTACTGCGATTGATGATTATCATATTCAAGTAGAATATGAAGAAGAGATTGAAAGCTCTGATTTGGGCATCCGTTTTCGAAAGATAACGCAAAAGAGAAAATCAAAAAAAGCCATGATGGAAGCATTAAAGCGGTTAGAAACAGAAATTATTACTTCAAAATCATAAAAGGAGCAGCAGTCATACGATCCAATCATTGGCTGCTGTTTTTTTTAAATGGTAGATTTGTAATTTAGGGAAGCGACATGTTGGTGAAAGGTTGCTACCGTTAACTACATCGCTTTATTAGGTTCTATGAGATGGCATTGAAACAACGACAAAGGGATACTAGTCTAGCTTTGATAGTAGACTAGTATCCCTTGCGATACCGTTTGTGAAATGAAACTACGGTAGGTATTCAAATGGAAAAATAATCGTTATTTTTTCATCGTTTATTCCACATTAATAAAATTTTCTGGTAATTCTGCATTTTCTTCCATATGGACGAATACCGAATCAAATATACTTGTTGAGGAGAGAAGGCAAAATCCTTTCACATTGAGTTTGCTTTCATCAATTAGTAAATAACTATGATTGGAATTTGCCATTGCAATCATTTTGATCTCTCTTGTTTGCATTTCTGCAGTATAGGCCGTTTCATTTTTTAAGTCAACACCTGCGCAACCAATAAAGGCGCGGTCAAAATTAAACATTTTTAATGCGTTTTGCGCAGAAGGACCTTCACTCATTTGATATTTTGCATTATATAATCCACCGATAAAAATGATTTCGGCCGTTGGGTTTACTAACTTTTCCATAATGAGATGATTGTGAGTGACAATCTTAATTTTTCGTTTCGCAAGGTAGTCAATCATTGGTACAATGGTTGTTCCACCATCCAAAAAGATACACTCCCCATCTTTTACTAATTCACTCGCTTTCTGACATAGCATTGTTTTGGTATCAAAATTAATATGCATACGATCGTTCATTGCGACTTCTTTATCTTCGGTCAATATCGCATCCAATCCAATTCTTACGGCACCACCATACACTCTTGTCAGTTTTTTTTCTTCCTCTAATTCTACTAAATCACGTCGAATCGTTGTTTCTGATATTTTTAATTCATTGGCAATTTCTTTGACATGAATGGTTCCGTCTCGTTTTAAACGATTCAACAATAATATCTTCCGTTCTGTTGATAACATACCAGCACCCCCTGTAGTATTATTTTAACACAGCTTAAAACAAACAAGAAAGGAAAATAGTAAGGCAGCTAAAATTCACTTGGATGAAATGGTTTCTATGTTATAATAAGACGTTGAAAAAGAGGTGTTGAGATGATAACGATCGAACATGCAATTCTTCACTCTATGGATGGAGGAAGTCAACAGTATTATTTATCTGGTGAAGAAATGGTATTAAACGTACCAATCTGTGAATATTTGATTCGTCATATTGAAAAAGCAAAGAATTTAAATAATGCGCAAGAAGCAATTTTTAAAATCACAAGCAAATTATACCAAGAATTGAAGGAATACCAAGAGGATCAATTTGTTACTTTCACGAAGACCATTGCGAATCGTTTTTTTACTGCCTATATAGAAGTACAAAAGTTTCTTGATATGAACTTATTAATGGTACAGTATAAAGAAGAGGATCTTTCCTATTTTGCATTATTACAATTTAAAAACAAGCAAGGATATACTCGTTCCATTCATCGTGAAAATGGCATTATCTATAATGAAATTGTTACGGATTCTTCGTTTATTCCTTCTCTATCACAAAATATCGATGAATTTTTTATCATTTGTTTAAGCGATTTTCATATTCTTTTAAAAGAAAATAAATCCTATTTAAATAAGGAAGAAGAATTCCTTATTTCGGATCAAATTCTATTTTGTGATATGGAAATGTCAGTGAAGGAAAGCATTCAAACATTGCATCATATTGTCGCAAAAGTATCGGATGAATTAGATGGTAACGAATTAGAAAACACATTACGTTTGAAACGTTTCATCAAGTCATGTGCAGAAAGTGATCATCGGATTGACGTTCAGGATATCGGAACGGTCGTCTTTCCAGAGGATTATCAATTTCAAGAAAAGTTTGCCACCATGGCTTTCGAATCTCATCTTCCGAAAGTTATCACAATGAATAAAAAGGCGCCTGCTAATATAAGAAAACACAAGATTAAAATGGATAGTGGAATCGAAATCAGTATTCCAGTAGAGTTTGCTGATTGTAAAGAGATATTTGAAATCATTGAAAACAGTGATGGTACGGTAAGTATTCTTTTGAATCACGCAGGTAAAATCGTAGAGTAATAAGAAAAAGATTCGTTTGTTTTTTTGAGAGGAGATCATCATGAAAGAATGATATCCCATGATTTTTAAAAGAAGATCATTTCATCGATTTCAAGAAACAGAAAAGATTACGGATGCTGAATTAAATCAAATTAGGGAGAAATGGAAACGGTGCATACCATTAGTGATGATGATCAATTATTAGGTACCATTACGGAAATAAATGATCCATTGACTTTCCAGGTAGCCATTCCTGAATCATTGAAGAAAGAGGGAAGAGTGTTCCAGGTAGTTCGTGTTCATAACGGTGTGGTAACGGTATTGCCTACGGTTGAAAAAGATGGCGTTTTAATCTTTGAAACCAATCAATTCTCTACCTATGCTTTGGTTTACAAAGATGGAAGTAAGAAAAATAACAGTGTTGCTACTGGTGATGTAACCTCTGTTTCATGGTATGTAAGTCTATGTGGAATCGCATTCTTTATGGCTGGCAGCCTTGCGATCAAGAAAAAATTCAGCAAATAAATAATAGAGAAAAGATTTACTCGTTTAAGGATAGAGGATGGTTCTACTTCTATCCTTTTTTATGCTAGAATAGAAATAGAAAAGAGTGAAATTATGAAGAAATGTCGTATTACAGTAATCAGAAAAGCTTGTTATCAAGATTTGATCGATCAATATGAAAATCCAATTGAACATGCCTGTGATTTAACCGAGGGAAAAGTGTTCATTGCGAACGGTTGGAAGCGACCGGAAGGATTGTGTGAAAGTGCATGGGAGAGTATGTCCCCCTTTGTGATGACACTATCCCATGGAGGTAAGGATCTTTATCGTGGTTGGATGAAAAATGAACGTTCGGCAATGATCTCATGCAATGATGGTTTTCGCCCGGTCAGTTTTTTGATTGAAGCATTAGAGGAAGAAGCAGACTAACAAATCAAAAAACCGCAAAATGCGGTTTTTCTAATGTTGATGTAATTTAATTTTTGCGATTGCAGTATGGGCATAGACAAGAGAATGGGCATGAAGAAAGAAAATGGTTCCATTATGAGATGCCTTAATTTCTTCTATTATTTTGTGCTCATATGGGTCATAAATATGGGCAATAATTTCTCCTTTTTTTACGCTGTCATTAACCTCTACATTGGTTTTTAAAAAACCTGCTTTGTGGGATTTGATAGAAACCATTTGATTTTCTAATATGACTTCACTTCGATAACCACCAAAAACTGGACGATTGACAATTCCTTTTTCATATAGGAAACGTAGAATGCATTCACAAGCCTGTTGGGCGCTTTTTTCATCGATTTCATCGCAGGCTTTCGTATATAAAGAGTACGCTTTGCAATTCCATATTTGCCAATTATAGTTTAATGTGGTGGTATCATATGGACGAGGAGTTCGTACCACAATATAAGGAAGTCCAAAATGTTTGGCTTCTTCAATGTCCTCCATGCCGGTTTTCATCATTCGAACGTGAGTGGAAAAATGACCGGGAATATAAAAGCTGGTTAGCTGAACTCCATAATGATAATCTTTGATTTTATCAAATAAGCCCTCGGCGATTCTTTGGGTTGTTTCTCCTTGTGAATAGCCAGGAAACATACGGTTGATATCGGTGTCGTCACTAGCCCAAAAACGCTTTCCTATATTTTGCGAAAAACAATTGGCAGAAGGAATGACTGTAACCTTATGGTTTTTTAATAATTTTCCTTCTTTTTCGTATTCCTTTAATTTTTCAATAAGCAAGGAACAGATATAGGTTTGTTGTACTTCATTGCCTCGTAAAGAACCGATGATACAAATGCTTTCTTCTCCTTCACCAAAGGTAAAAGAGCGAATCTTAAAGGTATCACGATACAATGATTTTAGTTCATAAATAATGGTTTCTTCCATAATTACATCTCCAGTATTCTTCCAATTAAGGATCCCTCATTGACGAATGGGTATTCTCTTAGGGTGAAAAGCAAGCCATCGCAAGGAGAGAGAACCTTTGCCTTTCTTTTTCCTTCTAATGGATCCACGATCGTACCTAAATATTCTCCTTTTTCTACATGATGTTTAATACTTGTGGTAGGAATAAAGATTCCGGCACATTCCGCATTTAAGAAGCTAACTTGGCGATCTTTGCTGATAATGGGCTGCTTTACTTTTCGATCCTCTTTCCACATTCCCATTTCATACATGGTATGTAAGATGCCATCGACAATAGCGTTCCCATAGGGAAGTGTTAATCGCATTCCTACGCCCATTTCTACCACAAGAGTTGGGGTGTTAAGTTGATTTAATGAATAGGCTAAGGTGGATTCTAGTACGGTAGAAGCCGCATGAACCCAAACATAATCAACGTTCATCATTGTCGCAAGGGGGACTAATTTCTGTGCATGAATTTCATTGATACGAATCTGAGGAATTTCTTTTAGATAAATGTTGCTTGCGTGAATATCAATGACAAGATCGGCACCAATTAAATCTTTCATGATTTCATTGGCCATAAATTCGACCATGCTTCCTTCTTCATCCCCTGGAAAAATGCGATTCATATCCAAATCGAACATGGGAACTTTTCGTGTGATCGAATCCATGCCAAGGGGGTTAAGGCAAGGATAAATATCAACAATTCCATCCAGTTGGTCGAGTGATTGATCCAGCATTTGTTGAAGCTGATAACAAACGTATTGTCCCTCTAATTCATCACCATGAGTCCCACTGACAATACAAATTCTTTTTTTTGATGTTCCATTTTGAATGCGTTGTTTTTTTAAGCAATACTGCTCATCAATGGGCAAAGCCATTTTCGCAAAAATCTCACTCATTGTTTTCCTCCATTGAAATTATAATTTTTTGTTCCTGTTCGGTATTATTTCCATAGAAAATACCTTTGTTGATCAAGGTATCATGGGCATCACGACCACGGGCAAAAACGATATAATCATCATTGACCAACAGTTGATTGGTTGGATCAAAGCCATACCATCTTCCCTTTGCAAACACTTCAACCCATGCATGAGTAAAATGTTCATGGGCGATGATTCCTGCCACATAACGACATGGGATATTTCGCATTCGTAATAAGGCAAGCATCACATGAGCATAATCTTGACAAACTCCTTTTTTGTTAGCACAGGCATCTTCTGCTGTTGTTTTCATTGAACTACTGCCTTTTTCATAACAAAGAGTATGATGAACAAATTGCATGCAGGAAAAAGCGAATTCATAATCATTTTGATTTTTTAAAGAAGCAGAAATTTGTAAAAAAAGTGCTTTAATGGTTACTCCTGCTTTTGTCAAAGGGGTAACGATACGATACAAAGGGAGCAATGAGGCATCTTGATCGTATTTTGTCCAATCAACACAGATCTGTGCTTCCAAAATTACTTTTAATGAATGATGTGGTTTTTCTTTATATCCATAGAGTATTTGGTTATGAAAACCATCTTGACTGTAGGAATAATGATCGGCATCCATCCCTATTTTCAATTTTTTGATTTGTTGTCTTGGCTCATTTTTTGGCAGACATTTCATTGTGAAATAATGACGATTGACATCGTTTGAAAAGGTAAATTCAAGCTGGTAGTGAATTTGATGCTGTTTCATTCAATCAAACTCTCGACACAGTTGATGGCAGCTTCATAGGAAATTTCTTCTTGTTCGATGCATTGTTTTAACTGTGTGAGCTGTTTTAAATCATAGGGAAGATAATTTTTATGAAGCCTGTTTTCCAGCATGGCATAAGCTTTTTTGATCTCTTGTTTGCTTCGTCTTAATCGCAAATACATATCGAGACATTCGATTCGTTTACCCAGCTTGATCATGCTTCTTACCTCATAATCTTGTACGTTTTCTTCTAATGATGCCCAAAAAGCAAGAATATGGTCTAAGACGAACTGTAAGTCAATGATGAAAGAATGGTAGTCATTAATGTGTTTGAGATCATTGAGTGCTAACTCTAAATACGAAACACATTCACTGCTGATTTCGTTTCGTAATACGATGCAGTTATCATAGCCACGGTAAAGATTAGCGATAATGGAATTAATGTCTTTTTCATCTTTGATATAGTGTTGAATAAAGTCTTTCGAATCTTGATAAATGCAAGGTATCTGCATATTTTGACAATAATTAATATAAAATTGTGGATTTTCCAGCATTTTATCATACCCACTGAAAAATTCCTTGATCGTAATGTAGACACGTTCGCTGTAGCGACCTAACCAGATAAGATTGTCTACTTTTTCTACTGAGATAATACCCATGTGTCTTTGAAACCTCCTCCTTGTGATGAATTGACGATAAAGCTATCCGGATTACGTGAGAAGCGAGTTAGTCCACTTTTCCAGACCTTTGTTTCTTTTCCACTTAAAACAAAAACACGTAGATCGGCTTTTCGCTCCACCATCACTCCATTTTCTTGTATCGCAAGATCTTTGAAATCGATGACTTCCTGTGCGATAAAACGTCTTGGCTCTTTTTTCATTTTCGTAATAAAATTGCGTTTTTCTTCTGGATGTAAGGTATTTCCAAAAAATACCCCATAACCTCCTGCCTCAGCAACATCCTTGATGACCAAATCATCAAAATGCTCGATGACATAATCCATTTCTTTCTGATAGAAAGGAAGATAGGTGGGAGCATTTTGCAAAATGGGAGTTTCCTTTAAATAATATTCAATCATTTTAGGAACAAAATAATAGATTCCTTTATCATCCGCTGCACCATTTCCTGGGGCATTGATGATGGCGATATTCCCTTTTTTGTAAACTTCCATTAATTGTGGAATACCGATCAAGGATTCCTCTAAGAAGGTTAACGGATCAAGATATTCGTCCGAAATACGACGATATAAGGAACCGACTTTTTCTAACGTTCCATCATAATTTTTAAAATAGAGATTATCATTTTTTACTAAAACATCATTTTGACTAACTAATTTTGCTCCTGTTTTTTCTGCCAAATAGGAATGTTCAAAATAAGCGGCATTCATTCTCCCGGGGGTGAAAATCGCATTGATACCTCCCGTATTTACATGATCCATGACTTCTTTTAATAATTGTGCATAATCTCGATTATCTTCAATCTGATTGTTTCGATAAGTGAGTGGACTGGCTTTTCGGCACAATTCCCTTGCGATCATAGGATAGGAAGCACCACTGGGAATTCTTAAGTTATCTTCTAATACATACCAAGTGCCATCTTTTGCTTGCACTAGGTCAATACCTGAGATATGGGAATAGATTCCTTTTGGGGGTAGTATATTTTCGCACGCAATGGAATAGCCACTGGAGGAGAAAATAAATTCTTCTGGTATTACTCCATCTTTTACGATCTTTTTTTCACTGTAGATATCTTTTAAAAAAGCATTTAAGGCATCCACTCGTTGAATTAAACCACGGTTAAGATAATCAAACTCTTTCTTTGTGATAATTCGTGGAATACAATCAAAAGGGAATAATTGCTCATGGAATACATTGTTTTTATAAATCCCAAATTTGACTCCATAGCGTTCTAATAGATTGTTTATTTTTTCGGTATATCGAATTAATTCCAACATAGGGTATCCTCCTTATAATAAAAAAAGACGTTCTTATCCATGAACGTCTTTGTTTCTCTAAGTTTAACTGTAAATGATAATAATGTCAAATATTTTCTGAAAATAAATGAAAATAAGAGAATGGTATTCTTACAAGGAATCGGAAGGATAGGTTAATAATACGATTTCAATGCATGAATCGCTTCTTTCGCTAAGATGGTGTCTTCTTTGCGGATGGATTGTAAGAACGCTTTACTATAAGGGGTACTGACAGCGATGGCACGAAATAATTTCCATTGCAGTACTTCATCCTCACAAGATAGATAATATTCAAAAAGCAGATCATAGCTTTTTCTTGGTAGTTTTTTTTTCTGATATATCATATAGCCAATAGCATCAGCCAATTCTCTTGCTTGTAAAAGAGAGCATTCAAAAAGTTTCTCAATCAGCAAAGGAATGTAGATAGAATTCATTTTGCCGATAATTCTAGCAATACCATCACGTGGTAGAGGAAAACTTTTTTTTCTGCTTGGTTGTTTTGGTACGACATCGTATTGATGGTTTTTCATGCTTCCCACATAAGGGAGCATAAGCAATAAGGTGGTGCGGTTTCCTAATGCCAAAGCATCTGAGATTTCTAGTTTCGTATACAACGCTTTTTCTTTTATCAGTGCGTTAATCAGCTCTTCTGCGACCCCTTTTTTTAAAATATGTTGTTTTAATGTGCGAGCGGCAATGGAACGTTCTACTGCCATTTTACTTTGTAGTTTTGCTAGCGATTCATCGTAGGTATAATGATCATCTTCGATTGGAAGATAATCAATGTAGCCACGTTTTATCAATTGTGGCAATGAACTTTTATGAATTGCGTTTCTGTCGCTCATAAATTAATTTTAATCCTTTAAAGGTAAGATCGGGATCATAAACGTCAATCGCATCTGTATTTTCAGCTATAATACGTCCTAATCCTCCGGTCGCAATCACTTTCAGATTTTTTCCTGTTTCTTCCTTGAATTTTTTTATAATGTATTCAGTATGTCCTAAATAACCATAAAAGATGCCGGATTGCATACCGGTAATGGTGTTGGTTGCTAGGATGGTAGAAGTCGGTTTGATTTCGATTTCTGGTAATTTGGCAGCGTTGGTGGCAAGTGCCTGCACACTGATTTCAATTCCTGGCGAAATGCATCCACCTAAATATTCTCCTTTCGCATTGACATGCTCAAACGTAGTAGCCGTTCCAAAATCAATCACCAATAAATCGCCACCATAGGTGTAGTAAGCACCAACCGCATCAACGATGCGATCCGCTCCCAATTCTCTTGGATTATCGATTTTGATAGAAATACCCGTTTTGATTCCAGGGCCTACGGTTATTGGTTCCTTGTGAATATATTTGCGAATGGAATTGTTGAAAGAATGCATGATTTTTGGCACGACGCTTGCGATAATAACATCGTTAATGTCTTCTGCATGGACACCACTGTCATGAAGAAAATTGATGATCATGAAACCATATTCATCACTGGTTCGTTTGAACCATGTGGTAAGACGATAGCTAGCAATAAGGTGCTCACGATCATAAATTCCAATCGTTATATTGGTATTTCCGATATCAATTACTAATAGCATTTTCCGTCCTCCTATTGTTTTGCTAGCTGTTCGAAGATGATTTCTGCTAGCTCATCCTTCTTCATCATTGGATAATTCGTTTCATTGTCTGCATCAATGATGGTTACAATGTTGGTATCGCCTTGAAAACCGGCTCCTTTTTCTGTGATGTTGTTGACGACGATCATATCACAGTTTTTTTGTATTCTCTTTGCTTTTGCATTCGCCAAAGCGTTTTCACTTTCGGCTGCAAAACCACATATCTTTTGATGCGTTTTGTGGGCTCCCATATAGGCTAATACATCGGGATTTTTATATAAAGTTAAGGTCAAAGTATCTCCTTGTTTTTTGATTTTTTGTGGGCTTTGTTGCGCGGCATAATCCGCTGGAGCAGCCGAACAGATGATAAAGTCCATCGTTTCAAAACAAGCGGCACAAACTTCCAACATCTGCTTTGTTGTGGTAATGGAATGGAAATGAATTCCATTTGGAATTGGCAAAGTGGTTGGACCACTGACTAGAGTTACTTCGGCCCCTCGATTGCGAGCTGCTTTTGCTAATGCGTAACCCATTTTTCCACTCGAATAATTGGTTATATAACGAACCGGATCGATGGCTTCTCGCGTCGGTCCTGCGGTAATTAACACTTTTTTTCCTTGGAGTGTCTTTTTTGTGACAATGGCTTCTTCAATTGCTTCGATCAAAAGATCGATGGATGCTAATTTTCCTTTTCCAATGTCATTGCAAGCCAATCTTCCACTTTCTGGTTCTACAATTTTCATTCCATATTTTTGACATCGTTTTAAATTGTCCTGTGTTATGGGATTTTCATACATTTGTGTATTCATCGCTGGAGCAATGATCTTAGGAGCGTTGGAAGCTAAGAACGTAGTGGTCAGCATATCATCACAGATGCCATTGGCTACTTTTGCAATGACATTGGCGCTAGCAGGCGCAATCAAAACGACATCCGCTTTTTTTGCCAATGAAATATGTTCGACTTCATAATGCGTAACGCGATCAAAGGTATCTACGTAAGTCTTGTGTTTGGTTAATGAAGAAAAGGTCAACGGCTGAATGAACTGGGTTGCATTCTTGCTCATCATAACTTCCACATCATATCCTTTTTTTATCAAGTCACTGACCAGTTGTACGCTTTTGTATGCAGCGATACTACTGGTAACAGCAATGAGTACACATTTTTTCATAATGGATCTCCTATCAATGAATGATTCTTTTTCCAATTTTACAAACGGCTAAAGCAATCACAGCCCCAAGGATCGCTTCAACGATTCCGTTGGTGGTAACAACTCCCATAATAAAAGCAATGATCGCAGTGTATGGCACATGGATGGCATCGGCATACGCTTGTCCATAGAACAGATAAATACTGCTCAAGACAAGGATGGTATTCGTAATGCTACCACATAAAGCAGCGATTATCATGCCAATGGTATCCTGGCATTTTTTGGTTAATAATTCATAAATAAGCCCAGCAAGATAGCCAATTAAAATTCTTGGAACAAAGGCGATAAAAAGACTAGGCAAACCACCGCTGATGCCAGCAACACTGACAAAAGGGGAGAAAATAAAAGAGGTTGCCGATGGTGCTAATGTCGCTTGGATCATGCTGGTTAGACCAAACACAAAACCAAGGATCGCCCCTTCTTTTTTTCCTAATAGAATTCCGGCAATGATTACTGGAATATGTAATGTTGTCGCATCAATGAAGCCAATGGGAATGTATCCCAAAAAGGGCACGGTAGCTACGACAACTTCGATCGCAATAAAAAGTGCGAGCAGCGTAAAACGCTTTGTTTTTTGATTTGTCATAATTCCTCCTACTGTCGCTTTCCTTAAGGAAATGCAATGTATACTAGAGTTTAAGATAATACTTACCGTCGTCTATTCAGTATGTGTCCATTGATCACATCTCAATCTAAGCGGTATCCTAAACATTATCATTATAAGAGAAAACACTAGAAAAGTTAAGAATAAATTATGGGAAACAACGAAACCGAAATGGTTCATGAGAGAATGATCTTATTTCCTGCCGATTAAAAAAAGTAAAATATTTCCAAGGAAATGAAATTATTAGCCGGTTGCATCTTTTTTATCATTTTATTTCCGTGTATACTTGAATTAAGAAAAGAAAGGAATTCTTATTTATGAAGCAAAATGAGGAACAATATCAAGCCTATCTAAGAATATTGCATAAGGAATTGGTTCCTGCTATGGGATGTACCGAACCTATCGCCATTGCTTATGGAGCTAGTTATGCACGAGAACTAATGGAAGAGGATAAGATTCAGCATGTGGATATCTATGCGAGTGGGAATATCATCAAAAATGTAAAAAGTGTAACGGTACCAAATACAGCAGGGAAAAAGGGGATTGAAACCGCAGCAGCGATTGGAATTGTTGCAGGGGATCCAAAGAAACAGTTGGAATGCATCGCTGCGGTAAGTGAAAAGGAATTGGAGCAATTAGATCAATTTCTTGCTCTTGTGCCCATTCATGTCCATCATATTAAAACCAGTTGTGCATTGGAAATTATGATTGCTTTGCAAGGAGAAAAACACCAAGTAAAAGTAAAAATCAAGCATAAGCATTCACAAATCGTTTATGTTGAAAAAGATGGGCAAGTCTTATGGAATCACTGCGAAGAAGAAGTCGGGAAGGAAGATAGTGATTATTCTCTTTTAACGATGGAAGGAATCTATGATTTTGCTTCTCATGTCAATTTAGATGACGTTCGTGATGTGTTACAGCGACAGGTTGATTATAATACTAAAATTGCGAAAGAAGGATTAGAAAAAGGCTATGGTGCCAATATTGCGAATGTATTATTAAAAACCTATGGCGATCGTGTGGAAGTCTATGCCCGTGCTTTAGCCGCTGCAGGTTCGGATGCGAGAATGAGTGGTTGTGAACTTCCGGTGGTCATTAATAGCGGTAGTGGAAATCAAGGAATGACGGCATCTTTGCCAGTGATTGCTTATGCAGAAAGAAATCATTCAAGTGAAGAACAATTGTATCGGGCATTGATCATATCCAATCTGACGACATTATATCAAAAACGTTTTATTGGAAGACTTTCTGCTTTTTGTGGTGCAATTAGTGCTGGCGCTGGGGCTGGGGCTGGAATCACTTATCTGCTTGGTGGAGATTATGATGCGATTGCACATACGTTAGTCAATGCCTTAGCCATTACCTCTGGTATTATCTGTGATGGAGCGAAGCCATCTTGCGCCGCAAAAATCGCTAGTGCGGTAGATGCGGGTATTTTAGGATATCAGATGTATCAAAATGGCTTTCAATTTTATCGTGGAGAAGGCATCGTCGCAAGCGATGTTGAAAAAACCATTATCAATGTTGGTCAGTTAGCGAGTGAGGGAATGAAACAGACCGATGAAGAAATCATTGGTTTAATGATCCAGGAAAAATAACAAAAATGCAGTGGTAGACTGCATTTTTTGATCGTTGTCTCAAAAAAAGAGATAGGGAATTATTTCTTTGTTTCGATTGGTTTTGCTTTGCGTATGAGATAGAGAACAACAATGAGCAATTCTAGCAAAATAAGGAAAAGCTAAAATAGAATGGAGGGTTGCTTGGCAAGTAATTTCCATTATAATAAAATTATGGAATCATTAGTGAAACAAAGACAAAAAAGAGGGAATCAGATTTTATTTCGAAAAGAGGATCGTTTGTTTCAGTCATTGTATCTCGCATTGGCTAAGGTGGATGAAAAAACAATTATTTTATGGGCATTGCAGTTAGCAAAAGAGGCCATTACGAATTTAGAACAGGATGGATTTCCTAGTGTTTTGTTAAATGATATGTGGGAAAAGACGTGGGCATGGGCACAAGGGTCGTTAAAAATGCCAGAGGCAAAAGCTGCGATATTAGCTGTTCATGTACTAGCAAAAGAAACGCCAAAGAAAGAACAAGCTTTGCTTTGTCATGCGATTGCACAAGCCGGAAGCTGTGTTCATACGACAGGGCATGCGATGGGATTTCCTCTTTATGAATTAAGTGCCATTATCTTTGCGAAAGGATGCGAAAAAGGAATTCCTCAAGTTATGCAGCGGATAGTGTATTATGAAAAGCTTTTGCTTCAGATTGAAAAAGCAAAGCAAAAAGATGTTATGGTATGGGCTTCTTTTATCGAAAAAAGAGGAAGAAAAAAAGCAAACGTTAATGAATGAGGATACTACATTGGAAGTCGTTGATGGATAAAAGTTAGATTATTTTTTCGAATCGATATAACAATAGAAGAAAAGAGGGATAACAAATGCAAGATCGTTTTCGAGCTGTTTGGGGAAATGCCATGTCGATTGTGACACATACCCCACAACAATATGCGAAGGATATTACCCTTCGCTACGCATTTCCATGTACTTTTTTTGGAAATAAAGTAAGAATTACCTTGGATAATTTTACGGGGAAAGAGGCGGTCCATTTTGCGAAAGTAACCATTGGAAAAGTAAGCCAAAATCAAGATGTGTTGGCCTCTACGATGGTTCCTGTTACTTTTGATGGGAAACCTACCTTAACCTTGGAACCTGCAGCAAAAAAGCAAAGTGATGCGATTGATTTTACCATTCAAAAAGGAGAAATGCTAGCGGTTAGTTTTTACTTGGATCAATGGACTCACATGCGTTGTGGAGTAGCAACGCAAGGACGCTACAGCAATGGATATTTTGCGGAAGGTGATTTTTGTGAGGCTGGCATTTTTCCACGGGATTTCAGTATGCCAACGGAATGGGTATTTTTCTTGAATGAAGTCGATGTATCGCCATGTGAAAAAAGTCATGCGATATTATGCTATGGGGATTCGATTACGGCTCAAAATTGGCCGGATGATTTAACACATCTATTTTTACAGAAGAAAAAACCAGTGTCTGTGATCCGTAGAGCGGTCAGTGGAGCCCGTATATTAAAAGAGTATCATTGCATTCAATACGAAGCTTATGGTTTAAAGGGAAATCGTCGTTTTCCTCATGAATTAGAAGCAGCAGGTTGTGATACGATCATTATCTTGCAAGGAATCAATGATATTATTCATCCGGTCGGGGCAGGAAATAACGTCTTTCGTCCTTGGGCCGATTTGCCTTCCGCACAAGCGATCATAGAAGGATTGCGTTACTATATCAATTTTGCGAAACATCATCGAAAACGTGTTTTTGTAGGAACATTGACACCAATCGAAGGTTGGCGGACCTATGCTATGTTTCGTGAGAGGATTCGTGAAGAAGTCAATGAATGGATTCGAACAACCGATGAAATTGATGGCTATATTGATTTTGATAAAGCTTTGCGGGATGAAAATAATCCACATGCCTTAAAAACAGAAATGGATAGTGGAGATCATCTTCATCCAGGTCCAAAAGGATATGAAGCAATGGCACAAATTGCGTATGATGTGCTAGAAAAACATTCTGTTTTTTAACCGAGAAAATAAAATGGTAATGGGTTATGTGGGGGTTGCTTTTTTTTGATGGAAAGAAAATAAAAGGAGTAAGAAAAAAAGATAGATCAAATTCGTTGTAAAATAATTTTTACTAATGCGATTGCTATCGTCGAGAATTCAGGGGGAAAACACCCTCTTTTTCTTTTTTTTATTATTTCTATTGACATACCATCATAATGTAATTATATTTATATATGAAGATATGTTCATATGTGGAGGTGAAGCAATGGAGGATATGAAAAAAGGGAAATCAGAACCGATCGTAGAAGAATCCAATGATTTTTTAGCAGTTCATAAAGATGTTGTAGTACGAGTGTTAGAAACACAGCCAGAAGATGAATATCTCTATGATTTAGCAGAATTGTTTAAAGTATTTGGTGATACAACGCGAATTCGTATTCTGTATGCCTTATTTGAAAGTGAACTGTGTGTCAATGATATTGCCCAAGTGTTAGGGTTAAGTCAATCCGCTGTTTCGCATCAACTTCGTATTTTAAAGGATGCGAAATTAGTTAAGTTTAGACGAAATGGAAAAATCATTTTTTATTCACTGGATGATGATCATGTCAGAAACATCATCGCTATGGGTATGGAACATGTAGAAGAGTAATGAGGAGGAAATGAACATGAAAAAAACATACAAAGTTGAAGTGGATTGTGCAAATTGTGCAGCAAAAATGGAAGAAGCTGTAAAACAGACAAAAGGAGTAAAAGATGCGACATTAAGCTTTATGACATTAAAGCTAAAGGTTGAATTTGAAGATGGAGTGGATGTGAATGCGGTAATGAAGGAAGCGTTGAAAAATTGTAAGAAAGTGGAGGATGACTGCGAAATTTATTTCTAGCAGTTTCTATGATGAATCGAAAACAGAAAAAAATATTATATCGCATTCTAGCAACCATTGCTTTGTTGATTATTTGTAAGGTGATTCAATCGCATTGGGAAATGAATCGTTATCAAGAAGCCATCGTGTATTTGATCCCGTATTTTGTAATTGGTTATGATATTTTAAAAAAAGCAGTAAAAGGCATTATAAACCGTCAAGTATTTGATGAAAATTTTTTAATGGCAGTAGCGACGGTAGGAGCTTTGATGTTAAACGACTATTTGGAAGGAACCGCGGTTATGTTGTTCTATCAGATAGGGGAATTATTTCAGAGTGTCGCAGTTGGGAAAAGCCGAAAGAATATTACGGATTTGATGGATATTCGACCGGATTATGCGAATATTATGGTGGATGGAAAGCTAACCAAAGTAGAACCAGAGGAAGTGGAAATCGGTAGTGAAATCATTGTTAATCCTGGGGAAAAGGTAGCCATTGATGGTATTATCATTAAGGGAGAGACCATGCTAGATACCAGTGCATTGACTGGGGAAAGTGTACCAAGAGAAGCTAAGGTAGGAGATGCGATCATTAGTGGTTGTATTAATATGAGTGGTAGGATTCATGTTCAGACAACCAAAGAGTTTGATGAATCCACCGTATCAAAAATATTAGATTTGGTAGAAAACTCTAGTATGAAGAAATCAAAATCAGAGAATTTTATTACTAAGTTTGCGCGCTACTATACACCGGTTGTTTGTTATAGTGCCTTGGCTTTGGCGATTTTACCACCGCTGATTTTCGCCATGATCGGTATGGATACGATGTGGCAGGAATGGATCGTTCGTGCTCTTACATTCCTTGTCATTTCTTGTCCTTGTGCTCTTGTCATTTCCATTCCACTTAGTTTTTTTGGGGGAATTGGATGTGCTTCCAGCAATGGTATTTTAGTGAAGGGAAGCAATTATTTAGAAGCGCTTGCCGATACCAAATATATGGTATTTGACAAAACAGGTACGCTAACCAAAGGGGTATTTGAAGTCAATGAAATGTATCCGGAAACATTTTGTAGTAAAGAAGAATTGTTGTACTATGCTGCTTATGCGGAAAGTGCTTCTTCCCATCCCATCAGCATTAGTCTAAAAAAAGCTTATGGCAAAGAACTTGATTTGCATCATGTCAGTGAGATAAAAGAGATTGCCGGACATGGAGTGAGTGCCATGGTCGATGGGAAAGCCGTATTAGCAGGAAATCGCAAACTGATGGAAGAAGCAAACATTACGGTATCCCAATATCACGAGGAAGGGACACAAGTTTATATTGCATGTGAGGGAAAGTATTGTGGATGTATCGTGATTAATGATGTCATCAAAACCAATGCAAAACAGGCAATCAAAGAACTGAAACAATGTGGTATTAAAGAAACGGTGATGTTGAGTGGCGATGCGAAGAAGAGTGCGGAAAGTGTAGCCGCAAAAGTAGGAATGGATCGTGTCTACAGTGAATTGTTACCAGCGGATAAAGTGAATGAAGTTGAACGTTTGTTAAACGAGAAGAAAGAAAAAGAAAAATTAGCCTTTGTGGGAGATGGAATTAATGATGCACCGGTACTTTCTCGTGCGGATATTGGCATTGCTATGGGAGCGTTGGGATCGGATGCCGCAATTGAAGCAGCTGATATTGTGTTGATGGATGATGACCCCGTAAAAATCGCATTGGCAATGAAAATATCTCGTCGTACTTTGCGTATTGTTCAACAAAACATCATCTTTGCTTTAGGGGTCAAAGCGATTTGCTTGGTATTGGGAGCCCTTGGTATCGCCAATATGTGGTTGGCTATCTTTGCGGATGTTGGTGTTATGGTAATTGCGGTCATCAATGCGACACGAGCTTTAAAAATAAAATAACAAAAAAAGAAAAGAGAAACCAAGATTGGTTACTCTTTTTTTCGTGCATTGCTCTCAATTTTTTTATTTTAATAATCTTTATTGTTGATAATACGAAGCGTGATGAATAAGGAAGTGAGCAATCCAGTACTTACTATCAGTAGAAAAATAAAATAAAATGCTATCGTGTTGTTGGTGAATAATTGTTCCATTATATCATCGATATAGATACCGCAATGCGTCATGGCCAAATAAATAAGATAACCGGCAACCACCGCAAGAGCCATCACAACAATCATCGCAACATAGCTTTTTCTTACCCCAAAACGAATCTGCACAGGAATCATGATGCTGATAAATAGTAAGGATAACAATAGAACGGGAAAACCATTTTCGAAACAGGAAATGAGATCTACCGTTTGCTGTTTCGATATTAGGGAGACAATGGATATGAACATAGCAATCATCCAGGATAAGACAGCAGTGATCATGCCTAATAAATATTTTTCATAAATATATTCCTGTTTCGTAATTGGTAAAGTTAATAAAGCAGCCATTCCATTGGCATATTCATCATAACTAATGGAAGAACTTACTAAAGTGGCTCCAATAAAAGTAAAATAACCAATCATAAAGCTAGATCCATCCTCCATTGTAAAAGAAAGTATAATGGCAATCAATAACATCATATAGAGAAATAGTTTTTGTGATTGCAATAAACGAAAATCTTTTACTAACATTCCTTTCATAATTTTTCCCCCTTGATCATCATGGTGATTACCGCATCGATGGAACTCTTTTCGATGATGATATCTTTATAGTTGTCCCAATAAAATTGTTTTTGATTACAGAGACAAGAATAACCATAGTTTTCTTTATGGACACGTAATAAATACGTTTTATCAAGTGATTCATATTGTTTTTCATCGACTTTGAGGATAGCATAATCGGAAAGTAGAACATCGGTATCTTCATGCAGTATGACCTTTCCTTCATCGATCATATAGATATCATCGCACAATCCTTCTAAGTCATTCGCAATATGAGAACTTATCAGAATGGAACGATTATTGTCCTCTTCCATATAGTTCCGAAGCAAATCAAGCATTTCTTCTCTGGCTAATACATCTAATCCAGCAGTTGGTTCATCTAAGATCAAAAATGAAGCATTATGGGAGAGGGCATAGAGTAGCATTAGCTTGGCTTTCATACCGGTAGAAAAAGTACTTATTTTTTGATTGAGAGGCAAATTTTGTGCTTGGCATTTGCCTAAAAATTCATTTGGTTGAAATTTTTGATAGAGATATTTTGACATAGCTGCAATGTCATTGATGCAAAGATAGTCACTAAACATGGAATCCGATAAAGTAACACCAATGGCTTCTTTATCATGTTTGCTTAATGTGGAAACTTCTTTTCCAAATAATTGAATGGTTCCACTATCGATGTGGATTAAATTGAGTATTGCTTTAAACGTTGTACTTTTCCCTGCACCATTTTTCCCAATGAGACCAGTGATCTGACCTTTTGGTACAGAAAGGCTACAGTCGAGGGTAAAAGAATCGTATTGTTTGGTTACATTCGTTAGTGTCAGCATTGTGTATCCTCCATTATGAAATGGAATAAAATTTCCATTTCTTCCTTGCTTAATCCATAGTTTCTGCCTTTTTGGATGGCCTTTTCCAAATCCGCTTCCACTTCTTTTTTTTGTTCCTCTTGTCGCAATTGCAGGGAACATCCTTTGACATAGGTTCCTTTCCCATGCACCGTAATGGTATAGCCTTCACTTTCTAAAGAATCGTACGCTTTCTTTACAGTTAAGGCACTGATTTTTAATTCTTTTGATAAAGAACGAACCGAAGGCAGTAAATCGTTTTCCTTTAGTTCATTGTGAGTAATCATTTTTTTGATTTGCTCCATGATTTGTTCATAAATTGGTGTCATGGATGAACTGTTGATCATAATTTTCATAGAATACTACCCCCATCTATAAACAGTATATAACAGTATATAACTGTTGTCAATGATCCTCTCTGAAACATGGTGAAAATTGATGTTAAAAAGAAGAATGGATGAACTTTTTTGGATAAAAAAAAGGCGAAACCGCCTAGTTAAATATTGTCAACCACGGGATCACCTTTTCTATTTTTTATTTGAAATATCTTTCTAACAAGCCTTTTAATGCTTTTCCGTGACGAGCTTCATCTCTTGCCATTTCATGAACGGTATCATGAATCGCATCTAATCCATTTCGCTTAGCACAAGCAGCTAATTCTGTCTTACCAGCAGTAGCTCCAAATTCACAATCGACACGCCAAGCTAAATTTTCTTTTGTTGATGCTTTCATGCTTGGTTCTAAATCTTCTCCTAATAATTCAGCGAATTTTGCTGCATGTTCAGCTTCTTCGTAAGCTGCTTTTTCCCAATACAATCCGATTTCAGGATAGCCTTCGCGGTGAGCGATTCTTGCCATACACAAATACATTCCAACTTCACTGCATTCCCCATTGAAGTTTGCCATTAACTGATCAAAAATGTATTTTTTGTCTTCTTCTGAAATGTTTTCGTTATTTTTTACTGTTTTTGCATATACACCATATTCGTGTTCTGCAGCTAATTTTAGTTCACCGGCTACTTCTTCAAACATATTAGCTCCTACTTTACAAGTTGGACATTTGAAATCTTCAGGTAACACATCACCTTCGTAAACATATCCACATACTTTACATACAAATTTTGCCATATTAAAATTACCTCCTCATTTGATTTTTACTAAAATAAGTATAACACTCAACGGATATGGTGTAAAATTGATTTTTGAAAAAAAGATGGTAAAAAAAGATAACGAAAATTCTTATTTTCATTGAAAGGAATGGTTTCTATTAAATCGCAAAAAAAGTTATGTTTTGTGATAAATGTTGATGCAAAATAAGGAAGGTAATCTTTCATAAAAATATTATCCAATATCATCAATTAAGGGGATAATGTAAAATAAGTAAGGGTTTGATACAAATAGGATAAGAGCCTTTAATACGGAATATATGATGCAATAGGCATGGAAAAAATGGATGATTAAAGCAAATAAGTCATTTTTTTATTTTTGCAATCCATGTCGTGACGACATGGAGTATAAGGATAGCAAGTGATGTTTTTAAATGAAAAGCGAAAAAGTTAATGTCAAATGAAAATGTTGTGATAGATAATTAGAAATGATGATGCAGAATCATTTTCATTTTCATTATTTGAAATGGACAGGAAAAGGAGAAAATCAGTAAAATGATAAAACCAAAATGTTTGAAAAAAGGAGATAAAGTTGCGATTGTAAGTTTATCCGCTGGTACGATTGGAGAGCCATGGGCAATTCATAAATTTTATCTTGCGAAAGAAAGATTAGAGAAGATATTTGGACTTGAAGTGATTGCAATGCCTAACGCGTTGAAGGGGAGAGACTATTTGGATTTACATCCAGAGGCTAGAGCAAAAGACCTCATGGATGCTTTTCAAGATGATTCGATTAAAGCAATATTTAATGCCATCGGTGGAGATGATACGATTCGCTTATTGCCCTATATTGATTTTGATATCATTCATAATCATCCAAAAATCTTTACTGGATATTCGGATACGACAACGAATCATTTGATGATGTATAAAGCAGGACTTATTTCCTATTATGGGTTAGCGGTTATGATAACCATTGCGGAATATGGAAAAATTGATGATTATGTTTTCGAGATGATGAAGAAAACATTGTTTGAACCGCAAGAAAAGTTGCATTTATACAAAGCCCCATATTACTATGATGACGAGGATGAGAAAATTTGGTGGGATGAAAAAAACATCAATGTTTTACGAAACTACCATGAAGATGAGCATGGATACGAAGTCTTACAAGGAAGTGGTATTGTTGAAGGTAAATTATTGGGCGGATGTTTGGATGTATTTATTGAAT
Source organism: Breznakia sp. (assembly GCA_045134375.1). Lineage (GTDB taxonomy): Bacteria > Bacillota_I > Bacilli_A > Erysipelotrichales > Erysipelotrichaceae > JBGUVL01. Next base: position 1,446 of record JBGUVL010000004.1, on the reverse strand, counting down.
TGTTTGGAACGAAACTATGGCCTGATTTAGAAGAATGGAAAGATAAGATCATGTTTTTAGAAACAAGTGAAATGGATATGTCGGAATATCATCTTACATGGATTTTAAGAAATTTAGCAGCCCAAGGTATTTTTGATGTAATTAAGGGAATCGTTGTTGGAAAACCAGCAAGACGCTCAAAATATGAAACTTATAAAGAAGTTTATCGAAGAGTAATAGGGATGGAAGCGGCTCATCCAGAATTACCTATTCTATATAATGCGAATTTTGGGCATGCATTACCAATCGCAGTAATTCCTTATGGCATCCAATGTCAACTAGATATGGATCATAAAACATTTACTCTTTTAGAGCCTGCAACAGAAAGATAAAAGTGTCCTTTACCAATGCGAACGTTATACTCATAAAAGCTCTTAAAAGGGGCAAAACGATATCGTTATATTGATTTATCATATTGAAATTATAGGGAGGATGAATGATGGGAAAAAGCAATCGAAAACTGGCAGACAAAGAATTGAGACGAAAAGAAAAGTTTGAAAAACTAAGCAATGATATGTTGGAGAAAGGATATCAGGCTAAGGTTTTGACGGTTGGCATTGTGCAAGCAAATGTCGGAGCGTTTTTTATCATGTTGCCATTTATGATCATGACAACTTGGTTTTACTATATTGTCAATAGAGAAGGTGTGCAAGAATTATCTTTGCGATTCAGTTTATTACTTTGTTTGCTTCTGCTGTTACTAATCGTTCTACATGAGCTGATTCATGGTATCACCTGGGGAATTTTTGCGAAAAACCACTTTCGTTCGATTAGCTTTGGTATTATATGGAGTGCATTAACGCCATATTGCACTTGTTCGGAACCAATGAATCAGTGGCAATACCTATCAGGAAGTGCAATGCCTACACTGCTTTTGGGTTTCGGGATGGCGGTGGTTGCAACAGTGACAGGGCAATTTCTGTTATTTATTTTGTCAGAGCTTATGATTCTATCTGGTGGAGGGGATTTTCTAATTATTTTGAAAATATTGTTATACCGCTCCGGTAAGAAAGAAAAAGTGTATTGTGATCATCCCTACGAATGTGGTGTTGTTGTGTTTGAAAAATAGAAGAAAAGTTTCACCAATGTCAGCTACAAGAAAAGGTTCACTATAAATAATAAATATCGCACCATCTGACATTCTTAAATTCTTTTTCTTTCATATGTGAATCCTCACTTTCGATTAGTCTGAGGTAATTCATATCTGGATTAGAATTAACCCCTTCACTTGTTTGAAATGGGATCTCTTTTTTTGGTGTGTTTTTTCAAAATTTCTTGAAATAATTTTTTTACAAACAAAAAAACCGCCTATTTCCCTCGTAATTGAGGTCAATAGACGGCGGGTAGAAATATTCATAGTTTTGGTGTATAATATGATTTCACTTTTATCGATTGTACCAATGACAA
>JBGUVL010000003.1:0-31711 GCA_045134375.1 Breznakia sp. | reverse complement strand
ATATACATGGGGTTTTAGCTCAGCTGGGAGAGCGCCTGCCTTGCACGCAGGAGGTCATCGGTTCGATCCCGATAAGCTCCACCATAGATATTGAACAGACTAATCATTAGTCTGTTTTTTTATTATTCATACACATTTTTAAAGAAATCAAGAATCCCTTTTACCAACGCATCACACAGTTTATCTTGATAACTTTCCTCTACTAACTTTTCTAGTTCTTTTGGATTGGATAGAAACCCACATTCCCATAAGATACCGATCTTATTACTTTCCTTTAAAATATAGTAATCCGCACTTTTTATTTCTAACATAGGACGACAAATTTCTTTTAATTTTTGTTGGATACAGGAAGCTAAATATTGCGAATCCGAATCATTCGTAGCATAAAACAGTTGCCCTCCCTTAACGGAAGAATCGGCATACGAATTCATATGGATACTGATAAAAAAATCAACTTTCTTTTGATTAATAATAGCCACTCTTTGCTTCATATCTTCTCTTTTTCGATTCGTCGCATCCAAACGAGCAAGATCATTGTCATCCGATCGTGTCAGAATTACTTTCATTCCTAGTTTCTCTAATCTTTCCTTTACTTTTTTAGCAAATATTAGATTAAGCTCTTGTTCTTTTATTGCTCCATTTCTTGCCCCATCATCTTTCCCACCATGACCAGCATCAACAACCGCAACAACTCCTTGGTAAGGTCGATAGGCATTTTGTATTACACCATTGGTAATTTGTGAACTAATGATATCAAGAAGCAATAATACCACGATGATTCCTAAAAACAACAGATGTTTCTTCTGCCGCATTCCATTCCTCCTACCCTATCTTAGAATCATCCCTAGTATATGAAAAACAATAAAAAATTAAACCAAATAAAATAGAAAGCACACCTACTTTCTACTTTCTTTTATTTCATCCTCTTCTTTGGAATACTATCGCTAGGAATCCATCGCAATCACAAACCTACTTCGTTACGAATCCATCCCATCAATACACTAACAATATAACACTCTTCTTCTTTACTTAATGCCTTCCCCAACGGAATCGAATGCCATTTTGACAAACAACCACGACAACAACACCCGGTTGCATGTTGCGCAATAAACACAGGATGCCCTTTCCATGGTGTCTGTTTCCCATCTTTATTTGGATGACTATCTTGAAGACGTTGCTGTACGAAATGACACGCATGATTCATCAGCGTATCATAGCCATTCTTTCGAACATATTCTTTTTCCCTTTTCCCAAGATGAAAAGAAGAGCGAAAGGAAGAATGACGCAAGCGCTCATAGAAATTGACTAACGATTGATTTTGCCACTCCATCATCAGTATATTACCATTTTGCTCATCCTGTATCTCATTCACCATTTGAAAATGAAATGTTTGAAATAGATGGATTGCTGTTTGATTCCATTGTCGAATATAGACTCTTATTTTTTGATATCCCAACATTTTTGCCCGCTGCATTGCCGTTGCAATTACTTTTTTACCAATTCCTTTATGACACCATTTCGGTGCCACTCCAACACTCATCGATACTCCATCGTTAAACGGCTGCAAACGATAAAAAGCAATCATTTCTTCTTCCTTCATAATGGCACGATATTCCATTTGCTTCATAGGATCCGCATAGCTTTTCCCACTTTGCTTTGCCACTTCAAAAGAGGGAAGATGATACCATGCCATCTTTCCTTCATAACGCCATTGCGTCATACATTTCGCATGGACATCCAAAAACAAAACATCCAATAACGGCATCCTCTTCCCTCCTTATTCCTATCTTTATTTCATTAGCTGATCTATGATACGAATGATTTCCTCTAATTTCTTTTCTGCTGTTGCTTCATCTTTTAACGCATCATGAACACAATGCTTCATATGTGCACCAATCACTTCTTTATTTGCCCGCTTTAGAATCGCCTGGGTTGCCATTAACTGATTTGAAATATCAACACAGTATCGATCTTCTTCTACCATTTTAAGAATTCCATCCAACTGTCCTCTTGCTGTTTTTAACAGACGATTGATCTGCGCTTTATCCGCTTTCATTAACGAATCTCCTTTACCACATATCCTGCCTCCACGACAGCTTGTATTAACTTTTCCTCCTCTATTGGCTGGGTCAAGTTGATTTTCGCACAGTTATTCTTTAAATCAACTTCCGCACTAACTCCTTCTAACCCATTCAAAGCCTTTTCTACATGCGCCTTACAATGCTGGCACATCATTCCTTCAATCATCATTACTTTCTGCATTTGATTCTCCTGTTCATTTTTTATTTCATGATCTACGATCTTCGTTTTCTCATTGTTCGTTTCACTGTTTGGATTGTTGTGCTGCCTAGAATGCCCTTTAAAAAAGCGTAATCGCAGCGCATTACTAACGACGAATACCGAGCTTAAACTCATCGCAGCTGCCCCATACATGGGATCTAACAACCAACCAAAAATAGGATAAAACACTCCTGCCGCAATGGGAATTCCAATGACATTATAAAAGAATGCCCAAAACAGATTTTCCTTGATATTTCTTATCGTCGCTTTGCTTAATTCAATCGCATTTACCACGTCATTCAAATCATTTTTCATTAACGTAATATCCGCCGACTCCATTGCCGCTTCACTTCCAGAACCCATTGCAATTCCTACATCAGCACGAGTTAACGCAACCGCATCATTGATACCATCACCAACCATTACAACTTTATGTCCTTGTTGTTGTAGTTCTTTGATTTTCGCTTCTTTTTCTTGTGGTAATACCTCACTAATAGCAGAAATGGCAAGCGAAGATGCAATGGCATCCGCACAACGTCGATGATCACCGGTTAGCATATAAATCGATAATTTCCTATCTTTTAATGCTTGTAACGCCTCCTGAGCCTCTTCTTTTAACGTATCACTTAATGCAATTACTCCAAGTAATTTACCATCACAAGCAAAATATAAAGGTGTCTTCCCTTCTTGAGCCCATTGTTCCATCTTCGCATCTACGGATTCGGTCGCAATTTGATATTGTTTCATTAAGCGAAGATTTCCCCCTAATACTAGCTGGTCATGCCAAATACCTTTGACTCCACCACCTTCAATATTTTCAAAATCAACGATTGCTTCCAAAGAGACTTTTTCTTTCTCACAATATTCATTAATGGCTTGCGCCAAAGGATGCGAAGAATAATGTTCCAAACTCCCAGCAATCGTTAAAAAATGATCTTTGGAATCCAATGTCATGATCTCTTTCACTTCTGGTTTTCCCTTGGTCAATGTTCCTGTTTTATCAAATACAACCGTATCGCAATGAGAAAGATATTCCAGTGTCTGCGCATTTTTAAATAGCACCCCTAATTGAGCCCCTTTTCCACAACCCACCATGATTGCGGTTGGCGTTGCTAATCCAAGGGCGCAAGGGCATGAAATAACCAAAACAGCAATCGCACAGGTGAAAGCAAAGTGGAAGCTTTCCTGCAGAACAAAAAACCACACTACAAAAGTGATCAGAGAAATTCCCATAACCGCCGGAACAAAAATACCACTAATTTGATCCGCCATCGCTGCAATAGGTGCTTTTGAGGAAGATGCTTCCTCTACCAAAGCGATGATTTTGGAAAGCAAAGTATTCGCTTTTTCCTTTGTCACTTTAATTTCTAAGTAGCCACTGTTCAACAACGTAGCACCATAGACTTCACTATCTATCGTTTTATCAAGTGGAATGCTTTCCCCACTAAGCATGGATTCATCCACTGCTCCATTTCCTTTGACAACAACACCATCCACCGGAATGCTTTCTCCCGAACGCACCAATACAACATCACCAATCGAAAGCGAATCGATTGCTACCCTTATCTCCTTTCCATCCCGCAGTACCTGTGCAGTCGAAGGAAGCAATTGCATCAGTTTTTCTACCGCTTCTCTTGTCTTTTTCTTACTGCGGCTTTCCATATATTTCCCTAATGAAATCAACGTTAAAATCATCCCTGCCGATTCAAAATAAAGCTGCATCATAAACGCATGAGCCGATTCCATATTTCCATGACCCAAGTAATACCCCATCATAAAAACGGAATAGACACTATAAATCGCTGCGGCAGCTGATCCCATTGCGATTAAGGTATCCATATTGGGAGAACGATGCCATAAAGAACGAAAACCACGTTCAAAATAACCACGATTGATTTCCATGATCGCAAAAGCCAAAAGCATTTGTGTCAAAGCAAACACCAACCTATTTTCATGTCCTTTGAAAATTGCTGGAAGTGGCCAATTCATCATATGTCCCATCGCAATATAGAATAATGGAATCAAGAATAAAAAGGATGCAATCAGTGATTGTTTTTTACGTTTTAGCTGCAAAACTTCTTCCGTCTGATTTCCTTTTTTAACTTGTTTGTCTTCTTCTTTCAGATGAGCTTTATATCCCGCATTTTCAACTGCCCGAATTATGCTTTCCACCACTTCTTCCCCATCGTTCTCTAACTCTACGCTCATAGAATTACTTAACAGATTGACATTCACTTCCTTCACGTGTGGCAGTTGGCGTACTGCTTTATCAACATGAGAACTACAAGCACTACAGGTCATTCCCAGAACATCAAAGTATTTTCTCATATATACCTCCCACCCCTATGGGGTATCGTTTTATTTATTATAATCCCGATATCATTATTGTCAATGAAAATGCATGAATAAAAAAAAGGATTTAACTCCTTTTCTTTTCTCTTCCTTGATAACGATCCAATTCTCTCTTCATATTTTCTGGCATTTCTTTGGCAACCGGAATCACATAAGCATCCAACATGGATTCTACATATCCACAAATAAATTCCGTATCCTCTGCTATTTTATTCTTACACAGATTTTCTAAGACATCATAACGAGAATGGATGCTACCAGTTCCTTTCGTCGCATCTCTTGCAAAAGTAATTGCTGGAATTCCCGCATCAGCAAAAGATGTCGAATCACTTGGATACACCGCTTGGGAACATTGCAAAGGAAATCCTACCATCTTGGCATAATAATCCGTATAGTGCACCAACGCTTCTTCACTTGTACATACCGCAATTCTTTTTCCCATTGTGGAACCAATCATATCAATATTAATCACAAATTGAATATTATCCAATTCACTGGTATGTTGTTTGATATAGGCCTGCGATCCACACAATCCTCTCTCTTCACTGCCGCAGAATAATAAACGAAGTGTATGATGTAGTTTCTGATTTCTCAGTTTTTCAGCAATTGCGTAAAGTGCCACCACACCACTTGCATTATCATAAGGTCCTTTTGAATTAGGCACGGAATCATAATGGGCACAAAGCACGATAACCTCATCGCTTTCTCCCTTCAGATCACATACTAAATTATAGGAAGGTGTTTTCGTATTTTCTTGTTGAATGGTCATTCTTATTTGACTCGCACCATTCGCCACCATTTCCATTGCATCCTTTACCAAAATATTTACTCCTGGTAAATTTCCCAATTTTTGCAATGATTCCCTCAACTCTCTTGGATCGAGATCATTGATTGCACGATCAACATCCCCATTATAACTGATGAATGCCTTTGCCCCTGCTTCGGTAATTGCTTGATAGGTAGCACGATTCAAATAACCATTGATCAATGCAATTTTATCTTTCACCATCTTACGACTCACTGGATTATCACTTTCAAAATAACATAACTCTTTCAACAAACCATTAGCCTCTGTACTTTGACAACCTTTATATGCGGTTGCTTGGTATTCCTTTTGATAAGGTTCACACACTTCTAAAGTGACTTTTTCAACGACGCTATGTTGGGTATCAAAGCTTTCCACAACTGGATGCAGTCCTAACTTTTCAAGTTCTTCCTTTAAAAGCAAGCAAGCTTGTTTCTCTCCTTCACTTCCAGAAACGCGTTCAAAATAAAGTTTTTCTAATAGCTCATATTCCTTATCGAAATTCATAAAAAACCTCCTATTTCTCATAAAGAAAGCCTTTTTTCTTTAATTCCGCTTGAATCATTTCATATTGTGAATCATCCTTCGCTATGATCGTATGAAGATGCACCCCATTACTGATAACACTCAGATTTTGCGCATTTGTTTCTTTGCATTTTTCAATAAATTGTCGAACTTCTACTCGATTATGAATGTGCAACGCTCCCATCAACTCACCATAAACAGGATGAGAAACAATGACATTTTCAATAATTCCTCCACAATCGACAATGATATTTAGTTCTTCCTGTGTCATTTCATTGTTGTGACAGCATGCAATCACATAACGATTAACCGCTTTTTCTTTTTGATATACATACCCTCTTGGGGTTGCAACGATGGGTTCATTGGCAGCCCTTAGCAATGCAACATCGCCAACTACAATTTGTCGAGAAACCTCATACTGACTTGCTAACACACTCGCACTGATTGGTTTTTCGCTTTCATAGATGGTCTTTTTGATCGCCTCTCTTCGATCCTTTGTTGTCATTTTATTCATGATTATCACCGTCTATTATTTTACCATTATCCTAAGGCAATATCTAGTATCATCATCATGGTAAAGCCAATCATAAAGACAACCGTACTAAGATGAGAATGCTCATCCAAGTGTGCTTCTGGAATCAACTCTTCTACTACCACATAGATCATTGCCCCCGCCGCAAAAGACAAAAGCCAAGGCAGATAAGCCGTAATAAAAGAAGCAAAAACAAGGGCAATCAACGAAGCAATTGGTTCTACCAAACCAGAAAGAGAACCATAGAAAAATGCTTTTTGATTGCTTAACCCTTCCCTTTTTAACGGTAGCGCTACCGCAGCTCCTTCTGGTACATTTTGAAGTCCAATTCCGATGGCTAGCGCAAAAGCAGAGGAAAGCAGCAATGCATCTTGACTTTGCATCGCTAGCGCAAATAGTAATCCTGTCGCCATTCCTTCTGGAACATTATGAAGTGTCACAGCAAACACCAACATGGTCGTTCGTTTCATTTTGCTTTTCATTCCTTCTATGGTATTGGTTTGCGGGTGAAGATGCGGCAATAAATGGTCGGCACACATCAAAAATAAACCACCCAAAAGAAACCCGATGCTTAACGGAAGCAAAGCATGATCCCCATTGGATTCGGCTTGCTCCATGGCTGGTAAAAGCAACGAAAAAATAGATGCACTTACCATGATTCCTGCCGCAAAGGAAAGAAAACCATTCATCACTTTTTTATCTAGTTCTTTTTTGGTAAAAAATACAAAAGCAGACCCTAACGCTGTCGCCAAAAAAGGAATCATGATACCAATTATTATTTCCATTTATTTTCCTCCTTTTCTATTTCTTTTATTATATCCAGTATTCTCTTTATCGCAATCATTTTACTCTTATCCTAAAAACAATAAACAGCATTGGCTATTTATTTAAACTGCATCTGATATAATTTTGCATACTCACCATTCTGCTTTAAAAGTTCTTCATGGTTGCCACTTTCCACAATACCATTTTCATTTAAAACGATAATACGCTGAGCATTCCGTATCGTTGAAAGACGATGTGCAATAACAAAAGTAGTACGATTTTTAGCAAGTAATTCAAGGGAATCCTGAACCACCTTTTCACTTTCATTATCAAGCGCACTCGTCGCTTCATCAAAAATCAAAATGGAAGGATTTTTCAAAAATACTCTGGCAATGGAAATACGCTGCTTCTGCCCGCCGGATAGTTTTACTCCTCGTTGTCCGATGTCGGTCAGATAACCATCCTCTAACTCCATAATAAAATCATGAGCATTCGCTAATTTTGCTGCCCGAATGATATCTTCTTCCCTTGCTTTTGGATTTCCATAGGCAATATTATCCAAAATGGTTCCTGCAAACAAATATACATCCTGTTGAACAATACCAATGTGAGAACGCAATGACTGCAACTTCAAATCACGAATATCATGACCATCAATTAAGATACGTCCCTCTTTCACATCATAGAAACGAGGCAACAAAGAACATAATGTCGTTTTCCCCGCACCGCTTTGTCCAACTAACGCAATATATTCTCCCGCTTTTACTGAAAGATTGATATCATGAAGCACATCTTCCTGCGTTTCAAGATAAGTAAAGCTAACATGATCAAAAACAACATCACCAACCACATGTTCCAATGCGATTGCATTTTCATTGTCTTTAATATCAGGATTGATTTCTAACAACTCCATGTAACGTTCAAAACCAGTAATTCCTTCTTGAAATTGTTCTGTGAAGTTAATCAACTTTTTGATAGGATCCGTTAGATTGCCAATATAAAGTAAGAAAGCAATCAAATCTCCAGTATTCAAAAAGTGAGTAGCGATCATTAAACTTCCACCGACAATGACCAAAACCGTAATGAAACTGATAAAGGCACTCAATCCTGAATGAAACCTTCCCATCTTGTGATAAGAGTTTCGCTTCGTATCCAACCACATGTTATTTTCTTTTTTGAAACGATGAAGCTCTGCATTTTCATTAGCAAACGATTTTACCACACGAATTCCTGACAAAGAATCTTCAATGCGAGCATTAATATCCCCAATCTTCTTTTTATTTTCTTTAAATGCCATTTTCATTTGACGATTGTAATGAATCGCAAAAGCAATCATAAATGGAATGGTAACAAACACCAACAAAGTCAAAGGTACATTAATCGTCAAAAGAATCACAAACGCACCAACAATTTTAATCAGCGAAATGACGATATCCTCTGGACCATGATGATATAATTCGGTTAAGGAAAATAAATCATTGGTCAATCGTGTCATTAGTTGCCCCACTTTCTGATTATCATAGAAATGGAAGCTTAACTTCTGATAATGCTGAAACAATTCATTTCGCATATCTGCTTCCATATGCGCCCCCATAACATGACCTTGATAGGCAACAAAATAATTACAAAAATACTCAATGACAATCAATAATAACATGATTGCCCCAAGAAAAAGAATTACATTCATTTGCTCTTTGATGCCTGCTGCTAAAACATTATTCGTGATATATCGTGTCATCATTGGAAAAACCAATGAAATTGCTGCCGCAATAAAAGCGCAAAACAGATCCATAAAAAATAATTTTTTATAGGGTTGATAATAACTTAAAAATTTCTTCATTCTACCTTTTTTCATCCCAACACCTCTATTTCTATTTTAGTATTATATCAGTTTTTAAAAAAACTGCAAAAATAAAGAACCTTCCAAGGTCCTTTATTTTGTAAGATTTAAAAAGGGAGAATGTATGAAGTATCTTTTAATACTTTTAGCAAACCTATGATCTGTTTGCTTGTCTATATCATACTCCTTAGCAGTAATTATAATTTAAAAATGAAATGTTAAATTATGTGATGAATAACGCTTCTAACTTTTCTATCACTTCTTTTTTATTATTGAAATGGCAATCTACTTTAAATAGATAACGAAAGATTTCATCAAATCCATCGGCGTCATAGTCATTTAATAAAAAACTGAAAATCCTAATCACTCTTTTTTTCCCTCCCGTTTTTACTGCCATCGGCAAATCGGAAAGATAATCACATTCAGGATAAAAATGTAAGATTGCTTCCATCAAATCTTGCTTCATAGATCCTCTCCTTTACAACGAATAGTGAACGAATAAGTAGCCATTTTCACTCACTTATTTTAGCAATGTAATGTACGATAAAAACGAATGTTTTTTAATTTAGACACAGTATAGCATCGACGCATCAAATTGTCTACTTTTTTCATTTGGTAATTTTTAACACATTTTCTTGTGTATCCATCAATAAAAAAACAAAAAAACCTTCGTTGGTTTTTTTGTTTTTTTATTTTTAAAGGAGGAGGTAATTATAAAGTATCTATGCTTTTTTTGGCAAACATCAATCTATTTGCTTGTTTTTATCATAGTAAAATTCATACGCATAATTAACAAATTATTATGATAAATTATGTGATTTAATTTTACTTGATTATCTTGCAAATTCGATTATAATAACTTTATTAAAAGAGCAGGAGTGATGTTATGATATTAATCTATACTTCCTTTGGATGCACTTCAGCAACAAAAGCAAAGCAATGGCTAGACACCAATCATTTGCCTTATGTTGAAAAAAACATTCAAAATACAGTTTTAAATAAAGAGGAAATCAAATATCTTCTGCAACGTTGTCCAAATGGGACAGAAGATATTATTTCAAAAAGAAGCAAAGCCTATAAAGCCATTGGTTCAAAATTAGATGATTTTTCTACCAACGATTTAGTCGACTTCATACAAAAAAATCCCACCGTATTAAAACGACCGATCATTATCAATGAAGATCATTTTGTGGTAGGCTTTGATGATGATGAGATCACTTCTTTTATCCCTGCCCATTTACGTCAGTTTGCTTTCAAAAGTTGTTGTAATGAAGATTGTGAACACTTTAATGAATGCCAATGCGAAGAAAAAGAACACCTGATGTAAGGTGTTTTTTATAATCCAATAAAAAGGATAACGATTAAACTTAGCATTAAGAAGATGAACCATAAAGTTTTTTTTAAAAACACCTTCTGATTTCTTTCCTCCTTCGCGTCTTTTGCATCGAAAAAGCAACTTATCGCAAGTAACACCGTAGCAAGATCCATTGCGATTAAATAAGGAATTAAATTCAAAACGGCCCATCCACAAATAAAGATAACAGCAATGCCGTAGATTATTATTTTTCTTTTCAATCGATCTTCCCGCATCGTCATTCCTCTCTTCTCGCTCTATTATAGCATGTTTCTAAAAAATAGAAATCATTAGCGTATACTTTTCTTATTCGGCTCACCCCATAATAATCATAGGTAGAACAAGAAGCTTGGTTTTGTTATTGAAATCAAAAAAGGAACCTAAATTATCTTTGCTCAAGGCTCCTTCTACTCGTTTAGTTTTCTTTTGATTGATTTAGTTTAACCGCTTTAACAAATAAAACATATCCAATGATAAACATAATTGCTAACATCGCTACCCCAAGATTTGCTTGGTTTGTGATTTGGGAAACCATTCCGACTAACGTTGTTCCCACAAAAGAAGCTCCTTTTCCAAAGATATCATAGATACCAAAATATTCACCCGATTTTTCTGCAGGAATGATTTTCGCAAAATAGGAACGAGATAATGCTTGAATTGCCCCTTGAAACATACCAACAAAAACAGCTAACACCCAAAATTCCCATTGTTTATCCAACTGAACCGCAAAAATCGTAATTCCAGTATAAGCCAAGATACAAATCTTGATTAATTTTGCACCATCCACTCGATGGGAGAAATAGGAGAATATTAAAGCACAAGGAAAGGCCACGATTTGCGTGAGCAATAATGCTAATAACAAACCTTGTGTATCCAACCCTAACGCACTGCCATAAGCCGTTGCCATATCAATAATGGTATAAACACCATCAATGAAAAAGAAGAAAGCAAGCAGATACAGAAAAATATGTTTCTGGGACTTAATATCTTTCAATGTCGCAAACAACCTAGAAAATGATTGACGAACGGGATGCTTTGGTAATTCCACATAATTTTTCTGCTGATAATTCTTTAATAATGGCAAAGTAACCAACAACCACCAAGTAGCATTCAAAAAGAAAGCAATCATCATTGCCGTTCCCATTGAAATACCGATCGATGCATGGAATAAGACAAAGACGAGACTGATCACAAAAGGAATACAACTGCCGATGTAACCCCATGCATAGCCGTGAGAGGATACCATATCCATACGTTTTTCATCCGTGATATCAACTAGCATTGAATCATAGAAAATTAAAGAGGCACTAAATCCAACCTTTGCAATCACAAAGACAACTAAAAACACTATCCAACTTTTGGGAAAAGAAAGTGCCGCACAGCCTAGAACCCCAATCATCATCGAAATCGTAAACAATGGTTTTCTAAAATTTCTAGTATCGGCTAATGTTCCTAATACCGGTCCTATGAGAGCGACAATGATCGTCGCCACACTCGCTGCATATCCCCAATATGCCAAATAATCTTCTCCAGAAATGCCTGCATTTGCGGCTAACGCATTAAAATAGATTGGCAAAATAGTTGCCACCAATAAAATAAATGCCGAATTCCCTACATCATAAAGAATCCAGTATTTCTCCATTTTTGTTAATTTGTTTTTTTCCATATTTTTCTCCCTATTCAAATGTACGATCCAAGCGTTTTGGTAAATCTTTTTTCTGCTTCAATGCATCATCGAATTCTGCAATCAAATTAACTGCCACAAAAACAGCTTTATCAAAGCGATGGAGCAATCCTTCATTGCTCTCAAAACAATTGGGATTGTCTTGGTGTTGGTGCATTAACCCTTTTAAATAAGCATATTTCCCTGTCATTTTCATTGCTAAGTTAATGGCTGTATATTTCCCTTGCTTTGGTGTATAAAATAATTTTTTTATCCGTTTCATCCATTCCAGTGATTTTTGCACTGTGACAACATCCATTCCCTCATAAAAAGGTGCAATTGCTTCTGCGGTTTTTTGATCCGCGGCGATCAAGGTATCTAAAGGATAAGAAAAAGGATCTTTCCCATCCATTCGCAATAGCTTCTTCTCAAACTCTTCCTCGATTTCCAAATGCTGTACGTGGCTTACCCGAATCATTTCATTTACATAAGGATGGCATTCACTATCCAAAGTAAAATGGCACAAGAAACCAAGCAGATAGGCAAATTCTGCACTATCTCTTCCCTTTTGTTCAATAACCTGCAAAGCATGTTCAAAAAAAGGATAAGCACTGATTTCATGCAAATGATTTCCATAGGTGCTTACTTTATTTTTCTGATAAGGACGATAGAAGAAAAAAATATCCGGTCCTTGTAAGCCCACATCATACGTTTTTCTGTATTTCTTTATGATTTTCTTTTGGTCCTCATTCAATAACGCTAATACCTTTTGTCCAAATCGAGCATGGGCGTAAACTGCTGGCATAGGATTCACCTCATTTTTCTACTTTCTTTAACTATATAAGGATAATCTAAAAATGTAAATGAAAAATCATTCGCTTGTAAAAAAATAGTTAATTTTTTATTTCTGGCTGACACAAACAACCGCATCTTGCTTCATCAGATCTTCTAGTGTATAAGAATCAACGTATTGATTGACTTGGTCATATAGTCCTTGCCAAAATGCAATCGTAGCACATTGCTCTTTCATAACACAAGGTTCTGCTCCTTTCTCTAGACAAGAGATGGGCGCTAAGCTACCTTCCGCAGCACGAAGAATATCTCCCACAGTATAGCAGGAAGGTTCTTTCGCAAGCTGATAGCCACCATGTGCTCCTCTTTCACTTTTTACATATCCATGTTTGATCAATACGCGCATGATTTGTTCCAAATATTTCACTGAAATCTGCTGTCGTTTTGCAATATCAGAAAGTGATACACTACTAGAAAAAGAGTAATTTCCTAAATCAATCATAACTCTTAAAGCATATCTTCCCTTGGTTGATATTTTCATAATACTATCGATCCTTTCAAATAAACTTATATTTTATTTCATTATATCATTTTTTACTTTTTTTTACCAATTCCTATTGACAAACTATGATTTAGTGGTATATTTATATCATACTACTTTTATATGAATTAAAGACGACGAAAAGGAGAGTACCCTATCCTACGCTTACTAGAGAGATTTCGTTTGGTGGAAGAAATTAGATGCGGATAGAAGAAGATGGCCTTGGAGTTATGTTGGTGAATGATTAGCCAATGTCGGGAGTGCCCGTTATAGCACTAGAGTATGATAGTACTCGATGAGGCTGTATTCCGTGAGGATACAGTGAAGCAAGGTGGTAACGCGAACAAAACTCGCCCTTAGTTTATATAAGGGTGGGTTTTTTCTTTTTCAAGGAGGTAATCAATATGGCAATCATCAAAAGAGAAAACAGAAATTTAAAATTTGAAACATTACAGCTTCATGTAGGACAAGAACAAGCCGATCCGGTTACGAATTCTCGTGCTGTTCCAATCTATCAAACCACATCTTATGTATTCGATAATTGTGAGCATGCGGCAGCGCGTTTTGGTTTACAAGATCCAGGTAATATCTATGGAAGATTAACAAACTCAACGCAAGATGTATTAGAAAAAAGACTTGCTGCATTAGAAGGAGGATGTGCCGCATTGGCAGTTGCTAGTGGTGCTGCAGCAATCACTTACGCAATTCAATCTTTGGTAAAAAGTGGAGATCATATTGTTAGTGCCAAACAAATTTATGGTGGAAGCTATAATCTTTTAGCACACACATTGCAGAGCTATGGAATCACAACTACCTTTGTGGATGGGGATGACCCTGCTAACTTTGAAAACGCAATTCAAGCGAATACCAAGTTAGTATTTGCGGAAACATTAGGAAATCCAAATAGTAGTATTATTGATTTTGATGCGATTGCTGAAATTGCTCATGCACACCAAATCCCATTCATCGTAGACAATACATTCGCAACTCCATATTTGTTCCGTCCAATCGAACATGGAGCCGATATCGTAGTTCATTCCGCAACCAAATTCATTGGAGGACATGGAACTACATTAGGTGGTGTTATTGTTGATAGTGGCAATTTTGATTTTAAAGCAAGTGGCAAATTCCCACAGCTAAGCGAACCCGATCCAAGTTATCATGGTATCATCTTTAGCGAAGCATGCGGAAATGCTGCCTATGTGACTCGAATTCGTGCAATTTACTTGCGTGACACCGGAGCTTGTATTTCGCCATTCAATGCTTTCTTATTATTACAAGGATGTGAAACATTATCATTACGAGTGGAACGCCATGTTGAAAATGCATTAAAAGTTGTTTCATTCTTAAAAAATCATCCAAAAGTTAAGAAAGTTAATCACCCATCTTTACCAGATAGCCCTTATTTTGATCTTTACCAAAAATATTTCCCAAAAGGTGCGGGTAGTATCTTTACAATTGAAATTGATGGTAGTGAAGAAGATACGAAAAAAGTCATTGATCATTTAGAAATCTTCTCGTTACTAGCCAATGTTGCGGATGTAAAATCCTTAGTCATTCATCCAGCTAGTACCACCCATTCGCAATTATCAAAAGAAGAATTGATCGATCAAGGCATTACTCCACAAACGATTCGTTTCTCCATTGGAACAGAAAACATAGATGATATCTTATTCGATCTAGAACAGGCGTTAGCAACGATTGCATAACCATGAATTTTCACATCAGCAAAGAAGTAAGCGAACTTGGCATTCATGTAGCTGGTGTTGTCATATCCGATTGTGACAACACCGCTCCCATCTTTCAATGGGAAGAATACAAAGAAAAAGCAATCGTTGAATTGCTAACCTTTTATCAAAATTACGATTACCAGCACGATCCCATTTTAGAAGGATTTTATCAGCTTCATGAAAAAGTTCACGTAAAAAGAAGAAAAAACTTGCCTGCTCCAGAAAACTTAATTCGATTATTATTGAAACATCAAGATCTATTTCATGTCAATCCTATTGTTGACTGCTATAACATAATATCATTACGTTCAAAGCTTGCACTAGGGGCGCACGATATCGATTCTATCAATGGTGATGTTACTTTACGTTTCACAAACGGTGATGAGTATTTTCTGCCACTTGGACAAAAAGAACCAAAAAAAGTAGCTTCTGGAGAATACAGCTACATTGATGACAGTAATGAAATTATATGTCGTCTTGAAATTCGACAAGTAGAAAAAACAAAAGTTACAGAAAGAAGCAAAAACATATTCTTTATTGTACAAGGAAATGAAAATACATCCATCGATTATGTCAAGCAGACCGCGGAAGACTTAATCACATTAATAACGAATTTTTTTGGAGGAAAAGGACAAATCATCAATTTGATTTAATTTATCAAAAAAACACTTGCCAACCAATATATCCTATGTTATTATAATAAAGCAGTTGGCAAGAAATGCCTAAATAGCTCAGTCGGTAGAGCATTCGGCTGTTAACCGAACGGTCACAGGTTCGAGTCCTGTTTTAGGCGCCATTTATAAGAAACGCTATCCATATATTCTGTATGGATAGCTTTTTTTATCGTCGATTTAATTTCGAGAATAAAAAAACTTTCCTTACCGATAACCACCGTAAGGAAAGCTTTTTTTATTCTTTCAATAAATTTAATAAAGATAAATAGTTGTGTTGGTTTCCCGCTATAATTCCAATTGATTTTTCATAGCCCCATACATCCGGCTCTATCGCTTCAATAATCCCACCAGATTCCTTGATAATCGTTGCTGCAGCACTATAATCCCAAGGTGCTAAACTAGCTTCATAAAAGGCATCAAAGCGCCCACAAGCAACATAACACAAATCCAATGTGGCACTTCCACTTCTTCGAATATCTCTACTATTAACAAAGATTTTCTTCATGTTATGAAAGGTAATATCCGCTTTTTCTTTCGCATAAGGCGATGTTCCAACAACCACCAAAGAAGAAGGAAGAGCATTTTGATTCACATGGATCGCTTTTCCATTTAGATAGCTACCAAAGCCTTTGATCCCCACAAACATTTCCTTAAGATAAGGATCATAAACAACACCTATATCGCCTTTTTTCTGATAAAGAAGCGCAATGGAAATACAACTATGTTTTAAATCATAGGCATAGTTACTTGTCCCATCAATGGGATCTACAACCCATACATACCCATCATCAAACTCGTTATGGTTGCTTTCTTCTGCAATGACTTTCGCTTCCGGAAGCAATTGTTTCAATCGCGTTAGGATATAATCTTGTGATCGCACATCCATAGTAGTAACAATATTGGCAACGTCTCCTTTTTCACTAACCTGAATATCTTCACGATTTAAAATTAACTCTCCTGCTCCCTTAGCAACCTCTGCGATTGCCCTTGCTAATGTTTCCTTTTCCATCATCATTCCCCCTAATCATTTCCAATACAACGCATTCAAACGGACGCAATTCAATATTATGACCATGAAAATGCACATCCTCATAATTGTAAGTCACAATATTTTTTACTTCCATCGGGAAAGTAAACTTCACTCTTTCCCCTTTAAAATTAGCAATGATCAATAACGTCTGTTTTTCGGTTTCTTTCGTATACGCAAACACATCAGGATGTTCTAAATCAACGATATCAAATCTTCCTTTCAATATCGTATTTTGAAATTGTGTTTTTCTCATTTTGATTAGTTTGCGATAATAATTAAGAATCGAATTAGGATCTTTTTCTTGTTCTGCCACATTGACTTCACGATAATTTTCATTCACTTTTAATGTTGGTTGGCAGGTAGAGAAGCCAGCATATTTTTGATCATTCCACTGCATCGGTGTACGCGCATTGACACGACTTGCATTTCTTAAATAAGTCAGCATCTCTGCTTCACTTTTCACTCCTTGGTGCGCTTTGATATAATTCTGAGCATTAACATCTTTAAAATCATCCAACGAAGTATAAGTTACATTGCTCATGCCAATTTCTTCACCATTATAAATAAACGGTGTTCCTCCCATAAACAAGAGAACCGTTGCCAACATTTTGGCACTTTCTTTTCGATATTTGATACTACCATAATGAGAGACCACACGAGGATGATCATGGTTCATCCAATAAACAGGATACCAAGCATGCTCCCCATAATTATTGATCCACATATAGAAGACTTCTTTTAGTCGCTTCACATCAGCTACTAATTCACCTCTTTGATATTCACTACCATAGCTACCATGTACCCACACTGCGTCAAAATTGAAAACCATATCCAGTGTACCATTACGATCATTCACATAATGGAGCGCTTGTCTAGGTGTTACACCACCACCAACTTCTCCAATGCTTAC
Source organism: Breznakia sp. (assembly GCA_045134375.1). Classification (GTDB taxonomy): domain Bacteria; phylum Bacillota_I; class Bacilli_A; order Erysipelotrichales; family Erysipelotrichaceae; genus JBGUVL01. The sequence continues at coordinate 13,918 of JBGUVL010000003.1, read as the reverse complement.
ACAATCGTAATGACTCGTCACTTCTCTTTTAAATTCCTGCAAATAATGATGAATTCTTGGCAGATTAGAAAATCTAGACCAATCTTCTGCTAAACCATTTTTATTTATACTCGTAGAAGAATCCGTGAAGCTGAGATCCTTCGCTAGATGAGCAACTGCATCCAAACGGAACCCATCTACCCCTTGATCTAGCCAGTATCGAGCAATCGCATACATTTCCTCTCGCAATGATTTATTTTCCCAATTTAAATCTGGCATCTTTTTTGAAAAAATCTTCAAATAATACAAATCACTTTGATCTGCCCTAGCCCATGCCGAATCCGAGAAAAAGCCACTCCAATTATTAGGAGGACAAAGGTTTCCTAATGCATCCTTCTTCCCTTTTCTCCAAATGTAGTAATCTCTTTTCTTCTCATCTCCACTAAGCGCATCCATAAACCATTGATGCTCATCCGAAGTATGATTTAAAACAAAATCAATCACAATACGCATCCCTCTTTGATGTGCATTGGCTAATAATTCTTTAAAATCCTCATCACTTCCAAAACGAGGATCCACATGAAAATAATCCTTTACATCATAGCCATTGTCATCAAAAGGCGACACAAAGAAAGGAGTGATCCATAAAAGATCAACACCTAACCATTCCAAATAATCCAATTTTTCTATAATTCCCTTTAAATCTCCTATACCATCCTGATTACTATCATAAAAACTGCTTGGATAAATCTCATAAGCAACCGCTTTTTTCCACCATTCCTGCATATATTCACGTCCTTTGCTATCTACTATGATATCATAATTGCTTATAAAAAAATAAAAAAACTACCTAAATTATCGGTAGCAACAAAAAAAGCAAAGTATAGTGGAAGATAGGAAAGGGAAATTGGTACTATACTTTGCATAATTTATTTTATAGTTATTTTGATAAAATTTCAACAAAATTTCCTAAAATAATTCATTATTTGGCATCAAAAATGTGCATACTTGAACAAAAATGAATATTATTAAACATTATTTAGCAATTCCTTTTTGGTTTTATTTAATTAATGCAAATCACATTACTTATCCTAAATACCCCTTCTAAAAACAGTACAAGGACTCACTTGAGTCCTTGACTTATTTACTGATTATCTTTGTCTTAATGAAAATGCACCAGCCAAACCAATTAGACAAATAAATCCTAAAAAAACAGAATTGGTAATGCCATCATAAGTATTTGGATTATCTTCTACTTTTTTATTTGTGTTCTTTTCTGCTAATGTGTAGATACTGAAGTGGTCCGTATTAAATATAGCATATTTATTATCACTAGTTATGGTTACATTATAGTCTTTGACCTTATTTTCTTCATCAACATAATATACCATTAAATCTTTTCCTTTTAATTCATCTTTAATCGGAAGTTTTACTTCAAAGGTTCCATCGGATAAAGCAGTAATATAATCTCCGGACGACTTTGAAAATAATTTCAAATCAAACATATCCAAATTTGTCGCATTTAAAACCTTTACGATTTTATCATATTCTTCCCCACTAGTTAATTTAGCAACACTAATCAATGTATCTAATGGGATAAATGCATTTGTACTTATTGATACATCGCTATTTACATCATTGCTCTGAAATTTTGGTGATGTTATTTTTGTGCTATCTTTTACTGGAATAATAAAATCCATAGCCATAACAGATTGGAAATCAAATCCAATTAAATATACATATTCATTAAAATAACTAGCCAAGTAATGATATGGATTATCTGCATTATTTTGAATTTCATTTAATTGTATCCGTGCATAATCCGACGCATTGGAGGCTTGCCCCAGATACCATTGATCCTCAGGATTGTACTCTTGATAAAAAATATCGTATAGAAAATTTTGAACTGTTATCTGCGTATTTTCAACAGTAAATTTATGGTTAAAATTAGACTCTAATCTTTCCTTTACCGCCGCTTCAATATTTGTAGCATTATTATCAATATAGAATAAATGATTGTAAGATGTTAGTACTGGTGTTGGTGCCGCATAATAGATTGTATCATCATAAGTAAATATTCCTGCTCCTCCACGCTCCGTATATAACGGAAAATCATCTCCCATTCTAATATCTATAGAAAAATTTCGATAACCAATATTTTCTTTGAATTCCGTTGAAAACATTAAGATACTTGGTTCTTCCGCATTTTCGTCAACATCTAATTTAGCTAAATGAGATAATTTCCAATTGAAATAATCTAAATCTGTTAATGTATAGTACTCTTTGTTTAATCTATCTTTTAAACTATCCACTACTTTTTTACATCCTTATCATATTCATAATTAATTTTTACTTTTTTATTAGTATTATCAACAACATTAATTAATGTGCATTCCGTAAAATCAGCACTAAGACTCTCACTATCAAAACCTAGATTATTATAATTAGAATAAATATAATAATCTAATATTAAAATTGCACTTTCACGATCTTCAGGCACAACCGATTTTATTGTTATGCTGTCCGGTATTGTCTGTTCAGCAAATACAACATTGGGAACCAAACATAGTACCATAAAACCAATTATAAAACCTGTTAGAATCTTCTTAAACATAATCATCTCCTCCTATTTTTTCACTTTAACATGATTGGTTTTTCTACTTTAAATATATAGTATTTATGAAAAAATGAAAATAAATTTTTGCTTTTTTGTTACGTTTTGGTTATGTTTTTTAATCATTGATATCTTTTGAAATCCATACCAATAGATGATAAAATAAAAAAGAGGCATCCCATGCGAAAAAAAACTTTAAGAATACGTAATTTATTACTTTCAATCATCAGTATTTTGTGTATTATCGGACTGTCTATTTCGATTCTAAAAATTATTCAATGGAAATTAGATTCCGATAAGATTCATGATGAGTCGGATCATATCAATTCGTTAGCTAAAATAAAAGAGAGCGATGATAACGCTGAACTGATTGATCAAGAAGAGGAAATCCCTTCCTTTGATCCTTATTGGGATTATATTAAAATGCGTCTAATTGACGTTGATTTTACACAATTGAAAACGATCAATAGTGATGTTAAAGGTTGGATTCAAGTCAATGGTACAAATATTAATTACCCATTTGTTCAAAGCAAAGATAATAAATACTATCTTACCCATGCTTTTGATCTTTCGGATAACTCAGCAGGATGGGTATTTTTAGACTATCGAAACAGAATGGATGATTTTAATGATAAAAATACGATACTTTATGCCCATGGAAGATATGATAATACTATGTTTGGCAGTTTGCGAAATATTTTGACTAGCGATTGGTTAAAACGATAGCGATAATTTTGTCATTAAACTCTCTACGGAATATGAAAATACATTATGGCAAGTATTTAGTGTCTATCGTATCCCAACGACTTCGAATTACATCCAAACAGAATTTGATAATGAAGATGAATTTTTAGATTTAATGTTAAAATTAAAAAATCGAAGTTATTATGATTTTAAAACTTCGATTTCAGCAAAAGATCGAGTGATTACTTTATCGACTTGTTATGATGATTCCGATAAAGTTGTTTTACATGCAAAATTGATCAAAAGAGAAGCTAAGTAGAAAGAATGGAACAAACCGATTCAGTAAACAAATCAATTTTAAATAAATGAGATAAAAAAACTAACCTAACGGCTAGTTTTTTTTTACTACTCGAATTCGTTTCCTTCGAGCCTTTTTTCATCTGGTGCTGAAGGGCAGAATTGAACTGCCAACTAATCCTTACCATGGACTTGTTATGCCATTTAACTACATCAGCATATCCTTTTTCTTTGTGAGGATATGATAGCATATCCTCACAAAGAATACAATACATCATTTATAACGAAAGCAGGAAAGTTATGATAGGAATCGAGAGCAAGGAACAAAGTGTTGTCACAAAAACATTCTTGGAAGCAAGAGTGCTATCATTTCCATACTGGGTAGCAAATAGAACACTGATACTTCCTACTGGCATCGCTATCATCATCATGACTACCCCTCGAATCAATTCATCCTGAAGAACCAAACGTAGTAATGGAAAAAAAAGAAGTGGCAAAAGGAATTGACGAAGCAATGTATAAAAATAAATTGTCGTATCGCTGAGAATTTCTTTGCTGCTTACATTTGACAAAGAAGCTCCAATCAAAAGCATTGCAAGCGGGGTTGTCATCCCCCCTACACTCTCACATACATTAACAATTACCATTGGAATTGATAATTTCACAAAATAAGCAATCATCGCAAATAAGGATAAGACGATTCCAGGAGTAAAAAGACTGTGCCAATCCAATCGACGATTTTCTTGCATTAGATAGATTCCATAAGTAAATACGAAAAGATTAAACATTAAATTGAAAATTGCCGCATAAAATACCCCCGTATTTCCATATAAAGAAGCAACCACTGGGTATCCCATGAATCCTGTATTAGAAAATACCGTCATAAACTGATATAACTTACGCTGCGAAGTGGGAATCTTTAGCAATGTATTAAACAGCATTGCTACGACAGGTAAAATCAAATATACAAGAAAAGCGATTCCTAACATCATAATCACTGCCGATTGAGAAGCTTCATTTTCTTTAAATACCGAAGCAAATATCAATGCCGGAGTGGTAACCGAAATAACAAGATTGCTTATTTTTTTATTAACATTGACATCAAGATAATTAATTTTCATTAATAAATAGCCTAATCCCATCATGCAAAATAACTCTATCAGCTGATTGGCGATTACCATTATTTCCATATCTTTCCTCCCTTTTTTCAAAACATCCTAACTTATAGAACCAAAAGAAAAGAATGATTCCATCGATCATTCTCTTATAAAATTTTTTCCATTCCCATTTTCTGTGCTACTAATCCACATTTTTCATAGAATTTTATCGCACTTTCATTACAACTCCATACATTTAATGTCACATTATAACAACCTTGTTGTTTGGCAAAAGAAATAACATACTCATACAGTGATTTTCCAATATGCTTTCCTCGTTGGTTTTTATCCACACACAAGTCATCGATGTACAGTGTTTTCACATCCGTAAGTGTATTATGATGCAAATGTTGTTGGAAAACGGTAAATGCATAACCTACGACTTTTCCCTCTTCATTGACTGCGACAAAGATTGGTCTTTGATCATCGTGAATGATAGCCACCAGCTCTTCATCCGTATATTTTTTTGTATTGGCTTTAAATAAATCCGGTCGTCCTTCATGATGTACCATTAATACTTGATATAAAAGCGAATTAATTTCATCTTTATCCTTTTCTAAAGCTCTTCTTATTTCCATTATAGCACTTCCTTTAATTGTGACTGCTCTAATATTATACTACAATTTCATTGATTCACTCAAAAGGAAAGTCGAATATTTTTATCATCGCATAGTTAGCTCCTTTTTTGCACAGACTCTTTCGCATAGACATACGTATTCCATTATGATATTGATTCATTGTGCATGGAATAAAATACGATCAACAATACGTTTATCCTTTTATTTTACGATTTATTCTCGCAATGCGAATCTTCCAAATCATATATTGAAGTACCCATACAACAAAAAATATAACAAAGAAAATAATGAAGTAATGTAGGAAACTTAGGAAAGAATGTTCCATCCATTCACAAACATAAGCAACACTCATCATAAGCACAGAAACAATAGAAAAATATATCGTCGTTTGTTTTAATAAGCTCCATTCATCCTTTTCCCACAGAATGGAAGAGCCTGCAAATCCAGCCCCTAGAATAGCGCTTAATCCCATTTGAACCATCACTGCACTCACTTCATTACCGAAACGATCAACCAAACTGGGAACACATGCATAGTAAACACCATCATTCATGACCAATGAAATTCCTATTGTAATAAAATAACAAATTACAATCCCACCAAGAGCACCACTCAACGCTCTAAAAAATAATTCTTTTTTCATCTTTTCCACCTCACAATCCCAATATTCTTTTTATTTTAGAAACATACCTTCTAGATACATAGCAAACCTCGCCATTGGATAATTCCATACATATCGTTCCTACATAACTTAAATCCAAACTTTTGACCATTTTAAGATTAACAATTTCCGAATGCGATATTCTTACAAACTTACGATCATCCAATCGTTCCTCTAATTCATAAAGTCGTAACCGAATCAAATACTGATCCTTTGCTGTTTTCGCATATACTTTACCATCTTCTGCATAAATTCGAATCAGTGATTCTTGCGTTAACAATTCATATTTATCCTCTTTTATTCCAGTGATCATCGTTGTTGTAGGATCAAATTTACTAATCCATTCCACTACTCGATTGACTTCCTCACTCATACGAGCCGTTGTAATCAATACTTCAGGCTCTTCCATATGGCGATCAATTTTAATATTGATTTTCATTGTGTTCCTCCTTTCTGCTTATAGTATATCTCACTTAAAAACATTCACTACTATTTTTCTATAAGTGGTCATTTTTAGCAGATAATTGGTCAATTTCCTTTCGCATCATAAAAAAGCTTAATCGGTTGCTAGATAGGAAAGGAATCCATAGAATCATTCTTATATCTAAATAAAAAAAATGGATCGCATTGATCATTCATGCCATCCATTTGATTTTTTATTGGTGGAGATGGCGGGAGTCGAACCCGCGTCCAAAAGGCGCCCCACGTAAAGACATCTACAGCTTAGTCTGATTTTATAATCATCCCATGTCATCAGACAAGGCATGAACGGATGATTTGTCTGTGAATAATTTTCGTGACCAGTGCCAGACACACTAGCCCTTATCTTTCCTCTCTGACACGCTCTCTTAGCACGAAAAGATAGATACTAAGCGCATGGCTGCAAACCAGTAGTTAGGTTAATTAAGCAGCGAAAGCCATTGCCTGGTTTCCACCAAACAGATTAGCTAATTTAGATTTTGCAATTAAATTTAAGTTTGATTTTTAACGTGAATCACACGGCTGCCGTCCGTACCAGACAACCCCCTGTCGAAACCTTGACACCCCCAAGTGTCATGTAATATATCATATTACATGATCTTTTGCAAGTCCTAGGCAAAACGCTTCATTGCTTTTTCCATGGCACGTTTTGCTGTTTTTTCCTTTTCTACATTACGTTTATCGTATAAATGCTTTCCTTTCGCTAACGCAATTTTAATTTTTGCATTTCCTTTATCAAAATAAACGGATAATGGGACAATCGTATAACCTGCTACTTTTACTTTTTGATACAGTTTTTTTATCTCATGCTTATGAAGTAATAATTTCCTCTCTCTTGTCTCATCGTGATTAAAGCGATTCCCATAATCATATTTAGGAATAAACATATCTTTAATGAATGCTTCTCCATTCACAAAGGAAATATATGCGTCTTTGATTTGTACTGACCTATTTCGCAACGCTTTAATTTCAGTACCAACAAGGACAATTCCAGCTTCATACTCTTCCTCAATAAAATAGTCATGATACGCTTTTCGGTTTACTGCAATTGTTTTCTGACTCATATAGTCACCTCAACTTCTATTCTAATACACAATTTCCACTTTGTCATTCATCACTTCATTCACTAGATCCACAAAATATTGTCGTGATACTTCTTGTCCTTCCACTGTTTTTAAAGTATGACGATTGGCTAACTCATCATTCCAATCCTTCAATGCATAAGTTCGATAGAAAGAATATTGTCCTTCAATTTGTGTAATGGTTGGAAGGAATTTAACATCTTTAAATGCAATGCTATCTTTGGTCTTATTATATTCTAGATTCCATGTTGCCATACCACCCAGCATACGATAATTGACATCCTGTGCACTTAAGAAGTTTCCTAATGAATACATAACAAGAGTCGTATTGCCATCTTTTCCTTCCACATAATCCATTGGTTGAATGACATGAGGATGTGTACCAATAATAACGTCAGCACCTAAATCACTTAAATACTGTGCTAACCGCTCTTGTTCCTCATTGGGAGCAAATTGATACTCTTGTCCCCAATGCATACTGACAATTTGAACATCGCTTACTTTTTTCAGTTTTTCCATATCCGAAGCCATCTTATCATCATCAATCAAATCCACTAGATATTCTTTTCCCTCTGGTAAAGCAAATCCATTTAAACCGTAGGTGTAATCGAGTACTCCTATTTTTAATCCCTTAACATTCAATACCACACTTTGCTGGGCATCTTCTGCACTGTCATGAATACCGGTAATCGTCATCGTTGGATAATTGCTTCTGACATAATCCAATTCTTTTAAAATACCCGCTTCTCCACGATCAAAGGTATGATTGCTTGCTCCTGACAGCCAATCAAATCCAGCGCCATTTACCGCATCAATCACTTCCACTGGACCATTAAAGGTAGGATAGCTTGATAACTCTAACTCGGTTCCAGCACAGATCGTTTCAAAATTGATATAAGCCACATCGGCTGCTTGTGTTAAATAATTTGTATTTTGATAAATGTCATCGAAAGAATACGTGCCATCCCCATTATTATTGTAATAATAGATCGCACCATGGATTAAATTATCTCCCACTGCCAAAAAGGAAACATCAATAATTTCATCTTTCTGTTCTTTCTTTTTTGTTTTTTCTTCTTCCCTTGGCTTTTGTGTTGTTGTGCATGCGGTTAATAATATAGCACATAGTAATACCAACCATTTTTTCATTCTTCTACCTCTTCACTATTTCAAAATCAATCTGACGTTTTAACTTGGATGCCCCTACGACCTTGATCCTTACCTTTTGTCCCATTCGATATGTATTGCCACTTCTCTCTCCGATCAACATTTTACTACGTTCGTCAAAATAGTAATGATCCTCCTTCATCGCAGAAACATGGACAAGCCCTTCCACCGTATTGTCGAGCTCCACAAAGATTCCAAACTTGGTAACGCCACTTACAATACCATTATACTTCGCTCCTACATATCTTTCCATATATTCGCACTTTTTCAAATCATCCACTTCACGCTCCGCCTCAATCGCATTTCGTTCTTTTTGAGAGGAATGATTTGCGGCCTCATCAATCCAACAAATGTCATTATCATAAATAATAGGATCCTCCACCTGCTGAAAGAAATATTTTCGCAACATACGGTGTACGATCAAATCAGGATAACGTCGTATCGGAGAAGTAAAATGGGTATATTCTTTTAATCCAAGTCCAAAGTGTCCTAAGCAATTGACATCATATCGGGCCTTTTTCATACTGCGCAACATATAAGTAGATAATACCGAATAACTTGGATCTTCCTTCGCATTCTCTAACATCTGCTGTAATTGTTTCGGGTATACATTCTTAACATCTCCCTTGAAGCGAAATCCTAGTGTCGAAGCGATCAAAGCAAATTCTCGCATTTTTTTTGCATCCGGCGTTTCATGGACACGATAAATACTAGGCAAGTCCAAATATTTTACATGGGCAGCAACACACTCATTCGCACAAATCATGAAATCTTCAATGATGCGTTCACTTTCTCCACGTTCTCTTAAAACAATATCTTTCACTTTTCCTTTCCCATCAACAAGAATTTTACTTTCCTTTGTATCAAAGTCGATATTACCACCATCCTGTCGTTTCTTACGAATTATGAGTGATAATTCTTCCATCATTTCTACCATTGGTAATATCGGCTCATAGCGTCGACACATTTTAGGGTCATGCGCAAGCATTCGATTAACATTTTTATATGTCATTCGTTCAAAACTTCGAATCACACTTGGAACAATCTTATAATTAAAAATATCGCCTTTTTCATTAATATCCATAATACAAGATAAAGTTAATCGTTCCACTTTGGGATTTAAAGAACAAATTCCATTTGACAACGCATGTGGTAACATTGGTACGACGCGATCCACCACATAAACACTAGTTCCTCTTTCATAAGCTTCGCGATCAATCGCACTACCAGCTTTCACATAATGAGACACATCTGCGATATGAACACCCAAACGGTATCCTCCATCAATTTTTTCTACACTAACTGCATCATCAAGATCTTTACTATCATCCCCATCAATGGTAATAATCATTTGATTGGTAAGATCATAACGCCCTTGCTTTTCTTGTTCCCCAATTTCTTCTTTCATCAAATTGACTTCTTTCATTACCTGTTTAGGAAACTGTGGTTCAATGTCATGTTCCAAAAGAATACTAAGGATATCAACTCCTGGATCGTATTTATGACCTAATACTCGTAATATGCTACACTCCAATGGATCCCCATACTTTTCAATGTACAATTGCACTTTGGTATCATTTACTAGTTTAAATGACTTTAGATTCGTTATTTTAAATTTACGATCCTGCATTTCATTATCCGGTAAAAACCAAGTACGTTTCTCTCTTTTTTTAATGACTCCAACTACGGTTTTCATTGTATGAGTGATCACTTTCATGATTTCGCATTCGACACTTCCATCACGATTCGTAATGATTCGTGCCATAACCCGATCCCCATCCAATGCTTTTTTTAGTTCCCCACGATTTGCATAAATGCTCATTTCTTCGTTTTCTACAAAACCAAATCCCTTAGGATTCACTTTTAAAATTCCTGTAAAACAATTCCTTTGTTCTAACGTGAAATAGCGGTTTTTGTGATCACGGATAATAAGATATTCATCTTCTAATTGATTTAAATCTTTCATCAACTGTGTAAAATCACGACTATTCTCTATTTTAAAATAATGCTTCCACGCTTCCACATCATAACCTTTGTATTTATTCGATGACATCACATCAAAAATCAAGCCAGAATATTTCATATTCTCACCTCCTATTCATGATAAAAAAAAGACCAAATGGTCTTTTTACTACTGCATTTTAATCAATACTACAAGTACAAAGAATAAGATTCCACATACTAAAGTAATACGGCTAAGAATTTTCTCAGCACCTCGCTCTTTTACATTTGCGAACAGGTTTAATCCCTCACCACCGGTAAAGGCACCACTGATTCCATCAGATTTTCCACTTTGTAATAGAGTAAGGATGATAATTACAGCACAATCAACCATTAGTAAAATATCTAACATGATTTAACCTCCTCACATTTGCTTTATAATTATAGCATAACTAATTGAAAATTCAATAAATTTTATTATTTGAGGACTGCTATTGTTATTATGTGTCTTTCTTTCTCCTCTATTCCAATAGGTAAACTAATATTTCCAAGGAAATATTGATAAATAATCTTACCAAAAAAAAAGATCACTCTGTCGAGTGATCTCTTTGTTTTTCGTGTATGCAACTAATTATTTAACGTTGTAGAAAGCATCCATTCCCTGGTATTCAGCAATGCTGTTAGCACCACGGTCATTTAAATCGTCTTCGATTCTCATTAAACGGTTGTACTTAGCGATACGGTCAGTTCTTGACATAGAACCAGTCTTGATCTGTCCAGCATTTAATCCTACTGCGATATCAGCGATTGTAGTATCTTCTGTTTCTCCTGAACGGTGAGATACAACGCAAGTATATCCAGCTTTCTTAGCCATTTCGATAGCATCGAAAGTTTCTGTTAATGTACCAATCTGGTTAACTTTGATTAAGATAGAGTTAGCAACACCTTTTTCAATACCTTCTTTTAAGATAGAAGGATTAGTTACGAATAAATCGTCTCCAACTAACTGAATCTTATCTCCTAAACGGTCTGTCAATTTCTTCCATCCGTCCCAGTCTCTTTCTCCTAAACCATCTTCGATAGAAACGATTGGATATTTTTCAACCCATTCAGCGAACATATCGATCATTTCTTCAGTCGTCTTAGTTCCCTGTCCAGATTTTGTCAATTCATATAATCCTGTTTCGTGGTTGTGGAATTCACTTGCTGCTACGTCCATAGCGATGCAGATATCTTTTCCTGGAACATATCCAGCAGCTTTGATTGCTTCAACGATCAATTCAAGTGGTTCTTCGTTACCCTTTTCACAAGATGGAGCAAAACCACCTTCATCACCAACGTTAGTATTATATCCTCTAGCTTTTAATACTTTACGTAAATTGTGGAAAGTTTCAGAACCCATTCTTAATGCTTCACGGATATCTTTAGCACCAACTGGCATAATCATGAATTCCTGGAAGTCTACGGTAGAATCGGCGTGAGATCCACCATTTAATACGTTCATCATTGGAACTGGTAAAGTTTTACCATTGAATCCACCGAAGTATTTGTATAATGGCATTCCATAGAAATCAGCAGCAGCGATTGCAGCAGCCATAGAAACACCTAAAATAGCGTTAGCTCCTAATTTTGATTTTCCTGGAGTTCCGTCTAATTCCAGCATTGTTTTATCGATTAAGTTCTGATCTGTACAGTCCAAACCGATAACAGCGTCAGCGATAATGTTGTTTACATTGTCAACAGCCTTGCTAACACCTTTTCCCATGAAACGACCTTTGTCACCGTCACGTAATTCTAATGCTTCTCTTTCTCCTGTACTTGCTCCAGATGGAACCATAGCACGTCCATAAGCACCAGACTCAGTAGTTAATTCAACTTCTACCGTTGGATTACCACGAGAATCGATAACTTCTCTTGCATACACATCAATAATAATTGGCATTTTAAAAATTCCTCCTTGTAATTTTTACATGAATAGTATAGCATATTGTTCCCTTAAATAAAAGAATGCAAGTTGCGAATTTTGTTAAAACATTCACAAAAATTCACTCCTTTTGAAAAGAAAGCGTTTTCCCCATTCTATGGCTGATGTCGTCATCTTTTTTTCCGCTTTACTTTCGCACCAGACGATAAAAATACACCGAAAGCGACTAACAAGATAGGCCAATAACGCATCACACTATAGCGTAATTGTGAGCTGAATGATTCATTAAACATACCAGGTGAAATCAACAACAACACACCGAACAAAACCATCAAAATTCCAATCTTATGTCTCATGTTTTTCCTCCTCCATTCTACTGTAACAGAAGGAAAAAGCCGTTTCTGTCGAAGTGCAAATACTGTTTTCTGATTTTCATAATTTCGATTTTTGATTTCCACTTGATTCCCAACCTTCTTTGATAAGATGCAGTGATAATATGGTTAGAAAAACCAATAAACCAGGAAAAAACCAATTCCAAGGATAAGAAATAAAAACGGAAAAACTTGCTGCACTTTGCATCATATTTCCCCAAGACGGATGAGGATAAGGCACTCCCATTCCCAAAAAAGAAAGCGAAGTTTCTATCATCAAAGAAGAAGCAAATATTTCTAATAAGGTAACCCCAAGTACAGGTAATGCCTCTTTTCCATAGTAATGATAGAACAAGTGTTTTCGATTGGCCCCTAATAGAACTGCCGAAATAAAATAATCTTTTCTTTCACAGGAATGAAACTGATAAACCAAAACACGAGTTAACATTGGAACATTGAGAAAACCAATCAGCATTGCTCCTAATATTAATTTAACCTCAGGTGAAGTCCATAGAAACAAATAGGAAAGCATCAAAACGAACGGAAGATAGGGAATCACTTGGACGATTTCCAAACATCGCATTACTACCATTTCGGTACGCTTTGAGATAACCGCAAGCAAGGAACAACAACAAGCGATAACCGCGCAGACTAGCGCTGAAAGAAAAGCGAACAAAAGCGATATTCTACCTCCAAGAAAAACTCGATATAAAACATCGCGCCCTTGTGCATCACACCCAAACCAATGAGCAAAGGAAGGAGATGCATAAACAAGTTCCTTATCAAAACCATAGGAAAGAGAAGAAAAAAGGATAGGAATAAGACATACGAGTCCTACAATGATGGAAAGTAATACCATTCCCGCTTTTCTTTTCCTATTTCTAATGACATAATCCTTCATTTGATCACTTGTATGATACAAACGTACCTTGTTGTAACACTTGTATCACTTTTCCTTTCCAGCCTTTAAAATGTAAGTAGAA
>JBGUVL010000002.1:0-38546 GCA_045134375.1 Breznakia sp. | reverse complement strand
GAAATTAGCATAATTTCTTTGTTTTTATAAAAAATCATAGAAAATATAGCTTTAAAGTTTATTTTTTTTCTTTTGCTTCTTAAACATTTTGTTTTCATCATCCAAGAAATTGAAAACTTGTGTATAATAGTAAAAGAATCAAAAAAGAGGAGAATGGCTATGAATCAACTTAGACTAGTGATTTGTGATATTGATAGTACACTTGTTACATCGGAAAGAAAATTGACACCAAAGACAAAAGAAGTAATAGAAAAGCTTCAGAAGCATGGGGTTTATTTTGGTATTGCATCGGGACGTCCTTTAGATGAAATTTCTACTTATTCTAGCGAATGGGGTTTTACTTCACCTTTCGATGTTTTGATTGGAATGAATGGTGGTGAATTATGGGATGGTATCCGAAATGAGACGAGTCATTATTTTCAATTAAAAACAGAATGGATGAAGGAAATCATGGATTTAATGGCGGATTTTGAGTGCAATCCTATGATGTATCATAACGGTAAGATTTTGTGTATGAAAAACGATGAAATGATGCAGCGTTCGGCAAGAAGTAGTAAGAAAGAAGTCGTGGTAGCCAAAGATCGTAGCGAATTTTACCAAGAAGAAAATCCAAAATTGATGTTTCGAATGGAAAAAGAGCTGATGCCAGTGGTTGAGGAATATGCGAAAGCACATCCTTCTTGTTACTACCAAGCATTTAAGACACAGGAAACGTTATTGGAATTTGCAGATAAACGTATTTCGAAAGCGTATGCATTAAAGAAGTTTTGTGATGATAATGCGATAGCGTTAGCAGATGTTGCTGCTTTTGGAGATACTACCAATGATAATGAAATGATTGCTATTAGTGGGTTGGGCGTTTGTATGATCAATGGTAGTGAGGATACCAAAGCAATTGCGGATGAAATTACAGAAAAAGACAATAATGAGGATGGACTGGCTTACTATTTGGAAAAGAAGTTTCCTGATATTTTCCAAGGATAATTGATAAATTGGTTGAAATTCATTGTACTTTTGAGTATAATCATAAATAAATACAAAGAACAGAAGGAGTATTTCTGTGGGGTCTTTAGAGAGCTGATGGTTGGTGAAAATCAGTGATGAAACAGGAAGAAGGTAGTCTGGGAGTAGGCTTTTTGAAATGACAGTAGAAAAGCACGCAGTACATGCGTTATATGTTTGAGGTGTATGAAAATACATAAAATAAGGTGGTACCACGAGCATTCGTCCTTTGGATGAATGCTTTTATTTTGGAATAGGAGGATGGTTATGAGAAAGACTTTGAATACGAAATATGACCACAAAGAAGTGGAAAAAGACTATTACAAAGATTGGGTAGAAAAAGGGTACTTCACAGCAGGAGATACGAGTAAGAAACCCTATTGTATGGTGATTCCACCACCGAATGTAACAGGAAAATTACATTTAGGACATGCATGGGATACCACTTTGCAGGATATCATTGCTCGTTATAAGAGACTTAAAGGTTACGATGTACTATGGTTGAGTGGTATGGATCATGCGGGAATTGCAACCCAAGCAAAGGTGGATGCTCGTTTAAAAGAGGAAGGTATTTCTCGTTATGACATTGGACGTGAAAAGTTTTTAGAAAGAGCATGGGAATGGAAGGAAGAATATGCAGGACATATCCGAGAGCAGTGGGCAACTCTTGGATTATCCCTTGATTATTCTAGAGAGCGTTTTACTTTGGATGAAGGCTTATCAAAAGCGGTTCGTAGAGTGTTTGTTGATTTATATAATGATGGTTTGATCTATCAAGGAGAGAGAATCATTAATTGGGATCCACAGGCGAAAACAGCGTTATCTAATATTGAGGTAATCCATAAAGAAATTGAAGGGCATATGTACTACTTTAAATATCAAGTAGTAGAAACGGGAAAAGAGCTTGTAATTGCGACAACACGTCCAGAAACGATGTTTGCGGACCAGGCGATCTTTGTTCATCCTGAGGATGAACGTTATCAAGATATCATTGGAATGCATGCGATTAATCCGGCGAATGGAGAAGCATTACCGATCATGGCAGATGACTATATTGATATGGCATTTGGTACTGCGGTCATGAAGTGTACTCCTGCGCATGACCCTAACGACTTTGCGTTAGCAAAAAAATATGATTTAGCAATGCCGGTTTGTATGAATCCGGATGGAACGATGAATGAAATGGCGCATAAATATGCTGGTATGGATCGTTTTGCTTGTCGTAAGGCTTTGGTTGAAGATTTTGAAAAAGCGGGAGTTGTCGATCATATTGAAAAGCATATGCATATGGTAGGACACTCAGAAAGAACGGATGTTATTGTAGAACCATATTTAAGCAAGCAGTGGTTTGTTAAGATGAAGCCTTTAGCGGAAGCGGTATTGAAGAATCAAGAAATCGAGGAGCAGAAGATTCACTTTACTCCAAAACGTTTTGAACATACGTTCCAAACATGGTTAGAAAATATTGAAGACTGGTGTATTTCTCGTCAGTTGTGGTGGGGACACAGAATTCCTGCTTGGTATCACAATGAAACAGGAGAAATTTATGTTGGAATGGAGGATCCTGCTGATAAGGAAAACTGGCATCAGGATGAAGATGTTTTAGATACTTGGTTCTCAAGTGCATTATGGCCATTCTCTACATTAGGTTGGCCAGAAAATACGGCGGATTTTGAACGCTACTATCCAAATGATACATTGGTTACTGGTTATGACATTATCTTCTTCTGGGTCGCTCGTATGGCATTCCAGTCGAGATATTGTACAAATTCTCGTCCGTTTAAGGATGTTTTGATCCATGGATTGGTACGTGATGCGCAGGGAAGAAAAATGAGTAAATCATTAGGTAATGGTGTCGATCCTATTGATGTGGTAAATCAGTATGGATGTGATGCAATGCGTTTCTTCTTAACCACTAATTCGACACCTGGACAAGATTTACGTTTCATTGATGAAAAAGTAGAAGCGAGTGGAAATTTTATCAATAAAATTTGGAATGCATCTCGATTTGTTATCATGAATCTTGGGGAAGATTTCAATGTTGAGGATATCGATTTAAGTAATGCTAGTATGATTGATAAATGGATTTTAAAACGTTTCAATGAAACATTGACAAGTGTTACAGCCAATATGGATAAATTTGAATTTGCCTTAGTTGGTAATGAATTGTATAGCTTTATTTGGGATGATTTCTGTAGTTGGTACATTGAATTAAGTAAATCCGGACTAAATAGTGATGATGAAACGATTGTAAAAGCAAGTAAATCGACTTTATTAACGGTATTGCTTGGTATTATTAAGATGATCCATCCATTTATGCCGTTTGTTTCAGAAGAAATTTATTTGGCATTACCACATGCCAAAGCATCTCTTAATGTAGAAACTTGGCCACAAGCGGTTGATGTTACGATTACGGAAACGGAAATGGATGAAGTCAAACGTTTGATTTCAATGATTAGTGCGGGTCGTGAAATTAAAGTAAGCTACCAGTTGAAGCCAAGTGCTGATGTCAATGTCATTGTGAAAGACAGCGAAGGAAAGCTTCTTGCGGTAAATGAATTGATCGCAGCCATTTTACAGAAGATGTGTCATGCTTGCTGGATAGCAGAAGATAGCGATGAAGAAATGGTAGTTCGTCCATTATACAATGGTGCGATTGCAATTCCATTAGCAGCATTGATCAATGTGGAAGAAGAAAAGAAAAAGCTAGCGAAGGAATTGGAAAAGTTAACTGGTGAAATTAAGCGTTGTGAGGGAATGTTAAATAATCCAAACTTCGTCAATAAAGCACCCGAAGCAAAAGTTAATGCGGAAAAAGACAAATTGGCAGGCTACCAACAACAGTATCGTATCGTGGAAGAGCGTTTGGCTGATTTGAATAAGTAAAAGTGTAAAGATCATCGGCAAAAAAGCCGATGATTTTTGCTTTACGACAGTGAGTGGAGTTTCTATAATGAGAGTGAAGAGGTGGTAGGATGAAACGAAAGAAAATGTTAGGTGATATTGATTCGAAGGAATGCAAAGCAATGATGCGTTTAATGGAAACGCAAAGCAAAAAGACAGTATCGCATTGGGCCATTCATTAAGCGAAAGATAACTATTTGCCAATCTTTCAAAAACGGTGTGAGGATTTAAGAATAAAGAATTTGATATCGAAAGCACAACAATATCAGAAAGACCCTTCTTTGAAAAAATCGTTTCAGCAAGATTTGAAGGAAGTTCGAATTTGGGCAGCGAAACAAGAAGATTTTATTGTTTTTTTGAGTGCCAAAGCGATTCTAACCGCCTGTGCCTCATTGATTACGATAACCAACGCGTTTGGTTTTCTGTTTTATGGATGTGCGGCTACCATCTATGAAAGGGAAGAAAATCAGCAAATGGTAGAATGCGAAGAGCAAGCAATTCAACAGGAATGGCAGAAAGCGATTGATTCATTTGGGAAAGTAGCAGTAACAGAGGAAATGCATCCAGCGCATTGGAAATGGAATTGTTGATTACAGTAGTTGAAAAAGAAATCAAAAAGCCCCTCTTTGAAAAATAATTGCGTTCCTCGACAAATTAGGGTAGAAATCAAGAAATGAAAGGATTATAATATAGTATATGAAAGCGATTACAAGGAGGAGAAAGAATGGAAAAGAAGTATGGTTACCTTTTTAACGAAGGTGATGCAAACATGCGAGAAATCCTTGGTGGTAAAGGGGCAAATCTTGCGGAAATGAGCAAATTAGGTATGCCAGTACCAAATGGTTTTACAATTACTACTGAGGCTTGTAACAAGTACTATGATGATGGAGAAGTTATCAGTGATGAAATTCAGGCTGAAATCATGGAATACTTGGGAAAACTGGAAGCTGAAACAGGAAAGAAATTCGGCGATGCAGAAAATCCATTATTAGTTTCAGTGCGTTCTGGTGCACGTGCTAGTATGCCTGGTATGATGGATACGATTTTAAATTTAGGAATTAACGATGTGGTAGCTGCTACAATTGCAGAAAAATCAGGGAACCCACGTTTTGCTTATGATTCCTATCGTCGTTTTATTCAAATGTTTGCGGACGTTGTAAAAGGATTATCAAAGAAACGTTTCGAAGAAATCATTGATGAAGTAAAAGCGGAAAAAGGAATTAAAGATGACTTGGATTTAACAGCGGATGATATGAAGTTGTTAGTAGAGAAATTCAAAGAATTCTATCACCAAGAATTAAATGCGACTTTCCCTACGGATCCAAAAGTACAAATGATGGAAGCAATCGAGGCGGTATTTAAATCATGGAATAATGAACGTGCGATTTACTACCGTAAGATGAATGACATTCCTTCTAGTTGGGGAACTGCCGTTAATGTTCAGATGATGGTATTTGGTAATATGGGTGAAGATTGTGGTACCGGTGTTGCCTTTACCAGAAATCCTGCTACAGGAGAAAATAAATTATATGGAGAATTCTTAATGAATGCCCAAGGAGAAGATGTTGTTGCTGGTGTTCGTACTCCTAAGAAGATCGATCAGTTAAAAGAAGTTTCTCCAACCGCTTACGATCAGTTTGTTGAAATTTGCGGTAAGTTGGAAAATCACTATAAGAATATGCAGGACATGGAATTTACGATTGAAAATGGTAAATTATTCATGTTGCAAACTCGTAATGGAAAACGTACCGCACAAGCGGCATTAAAAGTTGCTTGTGATATGGTTGATGAAGGATTGATCACAACCGATGAAGCATTGATGATGGTAGAACCTCAGCAGTTGGATACTTTATTACATCCAATGTTTGATCCAGAAGCATTGAAAGCTGCTACGGTAATTACGAGTGCTTTACCTGCTTCTCCTGGTGCTGGTTCAGGGGCAATCGTATTCTCTGCAGAGGAAGCAAAAGAAGAAGCAGCAAAAGGCAATAAAGTTATTTTAGTTCGTTTGGAAACTTCACCAGAAGATATTGAAGGTATGGCGGTTTCTCAAGGTATCTTGACCGTTCGTGGTGGTATGACTTCTCACGCTGCTGTAGTAGCTCGTGGAATGGGAGCATGTTGTGTTTCTGGTGCTGGTGATATCACAATGCACGAGGACGAAGGATACTTTACTGTTGGTGGAAAAGATTATCACAGAGGAGAATGGATTTCGATCGATGGATCTACCGGAAATGTGTATGGTGAAGCAATCAAAACGGCTCCAGCAGAAATTTCCGGCGACTTTGAACGTTTCATGAATTGGGCGGATGCTCGTCGTTCATTAAAGATTCGTACCAATGCGGATACACCAAGAGATGCTGCACAGGCAGTGAAGTTTGGAGCAGAAGGAATTGGTTTGGTTCGTACCGAACACATGTTCTTTGAAGGCGATAAGATCAAAGCCATTCGTGAAATGATCGTTGCAAAGAATGAAGAACAGATGCAGAATGCATTGAATAAATTGGAACCAATGCAGCAGGCTGACTTCGAAGGTATTTATGAAGCAATGGAAGGACGTCCTGTGACAATTCGTTACTTGGATCCACCTTTACATGAATTTGTTCCTACAAATCCAGAAGATATTCAGGATTTGGCAAAAGAAATGAACCTTCCAGTGGAAGAGTTGGAACAAGTAATTTCTAATTTACATGAAGTAAACCCAATGATGGGACACCGTGGATCTCGTTTGGCAGTTTCGAATCGTGGAATTGCTGTTATGCAGACAGCCGCTGTAATCAAGGCAGCGATTGCGACCAATAAGGCACATCCTGATTGGAATGTAGAACCAGAAATTATGTTACCATTGATTGGTGATTTAGCAGAATTAAAATATGTAAAGAAGATTGTTACGGAAACAGCAGATAAGATTATCGCTGATGAAAATGTGACAATGAAATATCATGTTGGTACTATGATTGAAGTACCTCGTGCGGCATTATTGGCAGATGAAATTGCAGAAGAAGCAGAATTCTTCTCATTTGGAACGAATGACTTGACACAGTTAACATTTGGATTCTCACGTGATGATGCTGGTAAGTTCTTACCACACTACTACAATACAAAGATTTATGAAAACGATCCATTTGCTCGTTTGGATCAGCATGGTGTTGGTAAGTTAGTGAAAATGGCTGCTGAATTAGGAAGAAAAACTCGTCCTGATATCAAGCTTGGAATCTGTGGAGAACATGGAGGAGATCCAGCTTCTATTGAATTCTGTCACAAGGTAGGATTGAGCTATGTATCTTGCTCTCCTTATCGTGTTCCAATTGCTCGTTTAGCAGCTGCACAGGCAGCAATCAAAAACAAATAGTGATTCGTCATAAAACGGAGTGAAAACTCCGTTTTTTTTATCTTCCAAATAATTACACGATTCATTTTTATAATGATTTGCTACCATCAAAAACAATCATCGAATGGTTCTTCTACCCTTTTCATTAGGAGAAATTGTTATCGTTTCACACAATAGTGAAGTAATGCATACAATAAGATAGTTTAGTGCATCAGAAAGGATGTGTTAAAATGCGAATGAGTGAGATGCAGCTTTATCAAAAGGGTAGAGTGAAAGAGATTGATATGCAAGGTAGTATGCGAAGAAGATTACAAGATTTGGGGATTATTAGGCAAGCGGAGGTGCGTTGTGAAATGTTTGCACCAAGCAAAGATCCCATTGCCTTTTTGGTTCATGATTGTGTCCTTGCGATTCGAAGAAAAGATGCGGATCGTATTGAAATTGATGTGATAGAAAATGAGTAAAAAAATCGCATTGGCAGGGAATCCAAATGTTGGAAAAAGCACAATTTTTAACGCTTTGACAGGGAAACAACAACATACGGGGAATTGGACAGGTAAAACGGTAGAAAAATGCGAAGGAAGCTATTTTTATGAACACAAGAAATATGATTTGGTTGATTTGCCGGGAACCTATTCTTTATTTGCCCATTCCTTGGAAGAAGAGATTACACGAGATTCCATTTGTTGGGATGCGTATGATTGTGTGGTTGTGGTATGCGATGCTACGGCATTGAGAAAAAGTTTAAATCTTGTATTACAAACATTGGAAATGACACAAAAAGTAGTCGTTTGTGTGAATTTGATGGATGAGGCAAAAAAACGTTCCATTTCGATTGATAAAGATCGTTTATCCCATCATCTTCAAGTTCCGGTGGTTTTTACCTCTTCTAACGATAAAGCAAGCCTTCAGCAATTATGCAAAGCCATTGCAGAAGTAGAAGAAAGCAATGTTTCGGTTGGTTTTTCAATTCACTATCCTTGTCTGATTGAAGTGATCATAGATGAATTAGCCAAGAAGATTGAGAATCAACGAAAGGATAGAAAGAGGAATTTGAATTCTCGTTGGTTGGCTTTGCGTATGCTAGAAAAGGAACATTCGCCTTCGTTGGAAAACTATTTTGATCAAATCATGAATCAAGAAATGGAAAAATGGATTGAAAATAAAAGGAAACTGTTGTATCAATCACCATACCACATGCGTTTTCAGGATGTTTTGATTGAAAGTATAATGAAGCAAGTAGAGAATATTGTATTGGAATGTGTATCCTATGATATTACTGTGGTTAGGGAAAGAGAACGGAAAATAGATCGCATTTTGGTTCATCCTATTTATGGTAAATTAATCATGACATTGCTTCTGGGATGCCTTTTATGGATTACGATTGTTGCGGCTAATTATCCTTCGCAAATTTTGTTTTCTTTTTTTGCTTTTGGCGAAGAAAAACTTCGCAACATCTTTGTCCTTATGATTTTTCCTGATTGGTTGGTTTCCTTGCTAATGGATGGAATTTATCGTGTTCTTACTTGGGTTGTTTCTGTTATGTTACCACCGATGGCAATCTTTTTTCCCTTATTTACTTTTTTGGAAGATCTTGGATACCTTCCAAGAGTTGCCTTTTTACTAGATCACAGTTTTCAAAAAGCGTGCACCTGTGGGAAACAAGCATTAACCATGTGTATGGGCTTTGGTTGTAATGCGGCAGGAGTGGTAGGATGTCGTATTATTGACTCCCCTAGGGAGAGGTTGATTGCGATTATTACCAATGCTTTTGTTCCTTGCAATGGAAGATTTCCTTCTCTGATTTTCTTTCTTTCTTTTCTTTTTTCCTTTTTCTTTGATTCCATTTCTTCTTTTGTGGAAGCCTTATTCCTTTTTTTTCTATTATCACTTGGGGTAGCAATGACATTGTTGTTTTCTTGGTTACTCTCGAAGACGGTATTAAAAGGGACACCGAGCTCTTTTGTGTTGGAGCTTCCTCCATATCGCAGGGTGCAGTTAAAAAAAATCATAGTACGATCTTTTCTGGATAAAACGTTGCATGTGTTATGGCGTGCTCTGATTGCGTCTACGTTTGCGGGTGTTATTTTATGGCTATTTGCTAATTTGCAATACCATGACCAATCTTTATTACAATATCTTGCGACGTTGTTAGATCCCATTGGTCTATTGTTCGGATTAGATGGAGCCATCTTATTAGCTTTTCTTTTAGGATTTCCTGCCAATGAAATAGTGTTACCGATTTTGTTGATGATTTATCTTTCGGGAACAAAGTTAATCGAATTTGATAATTCAACCATTTCTTTTCTTCTGCTTCAGCAGGGTTGGAATTATCAGAAGGTCATTAGTATGTTGGTGTTTCTATTGTTTCATTGGCCTTGTGCTACTACTTGCATGACGATTTATAAAGAAGCTAGAAAAATGCGATGGGTTGTTCTTTCTATGTTTCTTCCTACCGTTTGTGGAGGATTGCTTTTAATCGCATTGCGCATAGTATTTCGAATCGGATAAGAAGTGCCAAAAGTGGCACTTTTTATTTGCTAAATATTTCCGTTTTCACTGGCAAGGAAAAGGAAGCTATGGAATCGTTGGAGAAAGTGGCTGTGGAAAAAGCACATTAGCTGCGCATATCAGCAAAAGTAGAGTAGGATGGAAAGAATCGATCTTTGTCCCATGATGGAAACCAAAAGTTTTTGTTCTGTATGTCGCATTCATTGTTATCAAAAGGAGATGAGAGAACAAATCCATAGAGTAATGCGTTATGCTGGTCCAAGAATGTTGCTTTATCATCCTTTTATTACGATTCAACATGGGATGACTGCTATTTTCTATCGATATTATAAAGAACGTCTGAAATAAGGCGCTCTTTTGCTTTGATTGTGGGTATGTTATGATAATTGCAACAGGTAGGTGATTGGTATGGGGGAACCATTTAATGCAAGGTTGTTTGTCTTACTTTTTACGGGAATTTTTGTATTGATCGGAATGATTTTTTGGATTATAGGTTATGTGATGAAAGGAAATCAGGAAAGAAAAGTAATTCGTTGTACTTCTTCATGTGAAGGTGAAATCATAGCGCTAAAAAGGGATCATGATAGCAGTGCATTTTATCCCGTGTATAAATATCAAGTGAATGGGGAAACGATGATCAAACGTTCGCATTATGGAAGTAGTCATCTTCCCTATCAGATTCATGATACACTGACGATTATGTACAATCCTGAAAACATAAAAGATAGCTATATTTTAGAAGATCAATTACCGCAGCGAATTCATCGAATTTTTATGGGGTTTGGCATTTTCTTCCTGGTGCTTGGCGTGGGGATTGGAATTATTATTGCCTTGGTAATAAGGGCGCATCATGGAGATATGTAAAACTTCTTGATTGATCTAGGGGGGGAGTGTCAAATAGAAAAAGGAACAAAAAATAAAAATATGGAGTTTACTGCTCACTCCATATTTTTGATTTTTTTGCTTTGGCTTCTTTTTCTGATTTCTGTAATTGATTGGTGTATTTATAATCATCGTATAGATATTTGACTTCAGCATAACCTTCTTCCACTAATTTTTGTTGTAATAATTCACCATCAACAAATACCCATGCCAGTACTCGATCGTATTTATCTCTTTTTTCCTCTTCGTATTCTAATGTAATGGTGGTAGCGTTGGTTAGTAAATCACAAGTATAATTGCTTGCTTCTTTTCCATATGGTTCAGGGTCGGTGTTTGGTTTTACACTTTCTGGGGTATCAATAGCTAAAAAACGCACGGTCTCATCTTCTCCATCAATAATAAAATGAGCGGTATCTCCATCGGTGCATTGACTGAGAATCACTTCATTGCTTTCTAGAACACGATTCTTTTCCTGGTACCAATCCCATACAAACCACGAAATAACCAATACTGCAACAATCCATAAGTATTTTCTATTTTTCCCTTTTAAATATTTTTTTCCAGTTCGATAAGCTTTTTCATATTTTGTTTGTTTTGCCACAAATGATCACCTCAGTAGTGATTATTATAATTAGAAATGCATGCGAATACAAGAAGAACTTGCTCGGCTTTTTGAAAAACAATTGCGATGAGAAAAGCGGTAGGATAATTTACCATTGGCTTTTTTAGGGAAACTAATTATAATTAAACACGAGAGGGCAGAATATGAAAAATTATAATATTGGAATATTAGCACATGTAGATGCAGGGAAAACAACATTAAGTGAGAGTATGCTTTATCTTTCAGGAAAACTTCGTACCCAAGGAAGAGTTGATCATAAAAATGCTTTTTTGGATTATGATGGACAAGAAAGAGAAAGGGGAATCACAATCTATTTTAAACAGGTTGACTTGAATTGGAAAGACTGCTGTTTTATGTTGTTGGATACTCCTGGACATGTTGATTTTTCTGCCGAAATGGAACGTGTGCTTTCTATTTTGGATTATGCGATTCTTGTGATCAATGCGCAAAATGGAGTGCAGGCCCATACGAGAACGATCTGGAAATTATTGGAGCAATATCGAGTTCCTGTTTTTCTATTTATCAATAAAATGGATATTTCTTATCTAAGTAAAGAAGAACTCATGCTAAATATCACAAAGCAACTATCCACTAGCTGTATTGATTTCCTACAGGAAGATGCGATTTGTAAGGAACAATTGGCATTATGTTCGGAACCATTATTGGAGGAGTATGTTGCAACGGGAAGTATGGCAAGAGAAAGCATCGCCGATGCGATTGCAAAACGGGAGGTCATTCCTTGTGTGTTTGGGAGTGCTTTGAAAAATGAGCAAGTAATGGAATTGTTGGATTTACTTCAATGTTATGCTAGAGAAAAGCAGTATCCTCATACTTTTGGCGCCAAAGTGTTTAAGGTAACCCATGATCGCGATGGAACTCGTTTGGTTCATGTGAAAATAACGGGTGGCAGCATTAAAGTAAAAACGAAATTGGATGATGTCAATAAGATTGATCAGATTCGTTGCTATTGTGGAAATAAATATCAACTAATGGAAGAGGCAAAAGCGGGAATGGTGGTTACTTTTTGTGGGTGTTCGACACTGTCTGCAGGTATGGGATTGGGCTTTGAAAAAAATAAAAGTCAACAACTACATGCCTATATGAGTTACCAATTGCAATTACCTAAAACGTGTGATAGTGCAACGATGATGAAGCACTTAAAACAGTTAATGGAAGAAGAGCCACAGTTAGAAGTGAGTTATCAAAAACAAAATGATAGCATTCATATCAAATTGATGGGTGAGGTACAAAAAGAAATCTTGATTCATGTGATCAAAGAACGGTTTGGCGTAGAAGTAGAGATTGGAGAAGGAACCGTAGTTTATAAAGAAACCATTGTGGATACAGTAGAGGGCGTTGGACACTTCGAACCATTACGCCATTATGCAGAAGTTCATCTGTTGTTAGAACCATTGCCAATGGGAAGTGGGATTGTATTGGATACTTATTGTGGAGAAGAAGTATTGGCCAAAAATTGGCAACGTTTAATCCTTACCCATTTAAAAGAAAGAGAGCATCCTGGTGTGTTATGTGGGATGTCCATTACCGATATGAAAATAACGTTGCTCAGTGGAAGAGCGCATTTGAAACATACTGAGGGTGGCGATTTTCGAGAAGCGACCTATCGTGCGTTGCGGCATGGGTTAAAGAAAAGTGGATGTCGATTGCTTGAACCATACTATGATTATACGTTATTGGTACCCAACGAAAGCGTAAGTCGTGCTATTTTTGATATGGAAAAGCTTTGTGCAACCTATCGCATAGAAAATCAAGACATGGAATTTACTACTTTTCAAGGGAGTGCTCCTGTGAGTACGATGCAAAGTTATGCGCAAGAGGTACTCTCCTATACCAAGGGAAGGGGAACTTTATTGTTAAATGCAGCAGGTTATCAACCTTGTCATAATGAGGCCGAAGTCATTGCTGCGTTTGCCTATGATAGTGAACGAGATATTGAAAATCCGACCGGATCTATTTTTTGTTCGCATGGAGCTGGGTTCTATGTCCGATGGCAAGAGGTAGAAAATTACATGCATATGAAAGCTGTTTGGAAGCCAAAAGAAAGCGAAGGATACCAACCTTTACGTTTACAAGAAGTGGATGAGAAAGAGTTGGAACGTATTTTTGAGCGCACGTATGGGAAAAGAAAAACAAGGCTTTCTAGCAAGACATTAGCGGAGAGTGAAATCAAAAAACAAGAATATCAGTTTCACAAGAAAAAAAGATGTTTGTTAGTGGATGGTTATAATGTGATTCATAGTTTTGAAACGCTCAAAGAATTGGCACAAGAAAATTTAGATGCGGCAAGACATCGTTTGATTGATATGCTCAGTAGTTATCAAGGCTATCGTCAATGTTTGTTGATTTTAGTTTTTGATGCGTATCAAGTTAAAGATGGCATTGGCAGTTGTTATGACAATGGTAGTATTCACATTGTTTATACGAAGGAGGCACAAACTGCCGATTCCTATATTGAAAAGGCCACTCATGAGCTAGCAAAAGAATACGAAGTAAGTGTTGCTACTAGTGATGGTATGGAACAACTTGTGGTCATGACTCAAAATGCAATGCGAATTTCGGCGAGAGAATTAGAAAAGGAAATGATGATGATGCAGAAACAGGGAATCAAAGATTATGAAGAAAGACAAAGCAAAGCGGGAAATCGTCCATTGGAAAAACTGAGGGAATATCATGAGTAGTGAAAATGTAATGAGCGAAGGGGTCATTTGGAAAAAAATTACTTTTTTTGCGATGCCTCTGTTTTTAGGAAATCTATTTCAGCAACTTTATAATACTGCCGATTCCCTGATTGTTGGCAATCTGTTAGGAAGTGAAGCATTGGCTGCAGTATCTTCTTCGGGAAATTTGATTTTCTTATTGGTTGGATTATTCAATGGGATTGCGATGGGAGCTGGCGTTGTCATTGCTCGCTATTTTGGTGCAAAAGCAGAGGAAGATATGAGTGAAGCGATTCATACGACCGTGGCTTTTGGTCTAGTTTCTTCACTATTATTGACTTTAGGAGGCGTGTTGCTAGCACCCAAAATCTTGCTTTTAATGGGAACACCGGTATCGGTATTACCACAGTCGATCACCTATTTTCAAATTTATTTTGCAGGATCTTTCGGTTTTGTTATGTACAACGTATTTATGGGAATATTACAAGCCGTTGGAGATAGTAAACACCCTCTTTACTATTTGGTTTTTTCTTCCCTAGTGAATATTGTGTTCGATATTTTATTCATTTCTTTTTTTCATATGGGGGTTGGATCAGCCGCTTTAGCAACGATTCTATCGCAAGGAATCAGTGCGTTCCTTTGCTTATTTCAGCTGCTTCATACAAAAGGAAGTTATCGGATTTCTCTTAGGAAAATTAAATTTCATAGGGATAAATTAAAATTAATCATTCGTTATGGATTACCTTCGGGACTACAAAACTCAATTATCGCAATTGCGAATGTCGTCGTGCAATCCAATATCAATTCCTTTGGCGATATGGCGATGGCAGGATGTGGTGCATATTCGAAAATAGAAGGATTTGCTTTCCTTCCAATCACTAGTTTTACGATGGCGCTAACCACCTTTGTATCCCAAAATTTAGGAGCAAAACAATACGATCGTGTAAAAAAAGGAGCTCGATTTGGGATGCTTTGTTCCATGCTTCTTGCTGAGCTTTTAGGAATTGTCATGTTTCTCTGGGCACCACAATTGATTTCTGCTTTTAATCAACAATTAGAGGTGGTTCATTTTGGGGTTGATCGTGCTCGAACGTCGGCTTTCTTTTTCTTCCTTTTGGCTTACTCTCATTGTATTTCTGCCATCTTAAGAGGAGCAGGGAAAGCGATGATCCCTATGTTTGTTATGTTGCTTTGTTGGTGTGCAATTCGTGTCACAGTGTTAACTTTATGTACTTATTTTTATCATAATATCATTTTTGTGAATTGGATTTATCCCATCACATGGTCATTAAGCTCGATTGCTTTTTTCCTCTATTATCATAAAGTGGATTGGATGAAGGCATAAAAAGAATGCTATACCAAAAGCAATTGGTGTAGCATTTCTTTTTTTATACCAAGATAGTGAATATTTATTCGCTTTTATGAAGTTAGGGAATGGCTTTGTTATCTAGTCCTTGCTGATTTCAATAGGGAGAAGTATAATATTTTAATAAAATCATTTTTCTTTTCGTTCGCTTTCTTTTTACGGTGATAAACAAAAAAGAAAGACTTCCAAAACAGGATGAAAAGGTACGATAAAAGAAATATTGAGAAAAAAAAGAAAAGAGGAATTATATGAATCATTTAATCGCAAGAGAAGAAGTTAAAAAAGAAGATACTTGGGCAGTTGAGGATTTGTTTGCTAGTGAAAAGGAATGGGAAAGAACATTAGAAAAAGTAGTTGTATTAGGAGATGAATTGAGTCAATACCAAGGCAAATTGAATTCATCAATGGTATTGTATGAGTATTTGGAGAAAGAGGATCAGATGGAGCAATGGTTGGATGATGTCTATTGTTATGCTATGTATTGTTCCGATGGGGATACCGCAAATTCTCATTACCAAGGCCTCGTTGATAAAGTAAGCAGCAGTGCGGTAAGGATCAATACGAAATTATCTTTTGCAGAAGTCGAAATTATGAACATTGCGCAAGAAGAATTTGAATCGTTCTTTATGGAGAATGAGAAACTAAAAAAATATGAACGTGCTTTGCGGGAACTTCGAAAAGGAAAAGAGCATATTTTAAGTGAAAAAGAAGAATCATTATTAGCCGCTGCTTCGGAAATGGCTTCGGCTCCCTCCTCTATCAGTAATGTTTTAATGAATGCGGATATTACTTATTCGGATGCGGTGGATAGCGAAGGGAAGCCTCATCCATTAAGCAATGGAACCTACATCTCTTTGTTGCAGTCAAAGGATCGTATTCTAAGGGAATCGGCTTTCCATAATTTGTACGAAAGCTATCAGCAATTAAAACATACCAGTGCCGGAATTTTAAGTGCTCAGCTTCGACAATTAAAGTTTTACGCCAACGCTAGACATTTTAATACAACGTTAGAAGCCGCTTTGTTTCATACGAACGTAGAACCACAAGTCTATCCTAATTTGATTCAGGCGGTTCATGAAGACATCGGTTATCTTCACAAATATATGCGTTTACGAAAGAAACTCATGAAGGTAGAAGAGCTTCATATGTATGATCTTTATACGCCACTATTAAGTGAGTGTGATTTGAAGATTGATTTTGAGGAAGCAAAAAAGAATGTATTAGCTTCCTTATCCGTATTTGGTGAAGAATATCAACAAATTGCAGAACGTGCTTTCCAAGAGAGATGGATTGACAAGTATGAAAATAAAGGAAAACGAGGGGGTGCTTATTCCTCTGGCTCTCGTGTACACCCATATCTTTTATTAAACTATAATAATACATTAGATAGTGAGTTTACATTGGCGCATGAATTAGGACATGCAATGCATTCCTATTTATCGAATCATAATCAAAATTATGTTGATGCGCATTATGTCATTTTTGTGGCAGAAGTGGCAAGTACCTGTAATGAAGCCTTATTAATGGATTACCTACGAAATCATACATCAGATAAAAAGGTAAAAGCTTATTTGATCAATTATTTCTTAGAACAGTTTAGAACCACGCTTTATCGTCAATGCCTGTTTGCTGAATTTGAATGGAAGGTAAATGAGATGTGTGCAGCAAATGAGCCTTTAAATGCAGATACTTTTAGTCAACTATATTATGAATTGAATCAATTCTATTATGGAGAGGATGTTTTTGTAGATGAAGATATTGCTTATGAGTGGGCACGTATTCCGCATTTCTATATGAATTATTATGTGTATCAATATGCAACTGGTTTTTCTGCTGCAATGGCACTTTCTCGACGCATATTGAATCATGAAGAAGGAGCAGTAGAGGATTATCTTAACTTCTTAAAAGGTGGATGCAGTCAATATCCAATCGATTTATTAAAAGGTGCCGGGGTTGATATGAGCAGTGAAAAACCAATACATGAAGCCCTATCGTTATTCAATCAATTACTTGATGAATTCGAAGAATTAATGAAAGAAGAGTAAAAAAAAACGGATGATTCAGACCATTTGCCAATGCCCTTTCGAAACAGGGATCGGTCAAATGGTCATTTTTTTATCATAAAAGTATAAAAGCGCATTTTTTATCGTAGTTCATCCCCAATTTTTTGTTTCTTATGATCAATATGAGTATATATTCTTTCCATTATACTCATGGCATCTCTATGACCAATTATTGTTTTTATTGTTTGTTCCACTTTTGTTTCTGTTAATAAAGAGATACAAGCAGGATGGGTACACTATGGAGCATATTTTTCCAAACCCTTATGTTCCAAAAAAGGAAAAAGGTCTAGTAAAATGCTAGACCAGAATTAGTTAAAACATATTTCGATTCGATTTGAATTGCTGTATAGCAATCGGTAAAAACGGTGGTGTGAGGGGGGACGATAAATAAAATCGTTATTGATCTGCTAGTTATTTTGTATAGTTATTTATGAAATGAAGAAGTTTTTCTTCCTCTTGCTTTGGCATTCGGCACTCGCCCATTATTACATTAGGTTTTGTTTTTCCATGATAATCACTGCCACTGCTCATAATAAGATTGTGCTTCTTTGCAGCTGCAGCATAGTATTGTATTTGGGCATCACTGTGATAGGAACTATAAACTTCTAAACCATCAATGCCTAATGCGATGATATCTTCTAATAGCGAATCCTCTTCTTTTACATTATTACCAGGATGAGCTAGGACGATGAAAGCATTCTGTTCACGATAAATACGGATGGCTTCTTCCATCGGCATAAATTTCATTTCTGAATACGCTATTTTACCTTTGGCACAATATTCCCAAAAGAAATCAACAAGGGGACTAACCCCATGTTTTCCTCCAGGATAGAATTCTTTTAAATATGGGTTATTTCGATTTTCCTCTTCGGATAAGGCAACTTCACAGACACTCTCTGCTTCATAGATTCCATTCGGACAAAGCTGTTTTAATTTTTCATGATTGATCTTTATGCCCATTTCATTTTGAATATATTGCAATCGCTCCATGCCGGATCGTTTTTCCATTTCATCTACACAGGTATGAATTTTATTCCAGATAGGATGAAAAGGATCAATGAAATAACCCAATAAGTGGAAATCACGATCTTGAAAGCTGCAATCTAACTCAATGGCAGGAATGATACGAACTTCTTCATTTCCGGTGATATCTTGGTAAGCTTGGGTGCTGTTGTGATCCGCAATAGCGATAACTTCAATTGCATTTTGCTTCGCAATTGCGATTAATTCTTTGACGCTTTTTTCTCCATCTAAACTATATTGGGAATGCATATGTAAATCGATTTTATTCATTTTCTTGTTCTCCTTTGCTTGTTTCGATAATAGTAGGAATCGGTATGCGTTTTTTCTCTGCTTCCGCCAATACGGTTGTGATCAATGCATCAAATTGAGAGAAGGAAGCATAGCGATAATAGGCTGTTTTTTGAAATTTACTTTCATCCGCTAATAGAATCGCTTTACGAGAATGAGCTACGACCATCATGGAAAGGTTCACTTCATCGGATTGTAAATTGGCAGGTCCATCGGTATTGCGGCAGCCATCCATTCCTAAGATGCCTACATCAAAATACAGAGATTCCATCATTTTTAAGGCGAAATCACCGATGATTCTTTTGCCTTTTTTATCCACGATACCACCTAACGTTATAATTGTGTGTTTGCTTTCACAAAGCAATGAAACGAGCTCATGGGAATTTGTGACGATAGTAAGATTCTTTTTTAGGCGCAATAATTTTCCTAAGGGCAGGGAAGTGCTGGCAGCATCAATGTAAATTAGTGATCCATCGGGAATGAAAGGAAGTACGGCTTTTGCAATTCTTTCTTTCGCCTGTTTGTGATCTTGTTGGCGAATTGCCATGGAAGGTTCTATAGTAGAAAGCTGCAGTCTTGCTTTTCCGTGGATTCGTTGTAAAATTCCCTTTTCTTCTAGAAAACGAAAGTCACTACGAATGGTTTCTTCACTTACTTTAAATAAATGGGCGCATTCTTTTACACTAATTTCTTCTTGTTCATAGATGAGATTTTCGATTTTGACTTGACGCTGTTCCTTAATCCTTGACATTTCTTTTCCTCGTTACTATCGTATCAATAATTAGAAAAAAAACAATAAAAAATCAGTATCTTTATTAAATACAGAAATTTTTATTTGTTATTCCAACGTTTTAATGAATAAAATAAAGAAAACGGAAATGAATTATTTATTTTAATGTTGCTAATATTTTTTCACTGTTTTTAAAATGAAGTTTAGCAACTTGGGAAAGTGCGTTTTTTCCATATTGTTTTAGAAATGCTGCTCCTGCTTCATCAACGTTTTTTCCTGCGCCTTTTGGAAAATGAAAATCAAAGCGCTGTTCCAACTGTTCGATAGCAGTTAAAAAAGTTGCTCGAGCAATGATCGAAGCACAGGCAACCGAAAGATATTTGTTTTCCGCTTTTGTTTCAAAGTGAATATTGTGGATGATTTGTTTTTCTTGGCTTAGATAGCGATAGTATTGGTTCGGTGGTGTAAATTGGTCAATAATAATATTGTCTAATGGCACATTCATTTTGTTTTTCAAATGCAGAAACGCTTGATTGTGTAATTTTGCTTTGATTGCATTCATGTTGTTCGTTGCGTGAATCTGATTGTATTTTTCATTTTCTACAATTAGCAAGGAATAGGTAAGCTGTTCTTGCAATTGAGGTGCTATCTTTTTAATAACGTGATCTTTTAATTGTTTGGAATCCTGAATTGGTAATGTCTGAAGGAGTGAAAGATCGGCTTCGGTAATGGCACATGCACAAACAACGATGGGACCAAAATAGTCACCGGTACCGACCTCATCACTGCCATATTGCGGAAAGCTTTGTTGAAAAGTAGTTGTTTTTTGTTCTTTCTCATCCCCATAGACATCGGCACCAACCCCTTGAAATACCACTTTTCCACTTTGATAAGCAGTGATGGTACAATCACTTGTTTTCATTTGAAACAAAGCATAGGGAGGAGTGTTTCTTTTTTCTGCTTTGGCTTCCATTAATTTCTTTTCTAACAAGTGGATGGCTTCTAAAGTCATTGTTTTTGTGTATGTACTCATTCTTCTTTCCTCCGTTTTTACATTTCCTATTCTATCAAATCTGGGGGAAAGTTGCATTAATCAATTGAATCCTTTAAAATAGAATTGAGGTGGATCTATGATATTTCCAGTAGAATTCAGTTTTTTAGTCACCATTATCGCATTTGTGATTATCATTGCTTTGACTTATCATGGTTATCAGCAAGGATTTGTTTTGAAAGCGGCAGAATTATTGTCGACCATTATCTCGATTGTTATCGCATGGTATCTTTCGCGTCATTTTTCCAATCAGATAATGCTTTTTCCAAAAGACTATAGTCTATTCAATGAAACGATATTGGATTCTCCTATTTATTGGATTTTGAATCGAATGTTGTTATTTGTCGTATTTTTGATTGCTTTGGGGCTCCTATTTGCATTATTACGACCATTATTGAAAGGTTTAAACAATATTCCATTGTTCGGTGGAGCGAATCGTCTTATGGGAAGTGTGTTAGGCTTTCTGCATGGTTTTGTGATTTTGGTTGTGATCGCATTTGTGCTTAGTTCCCCATTGTTTGCGAATGGGGATGTGGTGTTAAAAGAAAGTCATTTATCGGTTGTGAAAGAGGTATATCGACAATTGTTGTTTGTTTATGATGATAATTTTTCTCGAATGGAAAGCATTCAGAAAATTGTAACGCCATCGACGCAATTGATGGACGAAGATGTAAAGAACATACGGGAATGGTTAGTGAATCAAGGGTTTAATGAAACCGAACAGGAAGAAGTTATGAAGCTTATTGTTATTAGGGATGGGTATGGATCATGAAAGAGAATTATCAACAGCTAGAATTTGATCTAATGAAAGAAGCAGTTGCGAAATACTGCTCTTTTTCGTTGGGAAAATCTTATATTTTAAATGAAACTCCTCATTTTTCTAAACTTTGGGTGGATCGTGAACTTACACGTGGTAAGGAAGCATTGCAACTTTATGAAGTCTATCGTTCTCCTGCTTTTGCTGGAGTAAGTGATATTAGTGATACATTGAAAATCATTATGAAAGGCGGGGTTGCGGATGCCCGTTCGTTGTATGCGATTAGCCGTTTTTCAAATGCCGTTACTTCCGTTTTATCTTATTTGAAACAAAGTGAACTTGCAACACCAGAAATCCAAGATTTATGTTATGGATTAAATGAGCAGCGTCCTATTGTAAACGCAATTGCTAATGCGATTTTACCTTCCTATGAAATAAAGGATACTGCTTCCCCTTCATTGAAAGGGATTCGTCGCAGTATTCGCGATTGTGAAGCCAATATTACGAAAGAAACACAGACTTTAATTTCACGCTATTCGGGAGCGCTGATGGAAAACATAACAGCAATTCGAAATAATCGCACATGTATCCTAGTGAAAGCGAGCGAAAAAAATAAAATTCGAGGATTTATCCATGGGGAAAGTGCTTCTGGCCAGGCAGTCTATATTGAACCAGAAATTCTTGTGCGATTAAACAATACATTACAGTCATTAAAATCGCAGGAGGAAGAAGAAGTCTATCGTATTTTAAAAGAACTTTCGGCTTTGGTAAAACCACAGTGTCATTCGTATTTTGCTGATCTTGATACCATGACAATTGTCGATGCTTTATTTGCGAAAGCGACTTGGGCTTATGAAAGACAAGGTGTTTATGCGGACGTCAAAGAAAATGGCAGACTTTATTTTAAAGATGCGAGACATCCATTGATCGATCCTGATAAAGTGGTATCGAATACTTATGAAATCAAGGAACCTTATCATCATTTATTGATTACTGGAAGCAATACCGGGGGAAAGACCGTTACGTTAAAAACGATTGGTTTATTTACTGTGTTGACGTATGCCGGTTTTCCAATCCTATGTGAAAGTGCACAACTACCGCTATTGGATGGTGTGTATGTAGATATTGGAGATCAACAATCCATTGTGGAATCTTTGTCGACGTTTTCGGCACATTTATCAAAATTAGCAACGATTGCCGATCATGCCAGTTCGCATTCGATGGTTTTATTGGATGAATTGGGGAGTGGGACCGATCCAAATGAGGGAGAATGTCTAGCGATTTCGGTACTGGACTATTTTAGAAAAAAAGATATTATGTGCATTGCTACTACGCATTATAGTCGATTGAAAGAGTATGCGAAAAAGCAGGAAGACATCCTACTATCTTCGGTTTCGTTTGATATGGAAAAAATGGTGCCAACCTATCATTATTTAGAAGGTTATTCTGGCAGCAGTAATGCATTGGAAATCGCACGAAGATATCATTTGAAGGAAGCAATCATCAACGAAGCATATCAGCTCAAAGAAGCAGGAAAAGGGGAAAATGAGCGCTTGATAGAAAAGTTGGATCAAGAGCGTATGCGATTGGCACAACAAGCAGAACAATTACAGCAGCATCAGAAAGCAATCAATGATAAGCAACAGCTACTGGATGAACAAGAAAAGAAATGGCAGAGAGAAAAACAAGCGATCCTAGAAGCCGCACAAAAGGAAGCGGAAAAGATTAGAGAAGAAGCGAAAGTACAAGCTGAAATGATCATTGAAGAATTAAAGGGAATGAAACAACGATCCGTGAAAGATCATGAATTGATCGCACTAAAGACGATGTTAAAGGAAGAAGCGAAAGAAGAGCCAATTCGTGAAGCGAAATCAAATCATTCATTCCAGGTTAATGATTATGTAAAATTGGTGAAATTAGGCTATCATGGGGAGATTATTTCGTTGAAAGGAAATCGTGCAACGGTATTTGCGAATGGGATGAAAATGAATGTAAAAACAAGCGACTTAGAACCAACGCAGCGTCCAAGAAAAGCAAAGACAGTGAAAAGCATTTCGAGTCGACGTACCACAAGTAGTGCTCGTATGGAGTGTAATTTAATTGGTATGCATGTTGAAGAAGCATTGTTTGTGGTGGATAAATATCTCGATACCTGTTTATTGAATCATGTCTATCAAGTACGATTGATTCATGGAATGGGGACCGGTGCATTGCGTAAAGGAATTCACCAATATTTAAAGAAAAATAAAAATGTAGAAAGTTTCCGTATGGGAGGAGAAGGCGAAGGTGGCGTTGGTGCTACCGTGGTTACCTTAAAGCATGGTGAAAAAAATGGCTAATATGGAAAAAATTGGCGAGAAGTTAGCTTTACTTCCAGCAAAACCGGGTTGCTATTTAATGAAAAATAAAGAGGGTAAGATCATCTATGTTGGAAAAGCCATTAAATTGAATCATCGAGTACGTTCTTATTTTCGAGGAGTTCATGATCATAAGACGACCAAACTGGTTTCTCATATTGATGATTTTGAATATATTGTTTGTAACAGTGAAAAAGAAGCGTTGTTGATGGAAATCAATTTAATTAAAGAATATTCGCCACAGTACAATATCATGTTTATGGATGATAAGAGTTATCCATACATTAAATTATCGAAAACAAAAGCACCATTGCTTTCCGTTGTAAGAAACAATAAGGATAAAAATGCCTACTATTTTGGCCCATTTCCTGATGCTAGAGCAGCGCATGAAACGAAGAATTTGTTGAATCATCTATACCCTCTTAGAAAATGTAAAAATATCCCTAAAAAAGCTTGCCTTTATTATCATTTAGGACAATGTTTGGCTCCTTGCATTCATTCCATTGAAACGAGTGTTTATGATGAAATGGCAAATAAAATACGTCGCTTTTTAAGAGGAGATACCAAAGAAATCATTCAGAAATTGAGTACCCAAATGCAACAGGCAAGTGACGATTTGAATTTTGAACGAGCCGCAGAGTTGCGAGAGCAGATTCGTTCCATTGAATATACTACATCATCTCAAAATGTCATGTTTAAAGATCAGAAAGATAGAGATGCTTTTGGTTATTACTTTGATAAAGATTATTTATGCATTCAAGGATTAATATTAAGAAATGGAAAAATCATTGAACGAGCGCTCTCCATAGCTCCCATTGTGGAGGAACCAGAGGAGGCTTTTGTTTCCTTTTTATTGCAGTATTATGGCCATAATCCACTACCACAAGAAGTGTTGCTTCCCAAAGGATTATCCATCGATCTCAATGAGTATTTCGATTGCGATGTGATCGTTCCACAACGAGGAGAGAAGAAACATTTGGTAATGATGGTTCAAGAAAATGCACGGAATGCCCATCATACAAAGTTTGAAATGGTAAAACGTAAGGAAAGTCAAAGAGAAGAAGCCATGACGATGTTGTCTGCTCTTTTTCAAAAAGAAATCCATACGATTGAGATTTACGATAACTCCCACATTTCAGGAAAATTCAATGTTTCGGGGATGGTTGTATTTGAAGATGGGATTCCCAATAAAAAAGAATATCGTCATTATCGTTTGCAGGGGTATCGAAGCGATTTGGATTCTATGAAAGAAGTCATATATCGTCGCTATTTTCGTTTATTGAAAGAGCAGAAGCAACCCAATGATTTATTATTGGTCGATGGGGGATTACTTCAAATTCAGGCAGCAAAGGAAATTTTGGATGCTTTGGAAATTGATATCATAATTGCTGGATTAGTCAAAAATGAAAAGCATCGAACGAGTAATCTAATGGATGAAAATGGCAACATTATCGAAATCAGAAAAGACAGTCCCTTATTTTTTCTTTTGACGCAAATGCAAGATGAAGTTCATCGTTTTGCGATTACATACCATAAGAAATTACGTAAAAAGGCACAAACAAAATCGATTCTTGATGAAGTCGAGGGATTAGGAGAGGTTCGAAAGAAAAAGCTTTGGAATCATTTTAAAAGTTTAAAGCGATTAAAGGAGGCATCGATTTCGGACTTAGAAGTTGTCGTTCCAAAACAAGTAGCAGAAAATATTTATTCTCTTTTTCATGACACATGGGAGTGATTTTTACATAGTATGAATCAGGAAGGTGCCATCATGAAAATTTTAACACCAAAAGAGAAGCAGATTTTCGACCTTCTGATTCAAAACTACACGACCAAAGAAATTGCCTATTTATTAGGGATTTCAGATAAAACGGTGCGCAATCATATTTCCAATGTGCTGCTTAAACTAGGCGTTAAAGGCAGAGCACAGGCAGTGGTAGAACTGATCAGAATGAAAGAAATTGAAATTTAACACTGGCATTTGCCAGTGTTTTTCCTATACTTACCCAGATGGAATTTATTATTTTTCATACGATAAATCAGGAGGGATCAAATGAGAGATCAAAACAGAAATCAGTCCAGAGATAGACTGCAGCTTACGATTAGTTCAATCAAAGAACAATGTTTTCAGAAACTATATCGAACCGAAGAAGGATTTCGTCGTGGAACGATTTTTACCGAATTAGATAAACCTTGGAGAGTAGGAAGGAGAGATTCGAATGCGCGATAGAGATTACGATTTTGAAAGAAATAATGGCGATTGTCGCTATGTCGAATACGATTGGGATCAAAACTGTGAGCGAGACAGAGATTGTGACCAAGACAGAGACTGTGACCAAGACAGAGATTGCGATCGAGACAGAGACTGCGATCGAGACAGAGACTGTGACCAAGACAGAGACTGCAATCGAGACAGAGATTGTGATCGAAATGGTGATAGCGATGATGATTATTTTGTGGAACGGAATCGTAGAAGAAATAGTGAAGTACGTTTTAATGAAAGAAATAGCAATCGCAGACGGGGGAATCGAGTAGAACAATTACGAGAAATTCAGGAACTTGATTTTGCGCTTCAGGATACGACATTATTTTTAGATTTGAATCCGAATGATGAGAAAGCGAGAGAATACTATCGCTGTACGAAGCGAAAACTGACCATGGCAACACAGCGCTTTGAAAGAGAACATGGATTATTAACAAACCGCAGCATGTTTAGTGATGATTATGGTTCCTATGTTGCTTCTCCATGGCCATGGGAAAAACAGGGAGAGGAGTGCTAATATGTGGATCTATGAGAAAAAACTACAATACCCAGTAAATATCAGAAAAAGAGATGCAAAAGCGGCAATGACGATTATTACACAATTAGGTGGACCAGATGGAGAATTAGGGGCTGCGCTTCGTTATCTTTCGCAACGTTATACAATGCCTTGGCCTGAAATGAAAGCATTATTAACCGACATTGCTACGGAAGAATTAGCTCATGTAGAAATTATTTCCGCATTAGTTCATCAGTTAACGGATGGGTTATCGGTAGAAGAAATCAAACGCGCCGGTATCGATGATTATTTTGTTGATCATACTCTTGGCATTTATCCAGTTTCCGCTGGCGGTGTACCTTTTAGTGTTCAATACTTTCAATCCAAAGGGGATCCGATTACCGATTTAAGTGAAGATATGGCTGCGGAACAGAAGGCGAGAACAACTTATGATAATATTTTACGTTTGGTTGATAATGATGATGTATGCGATGTCATTCGCTTTTTACGCCAACGGGAAATCGTTCATTATCAACGTTTTGGGGAAGCCTTGGAATTTGCAAAAGACCATTTAGACTCCAATAACTATTATCGCAATAATCCATCATTTGATTACTAGTTAAAAATAAAGTAATCTGCCATAATCAATCATAAAAAGTGATTGATTATGGCCTTTTTCATGCAATCTATTTGATTTATTTTTTATTCTGCGTTATAGCTTAAGTAAGCGCTAACATATGTTGTTTTATACTGTCAAAACATAAGTTGGATGATAATGTTTAGGAGGAATTGAAAATGGACAGATTAAAAGGCAAAGTT
Source organism: Breznakia sp. (assembly GCA_045134375.1). Taxonomy (GTDB): domain Bacteria; phylum Bacillota_I; class Bacilli_A; order Erysipelotrichales; family Erysipelotrichaceae; genus JBGUVL01. The sequence continues at coordinate 11,406 of JBGUVL010000002.1, read as the reverse complement.
GCCATTGTCACTGGTTCAACTAGTGGAATTGGAATAGGAATTGCAAGATTGTATGCAGCAGAAGGTGCAAAAGTTGTCATTTGTGGTCGTCGTGAAGCAAAAGGACAGGCGGTTGTTGATCGTATCGTTGCAGAAGGTGGAGAAGCTTCTTACCACTTTATGGATATCACAAAAGTGGAAAGTATTGAAGCTTTATTTAAAGATACGGCAGAAAAATATGGAAAGATCGATATCTTAGTTAATAATGCTGCTAATGTTGGGTTAAAAGATGGTCGTGTTGATGAATTGACATTAGAAATGTGGGATGCGGTGTTCCAAAGTGATGTTCGTGGAACATTCTATGCAACGAAATGCGTTATTCCATATTTACAGAAAAATGAAAATGGTGGTTCTATAATTAATATTGGTTCTATGGCTTCCTGTGGAGGAGATCTTGGATCAACGGCATATGCTTGTGCAAAAGCAGGTGTTGATATGCTGACAAAATCAACTGCATTACAGTATGGAAAAGAAGGTATTCGTTGTAACTGTGTACGACCTGGATTGATCGTAACACCAGAAAATGAAGCGTATGTACCTCAGATATTAAAAGATATTTTCTTAAATAACATTATGGTAAATCGTTATGGTTGCCCAGAAGATATTGGACATATGTGTGTTTATTTGGCATCCGATGAAAGTGAATATTTCACAGGACAGGTTGTTACTGTTGATGGTGGATTAAACGCTCATGTTTCTACGGTTGGTCAATTTAAAGAAATGAAATCTCGTACTTGGTAGTAAAAAAACGCTGATTCACAGCGTTTTTTATTGAATCAAAGGAATGAAAATCATAAGAATTCCTAAAATAACTAATACACCACCAGTCATTCGATTCAATCTTTCTGGTGTGGATCGATTGGCAAGTTTCGCTGCTATTCTAGCCCACAGCAAGGTAAATAAGATACAGAAAAATAAGCATTCATATTCGGTAAGCCCACCAATCATAAAATGAGAAAATGCCCCTGTAAAGGCCGTAAAGGTCATAATAAATACGCTTGTTCCAACGGCTGTTTTTAAATCATATGAGAGGATGCTGGTTAGGACAAACAGCATCATGATACCTCCTCCAGCACCAATAAATCCACAAATAAAGCCCACAATACTTCCCATCAGAATGGTTTTTATTCTTCGTTTATTAGGATTTTCTTCATTTCCAACGGTTGGATTGTTAATTGGTTTCACAAGAAATTTGATTCCCATAAGCAATGTCATAAACATAGAGAATCCTCCCATTGTGGTATTTGGAACAAAACTGGAAACATAACTACCAATCAAGGTAAAGAGCAAGACGAATGTCATCATCAAGATTCCATTTTTAATATCTAGATTTCTATTTTTTCCATACGTATAAGCCGATACTGCACTTGCCAACACATCACTGGCTAACGCTATTCCAACGGCTTCATAAGCGTTGCTACCTAGTAATGTAATCAACATAGGGGAAATCACGACCGCAGCACTCATTCCTGCAAAACCAGTGCCTAAGCCAGCTCCCATCCCTGCGAAAAAGCAAACAATTATTTTCATTATCATTGCGATTCTCCTTTCCTTTGTTTTTGCATTTTCCAATGCATCCTATTGTGTTTAATATTGATTTTTCTTTCTCACTTAATGCTTGAAAGAGCGGATAAAAAGATTTGGTTGAATTTCTTTTTATTGATAAAACGATGGAGTTGTCTTTTTGATCAAGTGTAAATGTTGTAGACGAAACGCTGTTTTCTCTTGTTGGACAAGGATCCTTTTTTTTGAATTAACGTTTCCAATGATATTGATATATTTGATTTCACGAATCCACAAGGATTGCCAATATCTCCTGTGCAGCGCCTCTAGGGATGGATGGAAAGGAAAACAAGAAGCGCAATATTGTTATTCGTGTATGGTATTCTTCCTTGTCGAAATTCTAACTTAACGCAACATAGAGTAGCATAAGAAGGAAAAAATTGCAACGATTGAGGAATTGACTATATTGTTAGTGAGTGGTAACATTATGGTGAAAATGTTATATTAAGTTAATTTTAAAAAAGGAAGTGAGAAAAATGACATTAGATCAGCTTATGGTTGGAAAATATGGTGTCATTCAGATGGTTGGTGGGGAAGGTGAGCTTCGTCATCGTTTGTTAGACATGGGACTAACGCCGAAAACTAAAGTAAAAGTAAATAAAATTGCGCCAATGGGAGATCCTATTGAACTTCATTTGCGTGGTTATTCTTTATCGATTCGATTGGAAGATGCGGCTAAGATCGTCGTGGAGGAAATCGATGAATAAGGAAAAATCCGTTCTGATTGCATTAGCTGGAAATCAGAACTGTGGGAAAACAACGTTATTCAATCGGCTTACGGGCAGTAATCAGCATGTCGGTAATTTTCCAGGGGTTACCGTAGAGAAAAAAGAAGGAATGGTCAAAGGGATGAAGAATACTAGTATCGTAGATCTACCTGGTATTTATTCTCTATCTCCTTATACCAGTGAGGAAATTGTAACACGTGATTTTATTTTAGACGATCACCCGGATGTCATTTTAAATATCGTAGATGCGACAAACATTGAACGTAATCTTTATTTATCATTGCAATTGATGGAATTGGATCAACCGATGGTAATTGCGCTAAATATGATGGATGAAGTGGTATCGAGTGGAAATAGTATCGATGTGAAGAAGTTGAGTGAAGCACTTCATATCCCATGCGTACCGATTTCGGCTAGTAAAAATGAAGGTATTGGGGAATTGTTGGATACGATTTATAAAGTGGTCAAGCAAAAGCCAAAAATAGAAGAACATGATTTTTGTCGTGGAGAACAGCACAAAGCGATTCATGCGATTGAACATATCATTGAAGATCATGTGATTCATACGAAGTATCCATTGCGTTTTGCGGCAACAAAATTAGTAGAAGGAGATCAAGTAATGTTTTCCTCTATTGATTTACATGAAGATGATAAGCATATCATTGAACATATTGTAGCATCTATGGAACATGCTTTAGATACGGATCGTGAAGCAGCACTAGCGGATATGCGCTATTCCTATATTGAGGAAATCTGTTCTCAATGTGTGGTAAAGCATAATGAGACCAAAGAGCAATTACGTTCAGAAAAATTGGATCAATGGTTGACACACAAGATATTAGGAATTCCTATTTTTCTTGGGATTATGCTTTGTGTTTTCGCGTTTACCTTTCGTGTTGGTGGTTTTTTGCAGGAGCATTTGGAATTCTTTATTGAATTAGGAACGAATTATCTTGCGGATTTTTTGTCCAATGTCGGAGTAAGTGATTGGATTTATTCTATGATAATTGATGGAATATGTGCAGGAGTAGGAAGTGTATTATCCTTTTTGCCAATTATTGTTATTTTGTTTTTCTTTCTTTCCCTATTGGAAGATTCTGGCTATATGGCACGAGTTGCCTTTGTCATGGATAAATTACTTCGAAAAATTGGTCTATCGGGAAAAAGCTTTGTTCCTATGTTGATTGGATTTGGGTGTAGTGTTCCTGCGATTATGGCAAGCCGTACATTGAGTAGTGATCGAGATCGAAAAATGACCATCATCCTAACACCTTTCATGTCATGCAGTGCGAAACTTCCTATTTATGGTATGATATGTGCTGCTTTTTTCAAACAGCACACGGCACTTGTGATGATTTCGATTTATGTGTTAGGTATGATCGTTGCGGTTTTGTGTGGTTTGTTATTAAAAAATACATTGTTTAAAGGCAATCCCATTCCATTTGTCATGGAATTGCCGGCCTATCGAATTCCTGATGCGAAAAGTGTCTTGCTTCATATGTGGGAGAAGGCAAAAGACTTTCTGCATAAAGCATTTACGATTATTTTTGTAGCGAGTATGTTGATTTGGTTTTTACAAAGCTTTAATTTCCATTTGGAATTTGTCGTAAATAGTGCTGATTCTATGTTGGCGAAAATAGGTTCTTTATTCGCTGTCGTATTCATTCCGATTGGTTTTAATGACTGGCGTGCTAGTACAGCTATCTTGACGGGGATTAGTGCGAAAGAAAGTGTTGTGTCAACTTTGAGCGTGTTGACAGGTACAAGCGGCGTTGCTTTAAGTGCTTCTTTAAATGAAATTTTTACGCCATTAAGCGCTTATGCGTTTTTGGTCTTCACTGTGTTGTATATGCCATGTGTTGCCGCTTTTGCGGCAACCAAACGGGAACTTGGTTCCTATTCACAGGCATTGTTAACGGCAGCATTTCAAACGGTTGTTGCCTATCTGGTCGCATTTCTAATTTATCAAATTGGTTCTTTTTGGTTTTAATGAAACAAAAATAAAAGTGGAGAGAATGAGATAAAATGACATTCTTTCCACTTTTTTTCTGCCTTTATATTACCACAAAATAGCAATTTTTTCAAGAATGGTAATCCATTGATTGCTATGGTATTAAGTAAAAGGGAGGCAATGATTTATGAATGAATTAAAGCAAAATAACAAAACGGAGTTACAAAGGACAAACCCATTAAATCAAGAAGAAATGCAACAGTTATTGCGATATTGTGAGAAAGTTTGTAATGAATTTAACATTGTAGAAAGCGATGGTAATCGCATTGTTATGATTAGTGATTGGTTGCTTCATTCTGGTTATGGGAATGGAAAATATAAAATGAAATCGTTAAAAGAAATCATCAAAGCTTACTATTTTGTGCGTAGTCGCTGTTCTTTTACCATTTCTGATGAACAAATTTTTACCACTTTGAAAAAACAGTATGCGTGTCATTTAGGTTGTGTGGATGCGTTGCTGCTGCAAGAGGTTTTAAAAACCGTTTTACAAGAGGTGAAAAGATGAATGAATTACAAATAATAAATGAGAATAGAAAAACCATTATGACATTTGAAGATTGGCTGATGAAAGCATTGCAGCAAAGGATCATTAATGAAAAAAGAAGGAGGGAATTAAACAAAGAAAAGAAGGAGCATCTAAAAGAAATGGTAGTTCATTTCAATGAAGGGAAAAGCAGTGTTGTAAAACGCCCCTATTATCATTTGTTATTACATTATTTTGATCATTTGATCAATGAAGTGATGGAAAAAGAAAATGAACTTATGTTATTTCAAAGAAAATCATTGAATGAATTGATTGTGATGGGAAAGCAAATCGTTCAAGAAAAGATTATGACCATTCAAATTGAGCATGAATGGTTAGCACAAAGCGGTCTGTCCATGTATTCCGAGCGGCTGGATCGTGTTATCCGAGAACAGATTCCTTCCTATTTAGCACTGTTACAAAAAAAAAGAGGTCGTTTTTTTGCTTTTCATTGTCGAGAAGATCTTGATTATCCATTAATTGATGGTTTGCCTTTATACCATGAGATGTATCATCTTCAAGGATGTAATTTGGTACTTTATTATAGCAAAAGATTACACATTGAAACCCGATTTGTGTTGCTGTGGAAAGAGGAATTAGACCACTTTATCCAACAATATGAAGACCAGTATCAAATTTCTTTTTTTCAAAGTAATGAGAGTCTTTGTGAGCGGTTGTTTTACCAATTTGCGGCGAATTTAGCCTTGCATAATAATAGTTCTATTTTAATGGATCAACATCAAGGCGAGATGTTAAAACAACATCTCAAGTATGTTGAATTAGAAAACGAAGTGAAAAGAATCATGGTATTAGTTCAACAAATGTTACCAAAATCCATCGGCGATTATTTTTTCGCTTACGAAAAACAATTGCTGACATTTTTTCGCCAATTCATGAGAGGGGAAAGTCAATTGGTTTATGAACAAGAGCAAACGGGGAAATGGTGTGTTACATTAAATGAAGCTTCCCCTTATTCAATCTTTATGAAGCATTTAGAAAAATTAGAAAAAATGACAAAACAAGAACAGGTGGAGTATCTTATCAAATTAGAAAATGTGTATGATTTGCATGATTTGCTGAATCATGATCTTCTTACTCTTTCTCAATGTGAAGTTTTTTTTAAAAAATGTTCTTTGTTAAAAATGGCTCTTTTATTACGAATCATGGAACCAGAACCAAGCAAATTTTCGTTTTCCTATGTGAAAGAGTTACTCGACCAAGAAGAAATGGTTTGGAAACGGGCATTCGTGATTTATTTGGATGACTTATCTTTACCTAAAAAACAAGAGCTTGAAACCATTATGACTCAGTTGGTCATAAAACAATAAAAAAGTTTCAATGAAACTTTTTTATCTCGGTATTTGGTTGTTAAAGTCATTCACAAAGCATTCGATACGATCGAATCCTTCCTTGAGATCATTGTCGCTGCAAGCGTAAGAGATTCGGATATAATCATCACAATGTTCGCCAAAATAACGCCCTGGTACGACACATACTTTGTATTTCTGTAAGAGGTGAAGGGCAAAATCATAGCTGTTCATCTGAAATTGGGAAATATTGATAAACAAATAGAAGGCTCCTTGTGGTGGAGTGATGGAAATTCCCATCTGATTGAGACGCTCACAGGCATAATCACGTCGTTTCTTGTATTGTTCGACCATTTTACTATTGTTGGTGTTCAATGCAGCCAAACCGGCATATTGGACGAATGTGGTTGCGCCACTAACAAGATAGGAGTGTGTTTTTAGCAGATGGCGAGAGATGCTTTTATCGGCACAAATATAACCAAGGCGGTAACCTGCCATGGCATAGCTTTTGGAAAAAGATTGGGTCATGATAATTTTGTTTCTCTCTCTTTGCTTGGTTACAAAATTTGGAATATCTTCATAAATGATTTCATCATAGATATTATCACAAACGACAAAGATATCCCGATCTTTAATGCAGTTTAAAACCGCATTGATACTATCGTTGTGATAGGCAACACCAGTGGGATTGTTGGGGGAAGTCAATAGGATGGCTTTTGTTTTTTCTGTAATACAACGCTCCAGTTTCTTTTCCATGATTTGAAATTCATCATCACAAGTATCAATACCAATATATTTTGCATTGAACATTTCAATTAAAGGTCGATAGGCAGGGTATGCCGGTTCAAAAACAATGACCTGGTCGTTTGGATTTAGAATGGTTCTTAATACTACACTAAGAGCTTCGCTTGCCCCTACGGTAACAATAATTTCTTCTTTTTCGTATTTGGTTCCATAACGCAAATAAACATCATCTGCTATTTTTTTTCTTAGTTCCTCAATGCCTGCATTACTAGAGTAATGGGTCTTATTTTTGTCAATGGCTTTCTTACAAGCTTTTTTCACTGTGTAATCACTATTGAAATTAGGTTCTCCTAAAGTAAATTTAATACAACCTTCGATTTTATCTGCCATTTGATTAAATTGACGAATGCCACTGATTTGAAGGTTTTGTATTGTTTTATTTAATCGATTTTCCATGGTGATTCCTCCTGTTAGTAGTATAGCATAGATTTTTTTGGATGGGGGAAAGAAAGCATGATTGTGTGAGATTTCACATGATCCCTTTCGAAAGGTAGAAAAAAACTTGAAAAAATAATAGATTTTGTGATTTTTATTGTAGATATAGGGGAATTCTGATATAATATTCGAGTAAATTTGGAAGGTGATGAATCATGGGTAGACATTTTGAAGTCCGTGCTGCATCCATGGCAAAAACAGCAGCAGCAAAAGCAAAAGTATATTCTAAGCACAGTAAGGAAATTTATGTAGCAGCAAAGAATGGTGTACCTGATCCAGAAATGAATGTTGCATTGAAACAATGTATTGATAAAGCAAAGGCAAACCAGGTTCCTGCTGATGTTATTAAAAGAGCAATCGAAAAAGCAAAAGGAGGAGCTGGGGAAGATTATTCTAGTTCAACTTATGAAGGTTTTGGTTCTGGTGGTGGTGCTACCATCGTTGTTGAATGCTTAACTGATAATGCGAATCGAACCATTGCTGATTTACGTGGAGCATTCAATAAGTCTCACGCTAAATTAGGGGTTAGTGGCAGTGTTTCATTTAACTATGAATCCGTTGGTATGTTAGTCATTAAATATACGGATGAAGATGCTATGTTAGAAACTTTATTAATGGCAGAAGTAGATGTCAAAGAAATCAGTGTGGCAGATGGAGAACATATGGAAATTACAGTAGCTCCGCAGGATCTTTATAAGGCAAAAGAAGCCATTGATGAAATGATTCCTGATGTGAATTATGAAGTTTTAGAACAAACCATGATTCCTAATGACTATGTAACATTAGAAGGCGAAGATAAAGAAATGTTTGCTCGTCTTTTAACATTGTTAGATGATGTCGATGATGTACAAAATGTATATCACAATGTAGAAAATCTGTAATATCAAAAAAAGACATGAACGTAGGCTTGCTTTGCTTCATGTTTTTTTATCAGTTCATGAGGAAGCTGATTAAAAAGGGGGGAAATGGATGGCAATCATTAAACGTGCTCATCATCATGATGAGGTAATGATTGAATGGCTTTATTTGAAGAAAATCAAGCAATTAGAAAAAAAGCATATTGAACAATGGAAACCACAGGATGTTTTGTGGGAAACATTATCAAAAACTTATACGATCGATCAGTTTTATATCGTTTATGAAGATGATGAAATTACACCGATCGGAGCTTTTGTCATTACGGATTATGATCCTGAATTTTGGCAACAGGATCCGCCTAAAGCGGCGCTTTATATTCATAAAGTTATGGTTTTGGATGTGGCAGAGAAAAGAGGGATCTCTGATCAAATTCTTACCTTTTTTAAGAAAGAGGGAAGAGAACGTGGCTATGATGTGGTCAAACTTGATGTACGAGAATATAAAGATAAATTGAGAAGATTTTATGAAAGAAATGGCTTTCAATTGAAAGAAAAAGTGGATTTAGGGAAAGGGTATCTCACCTGTCTTTATGAGTATCGATTATAAAAGAGAATCGGCAAACACTATAGTGTTGTCAATTCTCTTTTTTTATGAAGATCGGTGTCGATAGTTCTTTCTGCATGATTTTTTTTCGTATGTCATCTTCAAAAGGATAGCTATAAAGGCAAGCTGCTTTGTATTCCATCAAACGATACGGTTTTGGAATTTGATTAAAGCGACTTGCAATTTTTACTTCCTGTTGTTTTAACCATTTGAGATAATTTCTTCCTTTTTCATTGTAGGCTAGCAAGCGAAGGGTATCCATTTTTGGCATTGTATTTACTGTTACTTTTGTTGTATGCATCATAAGATGGATCAAGGTTCTTTGAATTTTACTACGAGTATAACACTTGCTGATGCTACTTTGGATAAAAGAATCATAGTCCATACATTTTTTGGCGTTTTTTATCAATCGATATTCAATTCCCTCATCCATTAAGAATAATTCATGAAGACGCTCACTTGGGAATGTCAGCAATAGCATTTGAATCAATGGATAATATTCCTTCATCCAATGAATTTCTTCTTGTAATTGCATTGGTGTTTCCTTTTGCCATGTTTCTTTCATTGCAATTGCTTTTCGAATGGAAGTGGCACTAGAAAAGCGCTGATTCAGATGTTCTTCATGATAGCAATTCGTTCTTTGAATCGTATGTGCTGTAATGTCGCTTCCTTCGAGTTCTTTTAAATAATTGATACCTAGGATATCATTGGCGTTTAATGTGCCATAGAGGCGTTCGTATGCTTTTGCAGGGGAAATCTCCTGTGTTCGAAATATTTCTTGTGAAGTGATGCTGGAAAGTTGGTGTAACACATCAATATTATTGGATTCACTGCCAAAGACGATATCATTTACTTTTGCTAATTTCAGTGCACTGATCGCGCCATGAGCAAAATAATTTGCACTTTGTAATGCATAGAGAAAAGGGAGTTCAAACACCACATCAACACCGTGCTCAACAGCACATTGTGCTCGTTGCCATTTATCGACAATGGCTGGTTCCCCCCGTTGCACAAAATTGCCTGACATCACACAAACAAGGACATCAGGATTCGTTTTTTTTCTTGTTTCTTCTATGTGGTGAATATGACCATTATGAAAAGGGTTATATTCACAAACGATTCCACAACTTCTCATAGTATTATTATAGCTTAATTTTAAAAAATAATAAGATGCTATTTTCAATAAAATGAAAAAAGAGTTAATTGAAAAAGTAAGGAGCAATTCATTTTGTTATGCTGGTGTGAAAGAAAAAGGTCTTATTTTTCGTAGTAATTACAGTTAGGTTATTTTCTTTCTGTCGAGTAAATATTGCTTTACCAATAATGTATGTTACAATAAATAAAAAGAAGTTGAAAGGAAGTTACAAGATGAAAGATCCGATTTTAGTTGTACTTGCGGCTGGTATGGGAAGCCGTTATGGAGGATTAAAGCAGATTGATCCGATTGGTCCCAATGGAGAAATTATATTAGAATTGAGTGCATTTGATGCGATTCGTGCTGGTTTTAAAAAGATTGTATTTATTATCAAGCATGAAATTGAAAAGGATTTTAAAGAAGCAATAGGGGACAAACTGAGCCAATATTGCGAGGTAGAATATGTTTATCAAGATCTTAATAAATTGCCGGTAGGATGCGTTGTTCCAGAAGGACGTGTAAAACCATGGGGAACCGCACATGCGATTATGTGTTGCAAAGATATCGTGGATGCTCCTTTTGCGGTTATCAATGCGGATGATTACTATGGAGTAAGTGCTTTCCAGACATTGTATGAATTTTTGACAACAAGCACGAACGATGATGAATATGCAATGGTAGGGTACCGTTTAGGAAATACCGTAAGCGAATATGGAAGTGTTGCTCGTGGCGTATGCAGCTATGAAAATGGTAAATTAACGAATGTAAGAGAATTGACCAAGATTGAAGTTCACAAAGATGTCATTGAGCATACGATGGATGATGGTGCCACTTGGGAAACATTGCCGGCAGATTCTTTGGTATCAATGAATATGTGGGCATTTAAAGAAAATGTGATAGAGCGCTTCTATTCTCGTTTTGAAGAATTCTTTCAGGAAGAAGTTCCAGGAAATCCATTGAAGAGTGAATACTTTATCCCTATGGAAATTGGTAGAATGCTACGAAATGGGGAAATCAGTGTTACTATGCTCTCTAGCAATGATAAATGGTATGGCGTTACGTATCAAGAAGATAAACCAATGGTAAAAGCAGGAATTGCAAAACTAATTGAAGATGGGGTTTATCCACAGCCACTTTGGAAATAATAAAAAAAACCAATGGATTTTTGATATGAAATTGGTTTTTTTGTTTTTTGATGAAATTAGTGTAGTGTTTCTGTTGATCATAACCCTATTGGGAAAGATCGCAGAATCAGTAGTGGAAACATATTTTCTGTCAACATCCATGATGCTGTCCAAATAAATATTGATCCATCGAATAACAGAAACCAGAAAATTTATCTCTGTGAAAAGTGAATGAAAAACACAGAAGGAATTATGAATCTGCTTTCGATTGCTTTG
>JBGUVL010000001.1:0-3220 GCA_045134375.1 Breznakia sp. | reverse complement strand
ACGCAGGAACAACTTGCTGAGCAGTTCAACATATCCCGAAGGTCTGTATCGAGATGGGAAACAGGCAGTAATATGCCTGATGTTGGGGTGCTCATTAAAATTGCGGATTTCTTCGACGTAGATATTCGTGATGTTATTAGGTAGTGTATTGATAGGTTTCTTCGCTAATCAGTTGGATACCATTTGGGGGTGTGTATGTTTCATTCTCGGTATTGTTTTGGTGGTTTATTCATCCATGTTGATGTCAAGGCAAGAATAGTGGTATAATCAACTTAATAATGAACAGAACACAGGTGATTTTATGGCAAAGAAAATGAAACAAATCACATGGATTTCCATATTCCTTACAATCGTTTGCTTTGTTTTGTATAGAAATATGAAAATAGAGCAGAGCCTCGGATTATTGATTACATTTGGAACAATTACCTACCATTTTGTAATGCGCCTGCTCACCGGATGGATGATTGATCGGTTGCTGAACAATCGTGTGGATTATCATAAGAAATGGTTTCAGGTGAGCGAAATTGAGCAAAAGTTATATAAGAAACTAAAGGTCAAAAAGTGGAAAGGTAAAATGGGAGCCTATGATCCGGACTGTTTTGATAACAAGTTGCATACGTGGGATGAAATTGCACAGGCAACGTGTCAGGCAGAGCTGGTGCACGAGGTGATTATAGTGCTAAGTTTTGTTCCTGTTTTGGCCGCAATTCCTTTTGGGGCATTCCCGGTTTTTGTCATTACCTCTGTTTTTGCAGCCTGTTTTGACGGAATGTTTGTTATAATGCAAAGATATAATCGGCCAAGGATTATGAAGTTGATGGAGAGGGCGAATCATTTGTAATATAAATTAAAATCTATCGATAAAAAAGGAGCGCACTAATGAAAAAATATGACAGATATATACAGAATTTATGCGATGCATATGTCCAACAGTTTCCTTTATCCGAAAAATATTCCCCATATATGATTTGGAAAATGGCAAAAAGTCAAGATAGTACAGTTAGAGGTTTTTTGGCAAAGGCGTTGGTTTACGATACCGGAAGTGTTTGCGCAGTGGATGTTTTATGCAAGTTAGCAAAAGATAAAGATTCTTTGGTTCGTGTTGAGGCCATTGATTCTCTTAGTGTATTTTGTTGCGAGAAAAGTTATCATGTTTTTAAAAATGCAGTGAATGATCCGGATGTTTTGGTTAGAAAGTATGCTACTTTTGGTTTGGCATGGATTGGAAAAAGTTTGTGCCCTCAATCGACGGAAGAACTTTTGCTGGAATTGGAAAAGCGAGAAAATAATTCACATGTTTTAATCGGGATTTATGAAGGATTATATATATTAGGTTATGAAGAGTACTTTTGCAAACTGATAGATTTATTTAAAATTAACGACTATCAGGTGCAGTGCTCGGTATTAAATGTGTTTTCCGAAATCATAAATGAAAAGAATAAAGCTGAGATGAAAGCATTTGTTGATAAAGTTGAAAGAGAGCAATATCCAAAAGCGGTTCAGTTCTCATTGGATAATTTAGAGGCAATGCTATTGTAATTCAGGATGAGAATTGTATTGCATGTTTTTACGGTTTCAGCAATGGCGGTATAATATTATTATTTGAGGGAGGGTACACAATGAGAAAGCAGGAAAAATTAGATTTGATACAGAGGGGAATTGAAGAAACGCTTATTTGCCGTTGTTATTTTACATATGATCAAAATTATCGTTATTATTATCCAAATGCTGTAAATGAAAAATTTATCTTAGGTCAGGAAGAAGATGATTTTCTTTTAGATGGATATTGTATCAGAAAAATTTCACATTTGAAGCAAATTGAAATTAAAGATGATACATGTCATAAAATTAACAAACTGTTTGGGATTGTAGACCAAGTTACGAATCCTAACATTGACATTAGTAACTGGAAAAGTATTTTTGAGTCTCTGGCTAAATTGGATACATATATTCAAATAGAAAACTCGTTTAATGAACAATTTGCAATTGGTGTTATCGAGAAAATTTTGAAAGATAAAGTATATTTTAAATCGTTTGACGCGGATGGCATATGGGATGAGGATGGTTTGGAAATTCGTTATTCACAGATTACATCAGTAAGCTGGGGTACAAGATATGCTACTCAATGGAAAAAATACCTTGAACAAAGATAACGATAAAGGATTTTTTATGTTATTTTTAATGACAATTGATTATGCGTGGAAGCTGATAGGATAGAATGAGAGGTTGGTATATGAAAGCACTATATGAAAAAAATGAAATCAGTTTTGCCCTGGCGTGGATTGGGGTCTATTGTGTGCTTGCATCCATGGGAGATTACTTCTCGGATCTCATCGGCATGCAAAAGATGATTACGCTGCCGATTCTGATATTGCTTTCCGGGACATTATTTTATTTTGTCAGAAAGCATCAGCTCTTTAAAACCTACGGTCTTTGCAAACCGGAAATCCCGGCTTCCAAAATGCTGTATTACATACCTTTGGCGGCGCTTTTGACTGTGAATCTTTGGGAGGGCGTTCATACAGAACTGTCCGTTCTTGAGGCAGTTTTCTATATGCTGTCCATGCTTTGTGTCGGTTTTCTTGAGGAAATGATCTTTCGTGGATTTTTATTTTGTGCCATGGCAAAAAATGACATAAAATCTGCGGTGCTTGTATCAAGCATTACCTTTGGCGTCGGACACCTGGTGAATTTGATCAATGGTTCCGGTGCGGAATTATTACCGAATCTTTTGCAGGTGATTTATGCCGTGGCCGCCGGCTTGCTGTTTGTAATGATTTTTTATAAAACGAAAAGTCTGATTCCATGTATCCTTACCCACGGTGTATTTAATGCATTGAGTGTTTTTGCAAATGAGGAAGCAATGACGCCTCAAAAAAATGTGATTTCCTGCCTGTTCATGGTAGTGGTTTGCGGTACATATGCGTGGTATATGACATTGAAAATAAAAAAATGCGAAAATAAGTAATGCAGGGTGCTTGACTTTCACGTTGCGTCAGGGTGCATACTTTGTCCAGGGGTGATAAATATGAAAATGCAGATTAAAGAATTTGCCGAATTTAGCGGTGTGAGCGTACGCACACTGCATTATTACGATGAAATCGGTTTGCTAAAGCCGGCGGAAATCGATCGATTTACCGGTTATCGGTTTTATGATGAAAATTCTCTTTTTCGCATGCAGGAGATTTTATTTTATCGTGAACTGGATTTTTCATTAAAG